>NZ_JBIBEB010000047.1:0-1302 GCF_042902325.1 Pseudomonas sp. NPDC012596 | reverse complement strand
TTCGCGGGTGTACGACCGGAGACATCGTTTACATAGTAAACCGGGGACATGGTTTACACATTTGAGGCTTGGACGCGGTTTTCGCCTCGTCCAAGCCTCCCCAGTAGATGTGAACACAGGAACACATCCCAAACATCATCTTCCACTTCTTTGAGGCCGATCTTCTCGCCAGCCAGGGCCTCACTGATGAACAAGAGCTTTCCCTTCCATTTGATCGACCCATTTTGCCTAACATTGCGCACTGCCATTTCGGTGGGATATTCCACAGCAGGTAGGCATCCTGGGTAAGGGCGATTGGAGGGTATATACAGCTCGAAGGGACGCTTCATCCCCAGTGCTTCGTGGGGACGGACATAGTTGAACTCGTGCCGGAAGTGCTCAAGCAGCAGTTGCTGATCGATCAAATTGTGGCCTATCGGCAACTCAAGCTTCATGCTCCGATGCATCCGCTCATGGCGGCCATTCTGATCTGGACGCGCAGGTGCGGTCCGCTCGGGAAAGATGCCTAGACGGATCAACCAAACAGCGATGGTGGACATCCTGGCCAATCCGACCGAAGCAAACGGGCTGCCGTTATCCGAGCGAATCACCTCTGGCATGCCATGCTCCTGAAAAAGCCACTCCAGCGTCTGAATCACTGGCTGCGTCATGATGTTCTGGTGGGCTTTGCAGGCCAGGATGACGCGCGAGGCATGGTCGGTAACCGTCAGCGGATAGCACCACTGGCCGTTGAGCATCTTGAACTGACCTTTGTAATCAATGCACCAGGTCTGGTTCGGCTCGTTGGCGTCGCGCATTTTGGTGGGGCTTTTCCCGTATCGCCGTTTTGGCCCCCGTTTGTGGACCATGCCCATCCGGTCCAGCCACTGGCCTGCCGTGCTCGGAGATGGCCACTCAATGGTTGGATCTTCTAGTCGTAACAGCTCAATAAGCTTCTTCGGACCCCATTTATCGTGCGCTTCTTTCATCGCAACAATACGAGCCAGTAGCTCATCGCTTGTCTTGTTAGGGCTGTTATGGGGGCGCCGCGAGGCATCTGAAAGCGCCGCTGCTCCACCGGCAGCGTATCGCGCTATCCACTTATCGATCGTGGGGCGGCTAACGCTGTACCGGTGGGCGAGTTGGCTTTTGGTGTAGTGACCAGAAAGCCAATCGCCAATCAATCTGATTCGTTGATCCATGGGGGAGTCTTGGTTCCAGGGCATGATCAAATACCTCCTGATCATGCGTATTAGCCTGTAAACCATGTTCCCGGTTTGAAATGTAAACGATGTCTTCGGTTTGTACCCGGGGCAAGCCCGC
>NZ_JBIBEB010000046.1:0-1586 GCF_042902325.1 Pseudomonas sp. NPDC012596 | reverse complement strand
TCGGTGTCGGCACCAGTCACGGGCAGCCCGCTGGTGGTCACGCTGGCCAACGGTCAGAGCATCACCATCGGCGTCGGCGAGTCGTCCGGCTCGGTCGACTTCGTTGCGCCAAACAACGTCTACAACACCAATACTCCGCTGACCAACAGCATCAGTGAAGTGTCGGGTGGTAACTACGAGAAGCTCGAAACTGCGGGTAACCCGACCACTACCGTCACCGACAGCCCGGATACCCAGGCCACCACCAATCTGGTGTTGACCGCTACCGGTGATGTCGCCGAAGGCGGTCAGATCGTCTACACCGCCACCCTGAGCAACCCAGCCGGCACGGCGATGACCGTGACCCTGAGCAACGGCGCGACCATCAACATCGCGGCCGGCCAGGCGACTGGCCAGGTGACGGTCGCGGCACCGGCCGATGACGTCTACAAAGACGCCGGTCAGGTCAAAGTAAGTGTGACCGGCACTACCGGCGGCGACTTCGAGAAGCTGGCGGTCAACCCGGCCGAAGCCGTCACCAACGTCAGCGACACCATCGACACGTCGACCGTCACCCTGACCGCCACTCCAAGCGTGGTCGAGGGCGGTACTGTGCTGTACACCGCCTCGGTGTCGGCACCTGTGACTGGTTCGCCACTGGTCGTGACCCTGGCCAACGGCCAGAGCATCACCATCGGCGTCGGCGAATCGTCCGGCTCGGTCAACTTCACCGCACCGAACAACGTCTACAACACCAACGCCCCGCTGACCAACAGCATCAGCAAGGTTGAAGGCGGCAATTACGAGCAGCTCGAAACTGCAGGTAACCCGACCACTACCGTCACCGACGGTCCAGACACCCAGGCCACCACTGACCTGGTGCTGAGCGCCACCGGCGATGTCGCCGAAGGCGGGCAGATCGTCTACACCGCCACGCTGAGCAACCCAGCCGGCACGGCAATGACCGTGACCCTGAGCAACGGCGCGACCATCAACATCGCGGCCGGCCAGACTACTGGCCAGGTGACGGTCGCGGCGCCAGCCGATGACGTCTACAAAGACGCCGGTCAAGTCAAAGCCACCATCACCGGTACCACCGGCGGTGACTTCGAGAAGCTGGCGGTCAACCCGGCCGAAGCTGTCACCAACGTGAGCGACACCATCGACACGTCGACCGTGACCCTGACCGCCACTCCAAGCGTGGTCGAGGGCGGTACCGTGGTGTACACCGCTTCGGTGTCGGCACCAGTCACGGGCAGCCCGCTGGTGGTCACGCTGGCCAACGGTCAGAGCATCACCATCGGCGTCGGCGAGTCGTCCGGCTCGGTCGACTTCGTTGCGCCAAACAACGTCTACAACACCAATACTCCGCTGACCAACAGCATCAGTGAAGTGTCGGGTGGTAACTACGAGAAGCTCGAAACTGCGGGTAACCCGACCACTACCGTCACCGACAGCCCGGATACCCAGGCCACCACCAATCTGGTGTTGACCGCTACCGGTGATGTCGCCGAAGGCGGTCAGATCGTCTACACCGCCACCCTGAGCAACCCAGCCGGCACGGCGATGACCGTGACCCTGAGCAACGGCGCGACCATCAACATCGC
>NZ_JBIBEB010000044.1:0-1945 GCF_042902325.1 Pseudomonas sp. NPDC012596 | reverse complement strand
AACGGATCATCGGGTGCTTCAATGACCTGCCACACACCGGCAAGAGCTACTCGGGACGCAACCGTTACGGCTACGACCTCAACGAGCAACTGCAAACCGTCCAACAGTCACGCCCCCACTGGCAAGCCACGCAGGTCGAGGATTTCAAGTATGACAAGGCCGGTAACCTGTTCGACGGGCCCAAGCTCAATGGCCTGATCAAGCACAACCGGGTGTTGGTGTATCAAGACAAGCGCTACCGCTATGACCGCTTTGGGCGGTTGTGCGAGAAGCGGATCGGCAGCAACTGGGTGCAGTATTTCGAGTATGACGCCGAGCAGCGGCTGGTTTGCGTGGAGCAGTACCGCAGTGGGGAGCGCGAGCGTGTGGTGTTCGCCTATGACCCGTTGGGGAGGCGGATCAGCAAGGAGGTTTATCAGAAGGATTACCCAGAGCCGCACCGGCGGGTGTTGTTCCACTGGCAAGGGCTGCGGTTGCTTCAAGAGATGCAGAGTGGTTTGGCCAGCTTGTATGTGTATGCCACTCCGAATAGCTATGAACCGCTAGCACGCATCGACGGTAGACCGGGTGGCGAGGCAATTCACTATTTGCACACTAACCTGGCCGGGCTACCGGAGCAGCTGACTGATTCTAGTGGTAACACAATCTGGCGAGCTGATTATCACGGCTGGGGCCGAAAACATGATGAATGGAATTGTAAGCAGCACGCTCGCGAACAAAATTTTCGATATCAAGGGCAATACATTGACGAAGAGACTGGACTTCACTACAACGTATCTAGATACTACGACCCGGACATAGGTCGCTTCACACAAAAAGACACAATAGGCATAAGCGGAGGAATTAACCTCACCACATACGGGCCTAATTCACTCACTTACGCTGACCCTCTTGGATTAGCAGTTGAGCAAATACCTTACGGGCACGGCCTAAGTCAAAGCGTAATAAATCAAAGAATCATTGAAGGGAATTTCAACGCGGCAAAAACAAATTATGCAGCAATTAAATACACCCTCAACGGCAAAGAACACATTGAGGTTATGCGAAACACACCTGGAGGGCTTCACTCTGAAGAGAAACTTCTGGCAAAATATGCAAACAGATCAGAACTTAACATTAATGAAATATACTCTGAACGACGCCCTTGCCCAGGATGCAATTCGCTCGTAAATCGACATTCTCCAAAAAACACATTTAGCTTCCAATACAGTGCCTCAGGCCGTAGCGCCCTGCAATCCGCACTATCCAATATCAAAACAACTATTTGCTGAGAAAAATAATGACTCCACTATCACTTGCACTCATACAAGCGCAAACACCACTCAGCAGCAAACAAATAAGATCATCCGCCATCTTATCCATCGTAAAAAAAACACTCCCCCTACTTAAAGACTATCGAAATAACGGACTCGTATTCTACGATAATCTCTGTACTAACAACCCCCTAGGAGTTTCATTCGCTTTCTTCGGACATGATTTCTCCGGCTGCTACGGCATTGACAATACAGACAGCCAAATTAAATACTTAACCAAAGAAGATGACGCAATTAGAATTATATTCTGCAACACAACAATAGAAAACTTTCATTATTTCAACAATCTGTTCATGGACTTGGTCCAGGAGAAAATCATCGCAAATCCAAATAATTTCGAATCAAAAATCACAAAACTAAGAAAAATTTACTCTGCAAAAGATTTTTTAGCGATGGAGTGCGAAGAAAATTTTTGGTCAATACGCCTTTACGAACTGGAGGAAGATTTTTTTCCTCTGGATGACTCGAAAATTAACCTCTATTCCAAGCATCAGTAAAAATACAAATAAAATCGGCCATCTTCTCAGCAAGCGCACCGAAGATGGCACCACCGACTACGGCTACGACGCTGCCGACAATCTGCTGTCCATCACCTTCACGGACAACAAAGGAGAACAACAGCAACTCGACTA
>NZ_JBIBEB010000043.1:0-1954 GCF_042902325.1 Pseudomonas sp. NPDC012596 | reverse complement strand
GCCGTGCACGGTCTGGGTCAGGTCGTAGGGGGTGGTGGTGGCGTTGAACTGCTCGAGCAGCACGCGCTCGTCGTTGTCCAGCATCGGCAGTTCGCACAGACGCGCCTGCGGCGCGGCAACGATGGCCTGCAGCAGGTTCAGCCAGTGGCGCCCAAGGCGCGCTGCGGTTTGCGGCTTGAACAAGTCGGTTGCATAGGTGATTGACGCCCCCAGCCCATCGACGCGCTCGTATGTATCCAGGGCAAGATCGAACTGCGCCGACTGGCTGCGCCAGCTCAGTTGCTCGATGCGCAACGGCCCCTGCGAAGCGGGCCCGGCAGTAGACGCCGGAGCGCCCTTGTGGTTGAACAGTACCTGGAACAGCGGGCTGTAACTGAGGTTGCGCTCTGGCTGAAGCACCTCCACCAACTGTTCGAATGGCAGGTCCTGATGCGCCTGAGCGGCCAGCACCTGTTGACGTGTGTCGCTGAGGAACTGATCGAAGCGCAGTTGCCCGTCAACTTCGGCCTTGAGCACCTGGGTGTTGACGAAGAACCCGATCAACCCCTCTGTCTCGACCCGGTTGCGGTTGGCTACCGGTACGCCCACGCGGATATCGGCCTGGCCGCTATGGCGATGCAGCAACAACTGGAACGACGCCAGCAGCAACATGAACGGTGTCACGCCGTGCACCTGGGCCAGCGCCAATAACCGTTCGGACAGCTCGGCAGGCACCTGCAGGTCAAGGCGCGCACCTTCAAAGCGCTGCTCCGCAGGCCTTGGGTAGTCAAGCGGAAGCGCCAGCACAGGCTGCTCGCCCCCCAACTGCTCAAGCCAGAACGCCTGCTGCCGTTCACGCTCTCCCGCTTCCATCCAGTGGCGCTGCCACAGGGCATAGTCGGCGTACTGGATCGACAAAGGCGGCAGGTTGGCTGGCTGTCCATGGGCATGCTCACCGTACAGGCGTGTCAGCTCATCGACCATGACCTGCATCGACCAGCCGTCGGCAACGATGTGGTGCAACGTCAGCACCAGCGCATGGTCACTTTCGTCCAGCTGCCACAGGCGCAGCCGGAACAACGGCCCTTGCGCCAGATCGAACAGTTGCTGGGTCTCGGCCTCGATACGGGCGCTCAGCGACGCCTCCAGGTCCAGCCCCGGCAGGCCTTCGAAAGGCTCCGCCCGCAACGCCACCGGCCAGCTTTCGTGGATCTGCTGCAAGGCCCCTTGCGGGCCCTCCAGCAATGTCGTGCGCAGTGCCTCATGGCGCGCCACGACGCCCTGGAAAGCCCGTTCCAGTGCTGGCACATCCAGGGCACCGCGCAAGCGCAGGGCCACCGGGATGTGGTAGGCAGTACTGCCCGGATCCAGCTGCCACAAGAACCACTGGCGCTCCTGGGCATAGGAGAGCTGCAACGGCTCGGCCGGGTCGCGCTTGAAGATCGGTGCCACGGCAAACAAATTGATGCCTTTCTGCTTGAGCAGCACCGCCAGCGCCTTGCGCTCTTTAAGGGGAAGCGCCCCAACCGACTCAATCAACTCTCGCACCCCAAACTCCTTACTAGGAAATTAGTTTCTCCAATTCGCTAGTGGATAAACGTTTGAGAGCCGCCAAAGATTTAGCCAATTCTTCATCCAGGTTCGAGTGCATCGGCAAGGTCCCAGAGACCTGATCGCAGAAGGCTTCCAGGGTCGGAGAGTCGAACAGCAGCCTGATCGGCACCTCGCTGCCAAGGCTCTGACGAATGCGCACGATCACCTGGGTAGCCAGCAGCGAATGCCCACCCAGCTCGAAGAAGTGCGCCTGCAGACCGACCGGGCCGCACTGCAATACCTCCTCCCAGATCGCAGCCACCTGGCACTGCAAATCGCTGATCGGTGCCACATAGGCCTTCTGTGCCTGCGCCTGCGGGCTTGGCAGCTGGCGCCGGTCAAGCTTGCCGTTGGGGCTCAGCGGCAGCGCTTCGAGGAACAA
>NZ_JBIBEB010000042.1:0-2590 GCF_042902325.1 Pseudomonas sp. NPDC012596 | reverse complement strand
TCGTCTTCACCACCGCAATCTGCGCTAGCAAATTGCTTGGGTGTTATATGGTCAAGCCTCACGGGCAATTAGTATTGGTTAGCTCAACGCCTCACAGCGCTTACACACCCAACCTATCAACGTCGTAGTCTTCGACGGCCCTTTAGGGGATTCAAGATCCCAGTGAGATCTCATCTTGAGGCAAGTTTCCCGCTTAGATGCTTTCAGCGGTTATCTCTTCCGAACATAGCTACCCGGCAATGCCACTGGCGTGACAACCGGAACACCAGAGGTTCGTCCACTCCGGTCCTCTCGTACTAGGAGCAGCCCCTCTCAAATCTCAAACGTCCACGGCAGATAGGGACCGAACTGTCTCACGACGTTCTAAACCCAGCTCGCGTACCACTTTAAATGGCGAACAGCCATACCCTTGGGACCGGCTTCAGCCCCAGGATGTGATGAGCCGACATCGAGGTGCCAAACACCGCCGTCGATATGAACTCTTGGGCGGTATCAGCCTGTTATCCCCGGAGTACCTTTTATCCGTTGAGCGATGGCCCTTCCATACAGAACCACCGGATCACTAAGACCTACTTTCGTACCTGCTCGACGTGTTTGTCTCGCAGTCAAGCGCGCTTTTGCCTTTATACTCTACGACCGATTTCCGACCGGTCTGAGCGCACCTTCGTACTCCTCCGTTACTCTTTGGGAGGAGACCGCCCCAGTCAAACTACCCACCATACACTGTCCTCGATCCGGATAACGGACCTGAGTTAGAACCTCAAAGTTGCCAGGGTGGTATTTCAAGGATGGCTCCATGAGAACTGGCGTCCCCACTTCAAAGCCTCCCACCTATCCTACACAAGCAAATTCAAAGTCCAGTGCAAAGCTATAGTAAAGGTTCACGGGGTCTTTCCGTCTAGCCGCGGATACACTGCATCTTCACAGCGATTTCAATTTCACTGAGTCTCGGGTGGAGACAGCGCCGCCATCGTTACGCCATTCGTGCAGGTCGGAACTTACCCGACAAGGAATTTCGCTACCTTAGGACCGTTATAGTTACGGCCGCCGTTTACCGGGGCTTCGATCAAGAGCTTCGCTTGCGCTAACCCCATCAATTAACCTTCCGGCACCGGGCAGGCGTCACACCCTATACGTCCACTTTCGTGTTTGCAGAGTGCTGTGTTTTTAATAAACAGTCGCAGCGGCCTGGTATCTTCGACCGGCATGGGCTTACGGAGCAAGTCCTTCACCCTCACCGGCGCACCTTCTCCCGAAGTTACGGTGCCATTTTGCCTAGTTCCTTCACCCGAGTTCTCTCAAGCGCCTTGGTATTCTCTACCTAACCACCTGTGTCGGTTTGGGGTACGGTTCCCAGTTATCTGAAGCTTAGGAGCTTTTCTTGGAAGCATGGCATCAACCACTTCGTCGCCTAAAGGCAACTCGTCATCAGCTCTCGGCCTTGAGATCCCGGATTTGCCTAAGATCTCAGCCTACCACCTTAAACTTGGACAACCAACGCCAAGCTGGCCTAGCCTTCTCCGTCCCTCCATCGCAATAACTGGAAGTACAGGAATATTAACCTGTTTTCCATCGACTACGCTTTTCAGCCTCGCCTTAGGGACCGACTAACCCTGCGTCGATTAACGTTGCGCAGGAAACCTTGGTCTTTCGGCGTGGGAGTTTTTCACTCCCATTGTCGTTACTCATGTCAGCATTCGCACTTCTGATACCTCCAGCAAGCTTCTCAACTCACCTTCACAGGCTTACAGAACGCTCCTCTACCGCATCACCAGAGGTGATACCCGTAGCTTCGGTGCATGGTTTGAGCCCCGTTACATCTTCCGCGCAGGCCGACTCGACTAGTGAGCTATTACGCTTTCTTTAAAGGGTGGCTGCTTCTAAGCCAACCTCCTAGCTGTCTAAGCCTTCCCACATCGTTTCCCACTTAACCATGACTTTGGGACCTTAGCTGACGGTCTGGGTTGTTTCCCTTTTCACGACGGACGTTAGCACCCGCCGTGTGTCTCCCATGCTCGGCACTTGTAGGTATTCGGAGTTTGCATCGGTTTGGTAAGTCGGGATGACCCCCTAGCCGAAACAGTGCTCTACCCCCTACAGTGATACATGAGGCGCTACCTAAATAGCTTTCGAGGAGAACCAGCTATCTCCGAGCTTGATTAGCCTTTCACTCCGATCCACAGGTCATCCGCTAACTTTTCAACGGTAGTCGGTTCGGTCCTCCAGTCAGTGTTACCTAACCTTCAACCTGCCCATGGATAGATCGCCCGGTTTCGGGTCTATACCCAGCGACTAAACGCCCTATTAAGACTCGCTTTCGCTACGCCTCCCCTATTCGGTTAAGCTCGCCACTGAATATAAGTCGCTGACCCATTATACAAAAGGTACGCAGTCACCTAACAAAGTAGGCTCCCACTGCTTGTACGCATACGGTTTCAGGATCTATTTCACTCCCCTCTCCGGGGTTCTTTTCGCCTTTCCCTCACGGTACTAGTTCACTATCGGTCAGTCAGTAGTATTTAGCCTTGGAGGATGGTCCCCCCATGTTCAGACAAAGTTTCTCGTGCTCCGTCCTACTCGATTTCATTGA
>NZ_JBIBEB010000041.1:0-3172 GCF_042902325.1 Pseudomonas sp. NPDC012596 | reverse complement strand
TGGCCCGCAGCCTGCCGGAATACATGGTGCCGGCGCAGTGGCTGTTCCTCGAAGCGCTGCCGCTGAGCCCCAACGGCAAGCTTGACCGGCGCCAGTTGCCAAGCCCGCAGGCGCAGGCACAGAAGGCCTATGTGGCGCCGGAGGGCGAACTGGAGCATGCCATCGCGGCGATCTGGCAGGACGTACTGCGCCGCGAACGGGTTGGCGTCACCGATAATTTCTTCGAATTGGGCGGTGATTCGATCATCTCCATCCAGGTTGTCAGCCGTGCCCGCCAGGCCGGGATTCATTTCACCCCCAAGGCACTGTTCCAGCATCAGACGGTGCGCGCCCTCGCGCGTGCGGCGCGTATCGGCGACGAGGCGGCAGTGCAGGCCGACCAAGGACCGGTTACCGGCGTGGTACGGCTGACGCCAATACAGGCGCGGTTCTTCGAGACCTGCAAGGTAGACCGGCAGCACTTCAACCAGTCGCTGCTGCTCGAGGTGCCTGAGGTTTACAGCGACACTGAACTTGAAGCTGCGCTGGCCATGGTTCATGGCCACCACGATGGGCTGCGGCTGCGCTTTGAGCAGCAGGCGCACAGCTGGCAGGCACGAACAGCCACGGTGGATGCCACCGATGGCCTGTTCGCCCGTGTCGCGGTCAGTGGCCTGGATGACCTGGCCGCGCGGGCCGGGCAGGTTCAGGCCAGTCTCGATCCTTGCAATGGGCCGCTGTTCCAGGCGGTGGTCTATCAATTGCCGGAAGGTCGCCGGCTATTGCTGCTGGTGGCGCACCACCTGGTGGTCGACAGCGTTTCCTGGCGTATCCTGCTGGAAGATCTGCAGCAGGTCTGCCAGCAATTGCAGCAGGGCGGGCAGCCGACGCTGCCGGCCAAGACCAGCGCCTTGCAGGCCTGGACCGCAGCGTTGTACGCCGAAGCCCAGTCCCCCGCGCTTCATGCCCAGCAAGCGTACTGGCGGGAGCAGTTGCAGGCAGTGACTGCATTGCCCTGCGACTACCCGCAGGGGGGCAAGGCCAACCGTGTTGGCCGCACCGTACAGACGCGGCTGGACAAGGAGACTACCCGGCGTCTGCTGCAGGAGGCCCCAGCCGCCTATCGCACCCAGGTCAACGACCTGTTGCTCACGGCACTGGCCAGGGTGCTGTCGGCCTGGACCGGGGCGCAATCAGTCAGCCTGCTGCTGGAAGGGCATGGCCGTGAAGATGAGCGTTTCAAGGGCATGGACCTGAGCCGTACGGTCGGCTGGTTCACGTCGCTGTTCCCGCTGCGCCTCACCCCGGAGCAGGCGCTTGGCGCGTCGGTCAAACGCATCAAGGAGCAACTGCGTGCTGTGCCGGACAAAGGGCTGGGCTTCGGCATGCTCTACCATCTGGCAGATGATTCTGCCCTGCGCGCCCTGGCGCTGCCGTCAATCGTGTTCAACTACCTGGGGCAGGTCAGCGCCGGTAGCGCTCGCGGCGAGGGGTTGGTGCCGGTGGGCCATGAGCGTGGCGCCGAGGTCAGCGCCGAGGCGCTGATGGAACATGAATTAAGCCTCAATGGCCTGGTGTACGAAGGTGAATTCACCTTGGGCTGGCGCTACAGCAGCGAGCGTTTCGACGAGGCGACCGTCCAGGCCCTGGCCGATGCTTATGCCCGGGAACTGAATGAACTGGTGGCGCACTGCACGCAGGCGGCCAATCAGGGCGTAACGCCGTCGGACTTCCCGTTGGCGCAGCTGAATCAGGCGCAACTGGATGCAATCGCTACCGAACCTGCCGCCGTGCAGGGCATCTACCCACTGTCGCCCATGCAGCAGGGCATGCTGTTTCACGGGCTGGGCGACGATAAGCGGGACGACTACCTCAACCAGATGTGCGTCGATGTGCACCACCTCGACGCGCAGCGATTCGAGCAGGCCTGGCAGCAAGTGGCCGCACACCATGACATTCTACGCACCCGCTTTGCGTGGCAGGGTGGCTTGCCGCGCCCGCTGCAGATTGTGCAGCGAACCGTGCAGGTACCGTTCAGAGTGCTTGACTGGCGCCACCTCGATGACCCGCAGCAGCAGTTGCGCTGCCTGGAGGACGACGAACTGGCGGCCGGTTTCGACCTGCAGGTAGCCCCCGCATTTCGCCTGACGCTGGTGCGCCTGGGCCAGGCGCTGCACCGGCTGATCTTCACTCACCATCACATCCTCATGGATGGCTGGAGCCTGTCGGCGCTGGTTGCCCAGGTGCTGCAGTGCTACAACAGCCACGCCTTGCCGGCGAACGAAGGCAGCTACGGCGAATATATCGGCTGGCTGGAGCAGCAGGACGGCAACGCCGCTGAAGCGTTCTGGCAGCAGCAACTGGCCGGGTTACAGGTGCCCACCCGACTGGTGGTGGCAGCCGCTCAAGGGGCGCGAGCTGAAGGTGAACTGCACAGTACGCTGGACGAGGCGGCAACAGAGCGCTTGGTCCAATTTGCCCGGGAGATGAAAGTTACCGCCAACACCGTGCTCCAGGCCGTCTGGCTGCTGCTGTTGCAGCGCCACAGCGGCCAGGACACGGTGGCGTTCGGGGCCACGGTGGCTGGGCGTCCGGCCGAACTGGCCGGCATCGAACAGCAGCTGGGGTTGTTCATCAATACCTTGCCGGTGATCGCTGCACCTCGCGCTGACCAGCCTCTGGGCGACTGGCTGCATGCATTGCAGGCGCAGAACCTGGCACTGCGTGAGTTCGAGCACACCCCGTTGTTTGATATCCAACGCTGGGCACAGACCGGTGGCCAGTCACTGTTCGACAGCTTGCTGGTGTTCGAGAACTACCCGATTTCCGATGCCTTGCAACAGGGCGAGGGCATGCGCACGCGCTTCGGGGAAGTACACAACCGTGAGCAAGGGCATTACCCGCTGGCCTTGGTCATCGGCCTGGGCCGGCAACTGACCTTGCACTGGCGCCATGCCGGCGAGTATCACGCGGACTTCGTGCAGGCCTTGGCCAGCCAGTTCGAGCACGTCCTGGCGCGCATGATCCAGAGCGCTGCGCTGCAGCCCGTGGGTGAGTTGCTGGCACCTGATCAGGCACTGCGTGAAACCGTGCTGGAACAGTTCAACGCCACCACCACCCCCTACGACCTGACCCAGACCGTGCACGGCCTGTTCGAGCAGCAGGTGCAGGCCAACCCCGATGCGCCTGCCTT
>NZ_JBIBEB010000040.1:0-4794 GCF_042902325.1 Pseudomonas sp. NPDC012596 | reverse complement strand
AACCATGGCCTGACTGGAACGGCGCGTTGCAACAAATGTGGGAGCGGGCTTGCCCCGCGAAGCGCCGCGCGGGCGGCGCTCGATCTCAAAGGCGCCGAAGATCCCAAGGCAAGCGCATCGCGATGCGCCGCGCGGGCGGCGCTCGATCTCAAAGCCCCCGGAAGACCGACGGCATGCACCCGCAAGCCTTCACTTGGCCTGGTAAATGATCCCCGGGCTGCACTGCACCATCTGGTAATGATCCGGCAACCCATTGAGCGCCTCGGAGGCGCCGAGGAACAGATACCCGCCCGGCTTCAGCGTGCTGTGAATCCGCAGCAGGATGTCCTTCTTCACCTGTGCCGAGAAGTAGATCAGCACGTTGCGGCAGAACACGATGTCGAACTTGCCCAAGGCTGCATAACTGTCGAGCAAGTTGAACGACCGGAACTCGACACGGCTGCGGATGGCCGGCTTGACCGCCCAGCGCCCCGGCCCCTTAGGGTCGAAGTAACGCTGCAAGCGCTCCTGGGACAGACCGCGGGCGATCGCCAGGCTGTCGTACTCGCCGGTCTTGCAGTTGTTCAGCATCGAACCGGACAGGTCAGTGGCGACGATCTGCGCGCCCATCTTCAACTGGCCGAGGTTGCTGCGCTCGAATTCGTCGATGGCCATCGAAATGGAGTACGGCTCCTGGCCCGACGAGCAGGCCGCCGACCACATGCGCAGGCGCTGGCCCGGGTTGTTCTTGATAAACTCGGGGATGACCTTGTTCTTCAGCACTTCGAAGGGGTAGGTGTCGCGAAACCACAGGGTTTCGTTGGTGGTCATCGCATCCACCACCTGTTCGCGCAAGCCGCCACGCGGCTGGGTCTGGATGCGCTGCACCAGCTCGCCCAGGCTCTTGATGCCCTGTTGCTCCATCAGCTTGTTGAGACGGCTGGCGACCAGGTACTGCTTATTCTCGCCCAGCAGGATGCCACAGGCTTTCTCCAGGAATACCCGGAACTGTTCGAAATCCAAATTACCCGTAGACACTACTGCGGCCTCTTTTCAATCACTGGTGCCGGGAGTTGCCTCCCGGCTGCTTCAATGCGCTGCCTTGATCCGGTCGACCACTCGCTGGGCCAGGTCGTCCGGCTTGAACTTGGCGAGGAAATCATCGGCACCGACTTTCTTGACCATTGCCTGGTTGAATACCCCGGACAGCGAAGTATGCAGGCAGATGTGCAATTTTTGCATACGTGGATCGCTGCGGATCTCGGCAGTGAGCGTGTAGCCGTCCATTTCCGGCATTTCAATGTCTGAGATCATCATCAGGAATTCTTCTTCCGGCCGCTTGCCCTCATCCACCAGCTTGCGCAAGTAGTCCAGGGCCTGACGGCCGTCATTGAGTGCTACCACCTCGACCCCGACCGTCTGCAGGCAGCGGCTGACCTGCTTGCGCGCCACCGACGAATCGTCCACGGTCAGCACACGCAGCAGCACGGCTTTGTCCTGCGTATCGGCATCGACCACACCGGCGGATACCTGCTCCGACGACGGCGCCACCTCGGCCAGCACCTTTTCCACGTCGATGATTTCGACCATGCGGTTGTCCACTCGGGTGACTGCAGTCAGGTAGTGGTCGCGGCCGGTACCCTTGGGTGGCGGATGGATTTCTTCCCAGTTCATGTTGACGATGCGCTCGACCGAGTGCACCAGGAAGCCTTGGGTCTTGGTGTTGTACTCGGTGATGATCACGAAGCTCTTGCGCGTTTCTTCCTGCAGCCCGGGCAACCCGGTGGCCATCGACAGGTCGAGGATCGGAATGGTCGCCCCGCGGATATTGGCCACGCCGCGCACCACCGGGTGTGATCTGGGCAGCACGGTCAGGTCCGGGCACTGCAGCACCTCGCGAACCTTGAACACGTTGATCCCGTAAAGCTGTGCGCCATTGAGGCGAAACAGCAGCAACTCCAGGCGATTCTGCCCCACCAGCTGTGTGCGCTGGTTGACCGAATCCATTACCCCCGCCATGCCTGACTCCTTCTTCTTTCTGCCATTTCGTAGCAACTCATGTAGCGAGTCGGCACGGGCTTTGCTTTTTTGAGCGCCATGTACACGAAAACGACAATTTTCCGACGACTGACGCACCTGCTGAGCGGCTCGCTGGCCGTGCTGTGCCTGTTGGCACCCGGCGCTCGCACATGGGCGGACGCGGTTACCTTGCCTGAACAGCTTATCGGTGTCACCCAAGGGTTTCTTGAATTCACCGTCGAGGATTACCTGGCCACCACCCAGACTGCAGGGCGCTACGAGATCCAGGTCAACCCGCTCGACCCGCGCCTGCGCATGCCGCTGTGCAGCCAGCCGCTGGACGCCTCGCTGGAGAGCCCTGCGCAGCCGCTGGGCCGGGTGACCGTGCGGGTGCGCTGCGACGGCAGTGCGCCGTGGACGATCTTCGTGCCGGCCACCGTGCGGGTGTTCCGCGATGTGGTGGTGGTGACCCGCCCACTCAAGCGCCAGAACGTCGTTAGCGAAGGCGACGTGGCCCTGCGCGAACGCGACGTCGGCACCCTCGGCCAGGGCTTTCTCACCGACCTGGACCAAGCAGTGGGCATGAAGATGCTGCGCCCGACGGTCATCGACCAAGTGCTCACCCCGCAGCATCTGGAGCAGGCCGAGGTGGTGCAGAAGGGCGACCACGTCGTCATCATCGCCCGCAGCGGCAGCCTCAGCGTGCGCATGCCTGGCGAGGCCCTGAGCAAGGGTGGCCAGGGTGAGCAGATACGGGTGCGCAACCTGAATTCGCAACGGGTGGTAAAGGCCCGGATAACCGGCCCCGGCCAGGTCGAGGTCGCCATGTAGATTGGGCTGGCGGTTGGGAACCGCTTTTCCTAAACTGTGTCAGAACACGGGTTCGCGGGCTTGCCGACAGGCGGCTGAGCATTTGTGCCTAAAGTTTCTTTCGGGATGGCCGAAAACAAGGCAAGCGTCCAAATACCCAGGGGTTTCTGATCATGGTCATCGACTTCAGTCGTTTGAATAATTCTCCGTCCATCACGGGCGGCGTTCGCGGCAATGCCGCCCCCGGTAACGCCGACAAAACCGGCGAAACCAGTGAAGCGCCGAAAAGCGCCAGCGCCAGCGGAGAAGCGGTACACCTCAGTCAAGAGGCCCAGCAGTTGCAGAAGATCAGCGACAAGCTGCGCGATCAGCCGGTTGTCGACAGTGCCCGCGTGGCGCAGTTGAAACAGGCGATCGCAGATGGCAGCTACCAGGTCGATGCCGGCCGGGTCGCCAGCAAACTGCTCGATTTCGAAGCCCAGCGCTGACCGTTCGGCGCGCTGACTTCACGGACGCTTTAAAAGCCAAGAGTTAGCCATGCACGACATCACATTGCTGCAATTGATCGAAGACGACATCGCCCCCACCCAGGAACTGCTCGACCTGCTTCAGCAGGAGGCAGTCGCCCTGCATGGCCGCGACATGGCACCGCTGGAGGGTATTCTGGCCCGCAAGCAGTCGCTGATCATCCTGCTCGAGCAGCAAGGCATCCGCCGCAACAACCTGCTCGCCAGCCTCGGCCTCAGCGCCGACCGCGCCGGGGTGCAGGCAGTCGCAGCGCAGTCGCCCAACGGTGAAGTGATCATGCAGCAACTCAACGTGCTGACCCAGTTGATGGACGCCTGCCAGAAGGTCAACGAGACCAATGGCCGGATCATTCAGGTACAGCAGCACGTGACGGCCAACCAGATCAGAATCCTCATGGGCGGCGATTCTCCGTCGCTCTACGACAGCCGCGGCGCTACCTCGCCACTGGCCAAGCCCCGGGCGCTCAGCCAAGTGTGATTACTTCTATCAAGGCACGGAACATACTGGCAAAATGCCGTTACTTGCGTGTGCCGCTTTTGCCTGGAGATTGATAACCCGTGTTCAATGAAACCGATGCTCCGCAGCCACCAAAGGTGCTGAACACTCCTTTGGAGATCGCGGCCAACCTGCGCCAGCTACAGGACAGTCACGATCCTCTGATCATCACCTTCCATGAGCGCAGCCAGCGGTTCCAGAGCTACGTGGTGGATGTGGACCGTGACAGCAATACCCTGGCGCTGGACGAAATGATCCCGCGCGACGGCGAACGATTCATCGAGAACGGCGAACCGTTCCGCGTCGAAGGCTTCCACGATGGCGTGCGCATCGCCTGGGAATGCAACCACGAACTGAAGATCACCGAGGTCGACGGCCACCGCTCGTACCGCGGTGCAATGCCTGAAGAGATGACCTACCACCAGCGCCGCAATGCGTTCCGCGCCGCGCTGAAACTGTCGCAGCTGGTCGATGTGATCCTCGACGGCGCCTACCTCAAGGGCAACGGCGCCCTGCGCGGCAAGCTGCTGGACATCTCCGCCACCGGCTGCAAGCTGCGCTTCGACGGTAACGTCGAAGATCGCCTGCAACTGGGCCAGGTGTACGAGCGCTTCAAGGCCGGCAACCCCCTGGGCCTGGTCGACACCATGGTCGAGTTGCGCCACCTGCACCATGAAGAACGCATCAACACGACCTTCGCCGGCGTGCGCTTCCATAACCTTAATGGCCAGGCGCAGCGCAAGATCGAAAGCTTCGTGTACCAGTTGCAGCGTGAAGCGCGGCGCTTCGACAAAGACGATTATTGATCGCCTCGAATGCGCAAACGCCACCCATTGGGTGGCGTTTTTGTTTGTCATGTGCCTGAACCGGCCTCTTCGCGGGTGTACGACCGGAGACATCGTTTACATAGTAAACCGGGGACATGGTTTACACATTTGAGGCTTGGACGCGGTTTTCGCCTCG
>NZ_JBIBEB010000039.1:0-4899 GCF_042902325.1 Pseudomonas sp. NPDC012596 | reverse complement strand
CAGGGCAAGGCGCAGATCTCGCCTTCATCCATGCCCAGCGACTCGATGCAGTACTGGTAGGCGTGGGTGTGAATCGCCTCTTCGAAGGCCTGGCGCAGGATGTACTGGCGGCACTCCGGGTTGGTGATCAGGCGGTACACGGCCAGGGCCAGGTTGTTGGCAACCAGCGAGTCGGCGGTGGAGAAGAAGCCGAGGTTGCGCATCACGATACGGCGCTCGTCTTCGGTCAGGCCGTCCTGGCTCTTCCACAGGGCGATGTCGGCGGTCATGTTGACCTCTTGCGGCATCCAGTGGTTGGCGCAGCCATCGAGGTACTTCTGCCAGGCCCAGTCGTACTTGAAGGGGACCAGCTGGTTGAGGTCGGCGCGGCAGTTGATCATGCGCTTTTCGTCAACGGCAACACGGGCTGCGGAGCCTTCCAGCTCGGCCAGGCCTTCGGCGACGTCGAGGGCGTCGAGGGCGGCCTTGGCGCGTTTCACGGCGTCCGAGTCAGCTGCGGTGGCCGCACGGGCTTCCAGGGCGGCGGCACCGCCGGCGCTGTCGAGCTTGTCGAGGGTGGCGGCAGCGGCGGCTTGCGCAGGGGTGTTGCTTTTGGCGGCGACTTCGCCGTCTTCGTTATCGAATTCGTCCCAGCTCAGCATGGTTTGGCTCCTGCTTGAGGGTTGCTCGTGGCAACCGGTTGGATTTTGAGGTGATGCCTGTACTGCGCAAGACCCATCAGGCGTTACGGCAGGCAGTGAGAGCGGGCTCTCGTCACATTTGAAGTTGTTCGAGTCAGCGCTTGTCCTACCCTCGAGCGAGGGGCCAAGGCGCCTGAAAGCTGTACGGCCACGATAAAACGTGCGGTCTGGGCAAGCGGCGCTTGCGTCTCGCAGTCGATCATTAGCTCAACCCTTTTGGGGGCGCGAAGTATACCGGAATTCAGGGTGGATCGGGGCGGCGCAAAGACCATGCGAAGGTAATTTTTCGACCGGCATTGCGTGCTTCCGTTCACCTGAAACCTGTTGTTTCAAACACGGATGTGAGTCTAGCCGTAAATGAGATCTGATCCTATATCTTGTGTGATTTTTTTTTATCGGCACAGCATATGGTGTTTTGATCTCGGTCAGCACCTACGGGTGGTGGTGCGTGTAACGGCCGCTTGCGGCCTTTTCTTGAGGCAAAAAAATACCGCCTCAACCCCCCGAAGGCGGTTGAGGCGGCATGTTCACCTCAGCGGTGCGAAGGCCTTACTGGCAGGCTTCGCAATCCGGCTCGTCGATCGCGCAAGCCTTCGGCACTGGCGCTGGGCCGGCGGCCTGAGCCGGGGCGCTGTCGCCGCCGCTGGAAACGGCGTTGAGCTTGCCGGTGTTGATGGTCGACTTCTCGGTGCTGGTCGCGGCCAGGGCACGGAGGTAGTAGGTGGTTTTCAGGCCACGGTACCAGGCCATGCGGTAGGTTACGTCCAGCTTCTTGCCCGAGGCGCCGGCGATGTAAAGGTTCAGCGACTGAGCCTGGTCAATCCACTTCTGGCGACGCGAGGCGGCATCGACGATCCACTTGGTTTCGACTTCGAACGCGGTGGCGTACAGATCTTTCAGCTCTTGCGGGATGCGCTCGATCTGCTGCACCGAACCGTCGTAGTACTTCAGGTCGTTGATCATGACCGAGTCCCACAGGCCGCGGGCCTTGAGGTCGCGAACCAGGTACGGGTTGATCACGGTGAACTCGCCCGACAGGTTCGATTTCACGTACAGGTTCTGGTAGGTCGGCTCGATGGACTGCGACACGCCAGTGATGTTGGCGATGGTCGCGGTCGGCGCGATGGCCATGATGTTCGAGTTACGAATACCTTTCTGCACGCGGGCACGGACCGGCGCCCAGTCCAGGGTCTCGTTCAGGTCGACGTCGATGTACTTCTGGCCACGCGCCTCGATCAGGATCTGTTGCGAATCCAGCGGCAGGATGCCTTTGGACCACAGCGAACCCTGGAAGGTCTCGTAGGCGCCGCGCTCGTCGGCCAGGTCGCAGGAGGCCTGGATGGCGAAGTAGCTGACCGCTTCCATCGACTTGTCGGCGAACTCGACGGCAGCGTCGGAACCGTAGGCGATGTGCTGCAGGTACAGTGCGTCCTGGAAGCCCATGATGCCCAGGCCGACCGGGCGGTGCTTGAGGTTCGAGTTACGCGCTTGCGGCACCGAGTAGTAGTTGATGTCGATCACGTTGTCGAGCATGCGCACGGCGGTGTTCACGGTGCGTTGCAGCTTGGCGGTGTCCAGCTTGCCGTCGACGATGTGGTTCGGCAGGTTGATCGAGCCCAGGTTGCAGACCGCGATCTCGTCCTTGTTGGTGTTCAGGGTGATCTCGGTGCACAGGTTCGAGCTGTGTACCACGCCCACGTGCTGCTGCGGCGAACGCAGGTTGCACGGGTCCTTGAAGGTCAGCCATGGGTGGCCGGTCTCGAACAGCATCGAGAGCATCTTGCGCCACAGGTCTTTGGCCTGGATGGTCTTGAACACCTTGATCTTGTTGTACTCGGTCAGGGCTTCGTAGTACTCGTAGCGCTCTTCGAAGGCCTTGCCGGTCAGGTCGTGCAGGTCTGGCACTTCCGACGGCGAGAACAGGGTCCACTTGCCGTCATCGAAGACGCGCTTCATGAACAGGTCAGGGATCCAGTTGGCGGTGTTCATGTCGTGGGTACGACGACGGTCATCACCGGTGTTCTTGCGCAGCTCGATGAATTCTTCGATGTCCAGGTGCCAGGTTTCCAGGTAGGCACACACAGCGCCTTTGCGCTTGCCACCCTGGTTGACGGCAACGGCGGTGTCGTTGACTACTTTCAGGAACGGCACCACGCCCTGGGATTTACCGTTGGTGCCCTTGATGTAGGAGCCCAGTGCACGCACAGGGGTCCAGTCGTTGCCCAGGCCACCGGCGAATTTCGACAGCATGGCGTTGTCGTGGATCGCGTGGTAGATGCCCGACAGGTCGTCCGGCACGGTGGTCAGGTAGCAGCTGGACAGCTGCGGGCGCAGGGTGCCGGCGTTGAACAGGGTCGGGGTCGAGGCCATGTAGTCGAAGGACGACAACAGGTTGTAGAACTCGATCGCACGGGCTTCTTTTTCTTTCTCTTCCAGCGCCAGGCCCATGGCCACACGCATGAAGAACACCTGTGGCAGCTCGAAGCGCACGCCATCCTTGTGGATGAAGTAGCGGTCGTAGAGGGTTTGCAGGCCCAGGTAGGTGAACTGCTGGTCGCGCTCGTGGTTGATCGCCTTGCCCAGTTTTTCCAGGTCGAAGTCGGCCAGGGCCGGGTTCAGCAGTTCGAATTCGATACCTTTGGCGACGTAGGCCGGCAGAGCCTTGGCGTACAGGTCGGCCATCTCGTGGTGGGTGGCGCTGTCGGCAACGCTGAGGAAGCCCAGGCCTTCGGCACGCAGGGTGTCCATCAGCAGGCGGGCAGTCACGAACGAGTAGTTCGGCTCGCGCTCTACCAGGGTACGGGCGGTCATCACCAGGGCGGTGTTGACGTCCTTGATGGCCACGCCGTCGTAGAGGTTTTTCAGGGTTTCGCGCTGGATCAGGTCACCATCGACTTCGGCCAGGCCTTCGCAGGCTTCGCTGATGATGGTGTTCAGGCGCGCCATGTCGAGCGGCGCCAGGCTGCCGTCGGCCAGGGTGATGCGGATGCTTGGGTGCGGCTCGACCACGGCGTCGGTGTTGGCGCGGGTGGCGCGCTCTTTGGCGCGTTGGTCGCGGTAGATCACGTAGTCACGGGCGACCTTTTGCTCGCCGGCGCGCATCAGGGCCAGTTCGACCTGGTCCTGGATTTCTTCGATGTGGATGGTGCCACCCGATGGCATGCGACGCTTGAACGTGGCGGTGACCTGCTCGGTCAGGCGCGCGACGGTGTCGTGGATGCGCGACGAGGCAGCGGCGGTGCCGCCTTCAACTGCGAGAAACGCCTTGGTGATGGCCACGGTGATCTTGTCGTCGGTGTAGGCGACGACAGTGCCGTTGCGCTTGATCACGCGCAGTTGACCCGGAGCGGTGGCAGCCAGATCCTGGTTGGAATCGGCGGCCTGCGGCGCTTGGGCCTGCGGGTTCTCGCGAGTTGTGTCGGTTTGCATGGGTGGGTGTCTCCACAGTTTCTATATTGTTCAGGCGCCTTTTGGGCGCCCACCGTTCCGTCCACTTGCTCGATGGCCCAGGCGGGGATGCGGCATGCGCACGCATCCGCCCGCTCGGGCGTACCGACTTCGGGACAGACTCAGGAATAAGGGGCAATAGCTTGCCGCTCCCTGGCCGAAGTCAAAGGTTCTGGGCCAAAGCCCGAAAACCGGTGCTGATGAGTACCAGGCGTTGCCTGCAACACTCATACCCGAACAATGCCCAGAGGGCTTGCCTCGGTCGCCTCCGCAGGAGCGGTTTGGCTGCTGAAATCACCTGAAGTTCAGCCAGAAAAATTGCTTGAATTCGACTGCTGACTTGTGTTTGTGATTTTTACACGAAACCCAACATCTAGTGGTTCGCTGCGCTGGAGATACAAGATAATGCGGTATCGGGGGCTTTGCAAGGCGAGCGCCTGTGGATAACGTGTGCGTACTTTGTGAATGAATAGTGGGTATTCGCTGTAGGCCTTGTGCCAAGTGGTTTGCAGTATTTTTTTCGGGCTTGCGGCCCCACGGCAGAATTTTCAGGGCGCGAACCCTAGCACAAAAAACGGTTCAGTCAGAGGTGTTTTGGGGCGGTTGGCAGTGGCTGGGGGGGGACGTAGTATCTGGGGGAGTGAAGGGTGCTTGTCGATAGGGTGTCGGCGTTCTCAAGATCGAGCGCCGCCCGCGCGGCGCATCGCGGGCAAGTCGGATCGCCGCACCGCCGCTCCTACATTTGTTGCAACGTGCCATTCCAGTCAGGCCA
>NZ_JBIBEB010000038.1:0-11957 GCF_042902325.1 Pseudomonas sp. NPDC012596 | reverse complement strand
GCGAACAACCATGGCCTGACTGGAACGGCGCGTTGCAACAAATGTGGGAGCGGGCTTGCCCCGCGAAGCGCCGCGCGGGCGGCGCTCGATCTCAAAGGCGCTGAAGATCCCAAGGCAAGCGCCCCGCGAAGCGCCGCGCGGGCGGCAAGATCCCAAGGCAAGCCCTGTCAGCCAGCCAAGACCTATCGCGCTGCGCAAAAACGATCGACCTGTACTAGGGTGAAGCAGTGCTCCATGCACCGCGATGTCAGGTCGCGCTCTTGAGGCCTGGGCAAACAGGCTCCACTGCGCGCAGATAGGGCTACCTGGAGAATCCCATGGCACGAGACTTCAACCGCGCACTGTTGGACGTGTTAATCCGTGCCGGGCTGGTCGCCGCGTTGGTGGTGACGTGCTACGAAGTCTTCCGTCCCTTCCTCGGCCTGATGCTGTGGGCAGTCATCCTGGCAATCACCTTCTACCCCTTGCACGGGCGATTGCGCCATCGCCTGGGGCTCAAGCCTGGGCATGCCGCCAGCCTGATCGTGCTGATTACCCTGCTGATCCTGATGGTGCCCATCTACCTGTTGGCGGTGTCCATCGGCGAGTCGGTGCGCGCGGGCCTGGAGCTGTTCGACAGCGGGGCATGGCACATTCCAGCGGCGAATCCCGACGTGCAGGCCTGGCCGTTGATAGGGCCGCAGCTGTTCACCGTGTGGCAGCAGGCCGCCACCGATGCAACCGGCCTGGTGCAGGGCGTGGCGCCGCACCTGAAGGGCATTGGCATGGTCGTGCTGGGCAAGTTGGCGGGTGTGGGCACGGGCTTTCTGCTGTTTGTCGGTGCGCTGATTCTGTCGGGTATCGTCATGGCCTACGGCGACAACGGCGAACGTAGCGCCGTGCGCATAGGCACGCGCATTTCCGGCCCCGAGCGTGGCCCGCAGATCGCTGCACTGTGCACCGCGACCATCCGTGCGGTAGCCCAGGGGGTGGTAGGCATCGCCTTCGTGCAGATGGTGCTGGTGGGCGTCGGTTTCGTGGTCATGGGCATACCCGGCGCGGGGCTGTTGGCCATCGTGGTGCTGTTGTTGGGCATCATGCAGCTGCCAGTACTGCTGATTACCGTGCCGGTGGTGTGCTTCGTGTTCTTTACCGAAGGCGTCAGCGTGGCCAGCGTGGTCTTCGCCGTATACAGCGTGCTGGCAGGCATGGCGGACAACGTCCTCAAACCGCTTTTGCTGGGGCGCGGGGTGAATGTGCCGATGCCAGTAGTGCTGATCGGCGCCCTGGGCGGCATGGTTGCGGGCGGCTTCATCGGGCTGTTCATCGGGCCGGTGATCCTGGCGGTGGGTTACATGCTGTTCTGGCAATGGGTCGATGACGGCCCTGCCAGCGGCCCAGGAGTCGTCGCGCCATGAACGGCACTCAGGCAGGTGCAGCGGAGCAGAGGGCAGATGACGTGATCATTTGCGAATATTGCGACGCGGTCTACCAGCGCGCCCCCCTGCAGCGCCACCAGAGTGCGGCATGCCTGCGCTGCGGCGGCGTGCTGTACCGCCACAACCCGTTGAACGTGCAACAGCGCCTGGCCCTGTGCGTGACCGGCGGCGTGCTGCTGGTGTTCGCCAATGCCTACCCGGTAATGACCATCAGCATGGGCGGCCTGAGCAACTCGGCGACGTTGTGGGATTCGGTGCTGGTCCTCAGCCAAGGCAGCATCACCTTCATTGCCCTGGTGCTGGCGCTGGCGATCATTTTCGCCCCCGTGCTGCAGATTGCCCTGCTGTGCTGGGTGCTGGGTTTCGCAGTGGGCGGGCGCCGTGCCCCCGGCTTTGCCAGTTGCATGCGGGCGCTGGAAAAACTGCGGCCCTGGAGCATGCTGGAGGTGTGCCTGCTGGGGGCGATGGTAGCGGTGATCAAACTGGCGGGCCTGCTCGATGTGATTCCGGGCATCGGGCTGATCGCCCTGGCGGTGCTGAGCGTGTTGATGATCTTCATTGCCGGGCGCGATATCCGCGACCTGTGGGGGCAGGTATGAGTGCCCCGGCGCTGGCCGGCGAGCTGGGCTTGTGCCTGTGCCACGGCTGCGGGCAGGCCTGTGACCTGCGCCTGGGCCAGCACCAGTGCGACCGCTGTGGCGCGCCGCTGCACCGGCGCAAAGCCAACCCCATCGCCCGTGGCTGGGCGTTTCTGTTCGCTGCGTTGATCTTCTATATACCGGCCAATGTGCTGCCAGTGATGAACACCGAAATGCTCGGCCAGGGCAGCGACAGCACTATCGTTGGCGGCGTGCTGGAGTTCTGGGAGGCCGGCGCGTGGGACATCGCGCTGATCATCTTCATCGCCAGCATCGGCGTGCCGGCGATAAAGTTCGTCTCCCTCGGGTTGCTGCTGTTCACCGCCCAGCGCCATAGCCATTGGGCACGGCGGCAGCGCTCGCAGCTGTTTCGCTGCGTCGAGCTGATCGGCTACTGGTCGATGCTCGACGTCATGGTGGTGGCGCTGGTGGCTGCGCTGGTGCAGCTGCGCGGGCTGGGCACCATCGAGCCGCGCCTGGGCATTCTGTTTTTCGGCCTGGTGGTGGTGCTGACCATGTTCGCGGCCATGAGCTTCGACCCACGCCTGATCTGGGACGACCAACCACACCACGGGGAGCACGGCGATGGCGCTGGAGACTGAGAACCACGCACGGCCCGGCCAGGCGCAGGTGCGCACACGGCGCTTCAGTGTTTCGCTGGTGTGGATCGTCCCGGTGCTGGCGCTGCTGGTCGGCGCCTCGCTGGTGGTGCGTAACTGGATGCAGCAAGGGCCGGTGATCAGCATTTCATTTCGCAGCGGCGAGGGCCTGGTGGCGCACAAGACCCAGGTGCGTTACCGCAGCGTGGTGATCGGCGAAGTGACCACGGTGGAGCTGACCGAGGACCGCAAGGGCGTGGTGGCCAAGGTCGAACTCTCCAAGGAGGCGGAGTCGTTCGCCACCGACGGCGCGCGCTACTGGGTGGTGCGCCCGCGCATCGGCGCCGGCGGTATCTCGGGGATCGACACGTTGCTGTCGGGCAGCTTCATAGGTGCCGATGCCGGTGAGTCGAAAAAGCCTGAAAAAACCTTCGTCGGGCTCGAGTCGCCACCGCCCATCACCTACGGCGAGAAGGGCAAGCGCTTCGTGCTCAGCGCCAATGACCTGGGTTCGCTGGATATCGGCTCATCGATCTATTTCCGCCGCATCCCGGTGGGCGAGGTGGTGTCTTATGCAATCAAGCCCGACGGCAGGGGCGTGGACATCGATATCTTCGTGCAGTCGCCCCACGATGCGTTCGTCACGCTCGACACGCGTTTCTGGAACGCCAGCGGCATCGACATGCAGATCGGGGCCAACGGGCTGAAGGTCGAGACCCAGTCGTTATCGTCGATCCTCATGGGCGGGCTGGCCTTCGGCACGCCCGAATACGCAGCGCCCGCAGAGGCCGCTGTCGACCAGCAGGCCTTCGAGCTGTTCGCCGACCGCGATGCGGCCTTGGCACCGCCAACCGGCAAGGCGCAATACCTGCGCCTGCGCTTTGACCAGTCGATGCGTGGGCTGTCAGTGGGGGCGCCGGTGGAATTCAAGGGCGTGGAGTTCGGCCGGGTGACGTCGATCACGCTGGATTACGACCCGAAAAAACAGAGCTTCCCCGTTGTGGTGGATGCGGCCATCTACCCCCAGCGCCTGGGCCCGGTGCACCAGAAAATGCTCAAGGTATTCAAGCACACCGAAGGGGATGCAGCCGGTGCCCGGCAACTGATCGGTACGTTCGTCGAGCACGGCCTGCGCGCCCAGGCCCGCAGTGGCAACCTGATCACCGGGCAGATGTTCATCTCGCTGGACTTCTACCCCGAGGCGCCCAAGGTCGCCTTCGACATGAGCGCCGACCCGATCGTCATCCCCACCGTGCCCGGCAGCCTGGAAAAACTCCAGGAGCAGCTGCAGGGTGTGCTCGAGCGCATCGGCAAGCTGCCGCTCGAAAGCATCGCCGGCAACCTCGATGGCACGCTGCACGAGCTGCGCAGCGCCGCCAAGCGGGTTGACGGGCAGACCCTGCCGCGCCTGACGAGCACCCTGGATGAACTGCAGAAGACCCTGCGCACGGCCAATTCGGCGATCGCCGAAAACTCGCCGCAGCGGGAAAAACTCGGCGATACGCTGCAGGAACTGGAACGCATGTCACGCTCGCTGCGCGACCTGGCGGACTACCTCGGCCGTCACCCCGAATCGTTGATTCGCGGGCGGCCGAAAGCCGCAGGCGCGGACGACGTCAAACCCTGAGCATGCCCCAAGGAGTATGAGCCAATGCGCACGCTGCCTACCCTGTTGCTGGCCACGCTGGTGGTGCTGACCGCGGGCTGTCGCAGCGCGCCTAACAACTACCACACCTTGGTTGCCGCGCAGCCGAGCCGCGGCGCCGGTGAGAAGATTCTGGTCGAACGGGTCAGCCTGCCGCCGCAGGTGGACCGCCCGCAACTGGTGATCCGCCAGGGCACGAGCGGGCTGGTGATCCTGGAAACCGAATGGTGGGGGGCCAACCTGGTCGATGAGTTCCGCAGCGCCTTGCAGGACCAGCTCGGCGGGCCGGTTGGCGGCACGCCCAGGGCACTGTTGCGGGTGGATGTGCAGCGGTTCGATTCGGTGCCGGGGCAGTACGCGCTGCTGGAAGCGGTGTGGCGCCTGCAACGCCCTGGCCAGGCTGAGATGACGTGCCGGACGTCTGTGCAAACCCCCGCGCAAAACAGCATCGGCAGCCTGGTCGGCGCCCAGCAGGCCAATCTGCAGAAGCTGGCCAGCGCCGTGCGCGCCAGTGCAGCCGGTTGCCCGAGATCCTAGCGTTCAGCCGCAGCAGGCTGGCCGCTGATAAACGGGTTGTGCACACGACAGGCAGGTTTTCCGCTAGAATGCCGCCCGGGTGCTAGCTGCACGGAGCAGTGATGCAGGTTAAACAACTACGCCGGTCGGGCCGCCAGCGGGAGTTCTTGCGCCCATGCAAAAACATGTAATACCTCGCGCCCAGCGCATTGCCCTGCGCGCCTTTGCCAACTTCGAGCGCTTCCTGCACATCGAGGCCGTGAGCGGTATCGTGCTGTTGATCGCCGCCGTGGCGGCGCTGATCTGGGCCAATTCGCCCGCCGCTGACAGCTACGATGCCCTCTGGCACACGCCCATCACCTTCGGCATCGGCTCGCTGGTGTATTCCCAGTCACTGCACTTCTGGATCAACGATGGCCTGATGACCATCTTCTTCCTGGTGGTGGGCATGGAAATCCGCCGCGAAATCCATGAAGGGGCGCTGTCCAGCCTGCGCCAGGCCACGCTGCCGATGGCCGCGGCCGTTGGCGGGGTGGCGGTGCCCGCACTGATCTACCTGGCGTTCAACCATGGCCCGGCCGACCATCAGGGTTGGGCGGTGCCCACTGCCACCGACATCGCCTTTGCGGTGGGTGTGCTGGCGCTGCTGGGCAAGTCGATCCCATCCAATGTGCGGGTGTTTCTGCTGGCCCTGGCGATCATCGACGACATCATTGCCGTGCTGATCATTGCCTTCTTCTACTCCGGTGGCCTCGATTACAGCGGCCTGGGCGTTGCCGCCATCGGCCTGCTGCTGGTGCTCGGCCTGCAGAAGATCGGCGTGGGCTCGGCCTATGCCTACATCATCCCCGGCTTCATCACCTGGTTGGGCGTACTGATGACCGGTGCCCACCCCACCTTGGCGGGTGTCGCGTTGGGGCTGATGACGCCGGTCAAGGCGATGCCGCTGAGCGAGCGCCCGCTGGAGGCCGTCAGCCGCTTCACCGACGACCTGCTGGGCCGGGCAAAGGCACCGGAGCGTGATGCCAGCCAGCTCATGAGCCCGCTGAAACACCTGCGCCTGGCCCAGCGTGAGCTGGTTCCGCCAGTGACCCGTGTGCAAGGCACCCTGCACCCGTGGGTGGCCTACGCGATCATGCCGCTGTTTGCCCTGGCCAACGCCGGTGTCGGGTTGTCCGGTGTCGACCTGTCGGCCGATGGGCCGTTCTGGGTGATGGTTGCCGTTGCCGTTGCGTTGGTCGCCGGCAAGCCGTTGGGTATTGTCAGCGTCAGCTGGCTGATGGTGCGCCTGGGTTGGTGTGCGCTGCCGGCAGGTGTCACCTGGCGTGGCATCACCCTGATCGGGCTGCTGGCGGGTATCGGCTTCACCATGTCGATCTTCATTGCCAACCTGGCCTTCGCTGACCCTGGCGCGCTGGGCGCAGCGAAACTCGGCGTGTTGTCGGGCTCCGTCACCGCGGCGGTGATCGGCGTGGCGTGGGGCGTCTGGAGCCTGCGCAAGGCAGCCTCGGCTGTGCGGGCTGAAGCCGGCTGATTGCAGCGCCCCTCGAAATAGTTATCGGGGGGTGCATCCAAACAGCATCCTGGCGGGTATTACAGGCAGCGCGACTTCGCGCTGTCGATTACTCGCCAGGAGATGTGCACCATGAATAGCCCCGTTACCCTGCTGATGCTTGCCGGCGGCCTTGTGCTGATACTGGCCAACCAGGCCGCCCACGCTCAATCCTCCGTACCTGACGCCGTCAAGGTGCCGGACGGCCATTCGGTCATGCTCGAGACCGTCGGTGTCGGCCAGATCACCTACGAATGCCGCGACAAAGCCAATGCGCCGGGCCAAACCGAATGGACCTTCGTCGGCCCCAAGGCCGTGCTCAACGACAGGGCCGGCAAGCCAGTGGGCGACTACTTCGGGCCGCCCGCCACCTGGCAGGCGAAGGACGGCTCGAAGGTCACCGGCACCCAGTTGGCCATCGCGCCAGCGGCCAAGGGCGACCTGCCTTACCAGCTGGTGCAGGCCAACCCGGCTGAGGGCAAGGGCGCCATGACCGGCGTCAGCTTCATCCAGCGCCTGGCCACCCGTGGCGGCGTGGCGCCGGCAAGCGCCTGCGCGGCGCAGAACAAGGGCGAGCGCAAAGTCGTCGACTACCAGGCTGACTACATCTTCTGGGCGGCAAAATGAAGGTGACCGAACCAGGCAGGTGAGTGGCTGGCGTCTACGCTATCGACAAGCCCCAGTCACTTGGCTGGGGTGCCGCCCAGGGACCTTGCATTGAACTCACCTTTGCCTCCGTTCGATTATCAACGTTGCCTCCAGGCTTGCGCGCAGGGTGACCGGCGCGCATTGCATGCACTCTACGAGGAGGAGGGCGCACGCTTGCTGGGCGTCGCGCGGCGTATCGCCCGCGACGATGCGACGGCCGAAGATATCTTGCACGACGCCTTTGTCCGCATCTGGACCCGCGCCGCCAGCTTCGACCCTGCGCGCGGCTCGGCGCGTGGCTGGATCTACAGCGTCACTCGCCATCTGGCGCTTAACTTCATTCGCGATACCCGGCGGGAAGTGGTGTTTGACGAGGCGGCTTTCACCCCTGCGCCCTTTGCCGGGGATATCGACCTGCAAGCGGATTCGGCCAAGGTTCATCGCTGCCTTGAGCAGCTGGAGCCTGCACGCAAGCTGTGCATCCTGCATGCGTATGTCGACGGGTGCAGCCATGCCGAGATCGCCAGTTTGCTGAACACGCCGCTGGGCACCATCAAGGCCTGGATCAAGCGCAGCCTGAAGGCGTTGCGGGAGTGCATGGGATGAAGAAAGCGCAGGGCGAAACGGCAGAAGCGCACGACGCGCTTGCCGGGGAATATGTGCTGGGCACTTTGTCGGCAGAGCAGCACCAGGCCGTGCAGAAGCGCCTCGGCGAAGACGCGCAGCTACGTGCCGCCGTGGATGCCTGGGAGCAACGGCTACTGTCGCTCAATGCACTGGCCACGCCGGTGGCACCCAGCGCGCGCTTGTGGCGCCGGATCGACCGCAGCCTTGATGTGCAACAACCTGCACAGCCACCGCGCTGGTGGCAACGCTTGGCGCTGTGGCAAGGCATGGCCGGCGCCGGTGTGCTTGCGAGCCTGCTGCTGGCATTTACGCTGCTGACCACCCAAGCGCCGGCGCCGTCTTACCTGGTGGTGCTGGTTGCACCGGCTGACAGTGCTGCAGGTTGGGTGGTGCAGGCCAGCGACGCGCGCAGCATTCAGCTGATTCCTCTGGGCCAGTTCCCGGTACCCAGCGACAAGGTGCTGCAGTTCTGGACCAAAGGCGAGCAGTGGCAGGCCCCGGTATCGTTGGGCCTGGTCAAGCCGGGTGAGCAATACCGCGTGCCCGCGCACGACCTGCCGCCGCTGGAAGCCAACCAACTGTTCGAGTTGACCCTGGAGAAGGCCGGCGGCTCGCCAACCGGTCGGCCAACGGGGCCTGTGCAGTTCATTGGGCGAGCGGTGAAAGTGCTGTAAAACCGGCCCCGAAATAAAGCGGCGCCTGGGCGCCGCTGCCAGTCAATGCACGTGCTCAGGGCGCTTCTTGCGCGGCGCCGGAGCCTCGCCGTGGCCGTCGTCGGCCTCGCTGATCGGCACTTCGTTACCGTCACAGTCGAACAGCTTGCCATCACGGAAAAAGTCACCTTCGTTGAGCCCGGCAATGTCGCGGTAGCGCAAGGTGCGCTCGCTGGCGGCGACGAACACCGACTGCTGGTCGGAGTTGCCGGCACGCAGGTGGTTGAACAGCAGGTTGAGCAGGATCGCCATGATCGCCGCCGAGCTGATGCCGGAGTGGAAGATCGTCTCGAACCAGGCCGGGAAGTGGTGGTAGAAGCCTGGCGCGGCGATCGGGATCATGCCAAAGCCGATCGAGGTGGCAACGATGATCAGGTTCATGTTGTTGCGGTAGTCCACCTGGGCCAAGGTGCGGATGCCGCTGGCCGCGACGGTGCCGAACAGCACCACGCCCGCGCCGCCCAGCACCGAGGTAGGCACCGCGGCAATCAGCCGGCCCATCACCGGCAGCAGGCCAAGGGTCACCAGGATCAGGCCGGTGGTGGCCACCACATAGCGGCTCTTCACGCCGGTCACGGCAACCAGGCCGACGTTCTGCGCGAAGGCACTCTGGGTGAAGGAGCCGAACACCGGCGCGAAAACGCTGGAGATCATGTCGGCGCGCAAGCCATTACCCAACCGTTTCGAATCGACCTTGGTGCCGATGATTTCGCCGACGGCGAGAATGTCGGCAGAGGTTTCGACCATGGTTACCACGATCACGATCAGCATCGAGATGATCGCCGCAACCCGGAATTCGGGCGCGCCCAGTGGCATCAATTGAGGCAAGGCGACCAGCGTGCCGTCGAGCACATTGGAAAAGTCGGCCATGCCAAAGGCCACGGCCACCAGCGTACCGATCACCATCGCCAGCAAAATCGACAAGCGCGAGAGGGTGGCGCTGCCCAGCTTGCTCAGCAACAGCACGGTGGCCAGGGTGAAGGCCGCCAGGGCGATGTTGGCGATGCTGCCAAAATCTGCTGCCTGGCTGTTGCCGCCCATGGCCCAGCGCGCCGTGACCGGCATCAGGGTCAGGCCGATGGTGGTGATGACGATGCCCGTCACCAGGGGTGGGAAGTATTTCGTGATGCGCGAGAACAGCGGCGTGATCAGCAGCCCGATCAATGACGCCGCGATCACAGCGCCAAACACCACCGACAGGCCAACCCGGCCGTCACTGCCGATGATCGCGATCATTGTCGCCACGCCCGCGAAGGACACCCCTTGGACCAACGGCAGCTGGCAACCGAAGAACGGAATACCGAGGGTCTGCAGAAGCGTCGCCAAGCCGCCGGCAAACAGCGAGGCGGCGATCAGCAGGCCGATTTCAGCCGGGGTCAGGCCGGCCGCCTGGCCGATGATCAGCGGTACGGCAACAATGCCACCATACATCGTCAGCACATGTTGCAGCCCATAGGCCACATTGGCGCCAACGCCGAGGTTCTCGTCTTCCGGACGAGGTGTAGCGGGTGAAGTCATGGTGAGTAGCTCGCTTTTGTTTTTTTAATGCGTCTAACAGCACGGTTTCAGTCGCGGTGGGTGAACTCTGGAACAGGGGTTTGGCCGTTACGCGCTTTGCAGTGCGCAACGGCTGTTTTGCATTACTCGCCGATGACCAGCTGGCGGGCCAGTTGGTTGTGGCGCTCGAGCACCAGTGGCAGGTCGACGGTGGTGATGCGGCCATCCTTGACCACCACACGCCCGTTGATCACGCTGGTGTGGACCTGGGTCGGGGTGCAGAACACCAGCGCCGCCAGCGGGTCGTGGTGAGCACCGGCGTAGGACACATGCCCGAGGTCGAAGGCCACCAGGTCGGCGACCATGCCCGGCGCCAGGGCACCGATGTCGTTACGGTTGAGCACTTTGGCGCCGCCGAGCGTGGCGATTTCCAGCGCCTCGCGAGCGGTCATCGCATCGGGGCCAAAGCCGACACGCTGCAGCAACAGCGCCTGGCGCACTTCGCCGATCATGCTGGCGCCATCGTTGGAGGCCGAACCATCGACGCCCAGGCCTACCGGCACACCGTGGTCGCGCATCTTGCGGATCGGCGCGATGCCCGAGGCCAGGCGCATGTTCGAGCATGGGCAGTGGGCCACACCGGTGCCGGTGCGGGCGAACAGCTCAATGCCGTGCTGGTCGAGTTGCACGCAGTGGGCGTGCCAGACATCGTGGCCGACCCAGCCCAGGTCTTCGGCGTATTCGGCCGGGGTCATGCCGAACTTCTCGCGGCTGTAGGCGATGTCGTTGACGTTTTCGGCCAGGTGGGTGTGCAGCGACACCCCGTAGTTGCGCGCCAGCACCGCGGCTTCGCGCATCAGGTCACGGCTGACCGAGAACGGCGAGCAGGGCGCCACCACCACGCGCAGCATCGAGCCGTGGCTGGCGTCGTGGTAGTCCTCGATCAGGCGCTGCGATTCCTTGAGGATGTCGCTTTCCTTTTCCACCACCGAATCCGGTGGCAGCCCGCCCTGGCTGCGGCCGACGCTCATGCTGCCGCGCGCGGCGTGGAAGCGCATGCCGATTTCGCCGGCGGCGTGGATGCTGTCGTCGAGCTTGCAACCGTTGGGGTAGATGTACAGGTGGTCGCTGGAGGTGGTGCAGCCCGAGAGGATCAGCTCGGCCATGGCCGTCTGGGTCGACACCGCGATCATCTCGGGGGTCAGCCGTGCCCAGATCGGGTACAGGTTGGTCAGCCAGTTGAACAGCTCGCCGTCCTGGGCCGCTGGCACCACACGGGTGAGGCTCTGGTACATGTGGTGGTGGGTGTTGACCAACCCCGGGATGACCACCTTGCCGGTCATGTCGAGGATTTCGTCAGCGTGCTGGGGCAGCTCGTCGCTGGGGCCGACCTGCTTGATCAGGTTGTCTTCGATATACACGCCGCCGCGTCTGATCTCGCGGCGTTCGCCGTCCATCGTCACCAGCAGTTCGGCGTTTTTTATCAGCAAAGTCTTGGGCATTGGTGTTCCTTCCCGTGAGGGGTGCGGGTTGCAATCTGTGTGTATGGACACCCGGTTTTCGACTAGAGCCAGGCCCTGGAAACCAGGTGCAGTGTGGCAAACACTACGTGGTTGGCAGGGTAGGTCAGGGCTGCAGCGCGCGCGTCGACGCCGTCGAGGCGCATAGGCTCGATGTGGGGCGAAGGGTGGGCTGCCGGAGTAACGAAATAGCGGCGAATGCATCGATTCGCGCAGGGGGCTCGGAGAGGGCGAGCGGGTAGGGGTAATGCATGGCTTCAGGCCTGTCGCAATACGCAGCGGCGATGACCGGTGTCGTAGGCGCGGGGGTAATGTAACCAGGAATGGTTGTTTTTGTATACGGAAAAGTTGGGGGTTGGGGTTTTGGCGGGAGATAAGGGGTTGGCTGGCAGGTGCCTGCCTTGGGATCTTTGGTGATGCATAAATCCAGCGCCGCCCGCGCGGCGCTTCGCGAAGTGCTTGCCTTGGGATCTTCTGCGCCCTTCAGATCGAGCGCCGCCCGCGCGGCGCATCGCGGGCAAGCCCGCTCCTACATTTGTTGCAACGTGCCATGGCCTGTGAGGCCATAGTTGCCAGCCTTGTTG
>NZ_JBIBEB010000037.1:0-13195 GCF_042902325.1 Pseudomonas sp. NPDC012596 | reverse complement strand
GGCACGTTGCAACAAATGTAGGAGCGGGCTTGCCCGCGATGCGCCGCGCGGGCGGCGCTCGATCTCAAGGGCGCTGAAAATCCCAAGGCAAGCGCTTCGCGATGCGCCGCGCGGGCGGCGCTCGATCTCAAGGGCGCTGAAGATCCCAAGGCAAGCGCTTCGCGATACGCCGCGCGGGCGGGGCTCGATCTTAAAGGCGGCAAATACCCCCAGGCATGCACCCGCACCTTCGCTATAATCGCCGCCCGTTTTACTGTAATCCGAGCATTCCAATGGGTCTTTCCACAACCGCCACACCTGAACCGCGCCGCTTGGGCGCCCCCGTGATCGCCTTGGCCCTGTTGCTGGCCGGCGCCTGGTTTCTCAACCTCAACGCCGGCTTCAAGCAGGTGCTGCTGCTGATCGTCGGTGCCGCCCTGGGCCTTACGCTGTACCACGCCGCCTTCGGCTTCACCTCGGCCTGGCGGGTGTTCATCAACGAGCGCCGCGGCGCCGGCCTGCGTGCGCAGATGGTCATGCTGACCGTGGCGGTGATGCTGTTCTTCCCGGCGCTTTCCGCCGGCAGCCTGTTCGGTAATCCGGTGACCGGGCTGGTGGCGCCTGCGGGCGTTTCCGTGGTGTTCGGTGCCTTTATCTTCGGCATCGGCATGCAACTGGGCGGTGGCTGTGCGTCGGGTACGCTGTTCACTGTGGGTGGCGGCAACGCGAGGATGCTGGTGACCTTGCTGTTCTTCATCATCGGTTCGGTGACGGCCACGCACCACGCTGACTGGTGGTTCGCACTGCCGTCGTTCCCGGCAACCTCGATCGTCCAGGCTTGGGGCGTTGGGCCGGCGCTGGTGGTGAGCGTGGCAGTGTTCGCGCTGATCGGCTGGGCTACCGTGGTGCTGGAAAAACGCCGCCATGGTGGCCTGGAAGCCCCAGTGAGCAGCGAGCATCAGGGCCTGCGCCGCTTCCTGCGTGGCCCGTGGCCGCTGCTGTGGGGCGCCATCGCACTGGCCTTGCTGAACTACGCCACCCTGGCCTTGGCCGGGCGCCCGTGGGGCATCACCTCGGCCTTCGCCCTGTGGGGTGCCAAGACCCTTTCCAGTTTTGGTGTGGATGTCGGCAGCTGGGTGTTCTGGCAGTCTCCGGCCAATGCCAAGGCGCTGGCCGCGCCGCTGTGGCAGGACGTGACCACGGTGATGGACCTGGGCATCGTGCTAGGTGCGCTGCTGGCGGCGGGCCTGGCCGGGCGTTTTGCGCCAAGCCTGAAAATCCCGCTGCCGTCGCTGATTGCCGCAGTCATCGGCGGCCTGCTGCTGGGCTACGGTTCCCGCCTGGCCTATGGCTGCAACATCGGCGCCTACTTCAGCGGCATTGCGTCGGGCAGCGTGCATGGCTGGCTGTGGCTGGTTGCGGCGTACACCGGTAACCTGATCGGCGTACGCCTGCGCCCGTGGTTCTTCGCCGGCGAGCGTCGGCCAGTGGCGCTGACCGGCTGCTAGGCACTAGGCTCAAGACTTAATAGCTGGGATGAAATATTTGTCGCAACTCACTGATAAGTAGAGGCTTATCGTTTTGCGACTGCGTGCTGAACGCACTGTTCGTAGTACGTCTGCTTGATCGCTGCCGGCTTGAGCTGCGAGCGGCTGTTATAGGTCTGCTCGGTGATTCCGAAGGCGGTCATGCGCATCCATGGCTTGGCGAACCTGCGCACCTGCAGCTTCTTGCGGGTGGCATACAAGGTCACGCCGGAGAGTTTGGCCTGCTGGGCCTCGGCGGCGATCTGCGAGCCCCAACCACACGCCTGGCGGTCGTTCTGGCTCAGCGTTCTGGCCTGCGCGCCGAAAGCAGTCGTGGCCAGCAGGCAGCCGGCCACCGTTGCTAGAAATACTCGCATGTTGCTGTCCTAAGCATCTGACGGAGAACGAAGTTTGCCTTCGCTTCAGATGCCTGGGGGCCAGTACTAGGCCGCTCAGGTGGTGGCGATGCGCAGGCGATTTGCCAGCGCAGGGCGCAAGCTGTGCAGTGCAAGCCCCGCAACCCATATCACTGAGACTGCGTAGTTCAACCGTTGGTACAGGCCGAACAACTGGCCGGTTTTGGCGGCCTGTGCCATCAGTACCACGGTGATGATCGCCCCAACCACACCGGCCAATGAAAACCGCCCAAGCGCAGGTGAACCCGCCACGCGTTTGCCGGCCCAAATCCAGAGGGCACTGGCCAGGGTCAACGAGAGGAACATCAGCAGGCCGGACGCATTATGCAGCTGTTGCGACAGCGAAGGGTGAGCAGGCGCACAGCCCTGGTCGCAGGGGAACCAGCCGGTGCCCAGGCTGCCCAAGCCATGCAGCAGTACCAGCGCAGCACTCGCCAACGCTACCTTCGAGCCCGGCCACCGCCGCGCCAGGCCCCAGGCGAACAAGGCGAACAGCACCGCGAGCGGGAAATTGTTGAGCAGTGGCGACCAGAAATGGGTGGGGGCGCCTACCGCGCCCAGCTGGCTCATGGCTTGCTGAAGGTGGTCGTAGCCGGGGTAGGCCCGGGCAGTGAGCCAGACGCCCAGCAGCAGCCAGAACGGGATGAGCAGGCCGCAAGTCAGCAAAAAACGGTCGAGCGTTTTCATCGGTGGTTTCCTTCCGTGGAATGGCTATATCAAGCATCTACAGTAGCGAGATCGTTGCGGGCTGTCCCGATTCGATCGCGGGCAACTAGGTTTTCAGCCAGCCGCTTTGTCGCGGCGCATCTGCGTCACCAAGGTGAACCTATCATCCGGGTGTACGGTTTCGGATACCGTCATCAGCCCCCCGTCGTCATCCCGGTAGTGCCTCAGAATCTTCAACCCCGGCGCCCCTGTTTCCGCCTTCAGGGCCCGCGCCATTTCTGCGGTCAGCAGCACCGCACGCACCTGTTGGTCCACCACTGCGATAGCGCGCCCGTAATGCTGCTCGATCAGGCTGGCGATCAGTTGGTCCGGATGTTCACGCGCCAGCTCGATAACGTCGGCATAGTCACGTTGGGCGTAGACATCGGTCCAGCACAGCGGGGCGGCGCTGTGCTGGCGGTCGACGCGAATGCTCGACACGCAGAAGTAATGCTCGCCCGGCATCAGCCCCAGCCGAGCTGCCTCGCTGAGGTCGGCGACGAAGTGGCGCACGTCTTGGATCTCACGCTGCTGGGTTTCTGCTAGATGCGCAAGGTCGGCCACGGTCGCCAGCGACTGCGAATACCCGCCACGCGGGCTGCTGGCTTCCACCCGGGTGCCGACGCGCTTACGGCGTGATACCAACCCTTGGTTGAGCAACTGGTTGATCGCCGCTCGCACGGTGTGCCGGCTCACTTCATACAGGTCACACAGCTCGAACTCAGTGGGCAACAGACTGCCGACCGGGTAGCGGCCGTTGGCGATGCCTTCCATCAGGTCCCTGGCCACCACGGCGTAGCGCGCTTCGTTCATACCTTCGGTCAGTCCCGTCAATTTCTTCGGTTGACAGTGTAACAGCGGCAGGGCAAGAATTATGTACGGACATATTAAATATGTACGATCAATAACAACATTTCAGGATCCTTGCCCATGTCCACCACCGTTTTCGACTCCACCCTGTTCCGCGACATGTTCGGTACTGCCGAGATGCGCGGGGTGTTTGCCGACCAGGCGCTGATCGAGCGCTACATCGAAGTTGAAGTGGCGCTGGCCAAGGCCGAGGCACGCTGCGGCGTGATCCCGCAAGACGCCGCCGAGCAGATCGCCGAGCTGTCTCGCTATGCCTCCCTCGACCTGGCGCTGATGCAACACGAAACCGAAATCGTCGGTTACCCGATCCTGCCCCTGGTAGAACAACTGTCGAAGCTGTGCGGGGACGCGGGCCGCTATGTGCACTGGGGCGCGACCACGCAGGACATCATGGACACCGCCGTTGTACTGCAGGTGCGCGCGGCGCTGGCCATCGTCGAACGTGACGTGCAGGCCGTAAGAGGCCTGCTGGCAGAGCTGGCGCAGCGCTACCGCGACACGCCAATGGCCGGCCGCACCCACCTGCAGCACGCGCTGCCGATTACCTTCGGCTACAAGTGCGCGGTGTGGCTGAGCATGTTCGACCGCCATGCCGAGCGCCTGATGGAGCTGCGCCCGCGGGTGGAAGTGGGGCAGTTCGCCGGTGCCGCCGGTACCCTGGCGTCGCTGGGCGACAAGGGCCTGGAGGTGCAGGCAGCGTTGATGGACGAATTGGGCCTGGGCGTGCCGCAGGCCACCTGGCACGTAGCTCGCGATGGCTTGGCCGAGACCCTGAACTTCCTCGGCCTGGTTACTGCTTCGCTGGGCAAGGTAGCGCTGGACGTGATGATGATGATGACCAGCGAGCTGGGCGAGGTGTACGAGCCGTTCGTCAAGGGCCGTGGCGCCAGCAGCACCATGCCGCAGAAGCGCAACCCGATTTCCTGCGAGCTGATGTACGCCGCAGCCAAGGGCGTGCGCCAGCAGGCCGGGCTGATGCTCGATGCGATGATTCAGGACTTCGAGCGCTCCACCGGCCCATGGCAGGCTGAGTGGATCGCCATCCCCGAAGCGTTCGCTTTGACCGCCGCCTCGCTGGGCCAGGCGCGTTTCATGCTGGCTGGCCTGGACGTACGTACCGAGCGCATGCGCAAGAACCTCGACATGACCCAAGGCCTGATCGTCGCCGAGGCGGTCATGATGGGACTGGCCCCGGCGCTGGGCCGCCAGGTGGCGCATGACGTGGTGTATGCCGCCTGCCGCATGGCCAACGATCAGGGCATCAGCCTCCTCGAAGCGCTGCAGGCCCAGGGCGAGGCCACCGCGCGCCTGGACCTGGCAACCCTGGAACGCCTGTGCGACCCGACCAACTACCTAGGCCTGGCGCCGCAGATGGTTGACCTGGCGCTTTCGCGCCCCGGTGCCGTCGCCCGCTGATGCTGCACGGGCCTGGCCGCCGCCAGGCCCTCCGATTACAAGAACAATGAGAACACAATCATGTCTTGCGCCACCAAGAAACCGCTGTACAAGGACCTGACCTTCCAGGTCATCGCGGCGATGCTGCTGGGCATCGCATTCGGCTTCCTCGCCCCAGAGCTTGCTGCCAAGTTCAAGATCCTTGGGGACATCTTTCTCAAACTGATCAAGACTGCCGTGGCACCGCTGGTGTTCTTCACCGTGGTGCACGGCATTGCGTCGGCCGGCGACATCAAGCGCGTCGGCAAGGTTGGCTGGCGGGCGCTGGTGTACTTCGAACTGCTGTCGACCCTGGCCCTGGCCATCGGCCTGCTGTGGGGCAACCTGATCGGCATCGGCTCAGGGATGCACGGCGCCCATGCCAGCAGCGCCGCCTCGGCCGCTGCCAGCGCCGCTGTTGCCAAGGGCCATGCGCCGAGCTCGACCATGGACTTTATCTACGCGATTTTCCCCGACAACTTCGTCGGTGCCTTCGCCGGTGGCCAGTTGCTGCAGGTACTGGTGATCGCGGTGCTGTTCGGCTTCGCCCTGCTGGCTCTCAAGCATGAGCGCCGCGCAGTGATCGAAGATGGGCTGAACCGCGTGTCCGAGTGCTTCTTCGAGTTCATCAACCTGATCATGAAGTTCGCCCCACTGGGCGCTTTCGGTTCGGTGGCCTACGCGGTGGGCAGCAATGGTTCGGCAGTGCTGATGTCGCTGGCCAACCTGGTGCTGATGTTCTACCTGGCCGTGGCGTTCTTCCTGTTCGTCGTGCTTGGGGCGGTGTGCCGGTTGTCAGGGTTCAGCCTGTGGCGCTTTCTGACCTATATCAAGGACGAGATATTCATCGTGCTGGGCACCGCCTCGTCGGAAAGCGCCCTGCCACGCCTGCTGCAGAAGCTCGAAAGGTTCGGTTGCTCCAAGCAGAGCGTGGGCCTGGTGCTGCCCACCGGTTACGCGTTCAACCTTGACGGTACCTCGATCTACATGTCGATGTGCGTGCTCTTCATCGCCAACGCCTATGGGGTGCCGCTGGGCTGGGAGCAGCAACTGGGCATCCTGGCGATCATGCTGGTCACCTCCAAAGGCGCGGCAGCGGTGTCCGGTGGCAGCTTCGTGGTGTTCGCCGCCACCGTCACCGCCATCGGTGTGCTGCCGGTGGAAGGGCTGGCTTTACTGTTCGGCGTGTACCGCTTCATGTCCATGGCCATTGCCACCTGCAACACCATTGGCAACAGCGTAGCGACCGTGGTGGTGGCCAAGTGGGCAGGCGAGTTCACCGAGCAGGCTGCACGCGAGGAATACACGCGAGTGCTGGGCCGAGCACCTGGCGCAGCGCTTTAATAAATACCGCGTCAGGTGTATGTGATCGTACAACCGCTTGCGCTATCATGACGGCTGTCTTTCAAGGTGAAATACAGGGCATGACAGAGCAGCAGGTACAGGCAAGGACCCGGCGCAAGCCGCGCAGTCTGGCCCAGGAACTGGTCACGGTGCTGACCGAGCGCATTCGCAGCGGCCAGCTCAAGCGCGGCGACAAGTTGCCGACCGAATCGCAGATCATGGCCGAGGAGGGCGTCAGCCGCACCGTGGTGCGTGAGGCGATCTCGCGGCTGCAGGCTGCCGGGCAGGTCGAAACACGCCATGGCATCGGCACCTTCGTGCTGGATACACCCTCCACCGGCGGTTTTCGCATCGACCCGGCCACCGTGGTCACGCTGCGTGAAGTGCTGGCTGTGCTGGAGCTGCGCATCGCCCTGGAAATCGAATCGGCCGGCCTGGCTGCGCAGCGGCGCAGCGATGAGGAACTGGCCGGCATGCGTGCGGCGCTGGACGAGCTGAACGAAGGTGCCGCGCATGCCAACGATGCGGTGTCGGCGGACTTCCAGTTCCACTTGCGCATCGCCCAGGCCAGCGGCAACCACTACTTCGCCGACATCATCAACCACCTCGGTACCAGCATCATCCCGCGTACCCGGCTCAATTCTGCACGCCTGGCGCATGATGACCAGGCGCATTACATGAGCCGCCTGATGCATGAGCACGAGGCGATCTACGAGGCCATTGCCCGGAGTGACAGCGAAGGGGCGAAGATGGCCATGCGCATGCACCTGAGCAACAGCCGCGAGCGGCTGCGCCAGGCGCATGCGGAGGCCGAAGCGCAAGGGGTTTGAATTCACGGTTGGCGTTGCTGGCCCTATCGCCGGCAAGCCGGCTCCCACAGGTACGCCGCTGTTCTCAGGCTCGGCGCAAACCCCGTGGGAGCCGGCTTGCCGGCGATAGGGCCGGTAAATTCAATGCAAGACTCAAAAGAAAGCCCCGCAAACGCGGGGCTTTCTTTTACATCAGGGCATTCAGATCGCCCCGTCACTCCACTGCCCATTCACCAGCCGGCGCAAGCCCAGCGGGTTGCTGTCGCGCAGCGCCTCAGGCAGCAGCGCTTGCGGGTAGTTCTGGTAGCAGACCGGGCGCAGGAAGCGGTCGATGGCCAGGGTGCCGACCGACGTGCCACGGGCATCGGAGGTAGCCGGGTACGGGCCGCCGTGCACCATGGCATCGCACACTTCAACGCCAGTGGGGTAGCCGTTGACCAGGATGCGGCCTACCTTTTCTTCCAGCAGCGGCACCAACCAGGCAAACGCTTCGAAGTCTTCCGGCTCGCCGATCAGGGTGGCAGTCAACTGGCCACGCAGCCCGAGCAGGGCGGCGCGCAGTTGCTCATTGTCCTGTGCCTCGACGGCAACCGTGGTCGGGCCGAACACTTCTTCCTGCAGCAGCGGGTCGGCGTCCACCAGCAGGCGGGCATCGGCCTTGAACAGCTGAGCGCGTGCCTGGCTGCCTTGCTGAGGCTGGCCGGCCAGGTGTTCGATGCCGGCGTGCGCCTGCAGGTGCTCCAGGCCGCCAACATAGCTGCGCAGGCCACCGGCGTTGAGCAGGGTCTGGCCGGCTTGTTGGTCCAGGTGCTGGCCAAGGTCGCTCAGCAGTTGGCTGAACTGCGGCGATTGCAGGCCGATCACCAGGCCTGGGTTGGTGCAGAACTGGCCGGCGCCCAGGCACACGGAGCCGGCCAGCTCGCGAGCGATGGCCTCGCCCCGCTTGGCCAGCGCGCCCGGCAGGATGATCACCGGGTTGATGCTGGACATTTCGGCGAATACCGGGATCGGCTGCGGGCGCTCGGCGGCCATGCGGCACAAGGCGTCGCCGCCCTTGAGCGAGCCGGTGAAACCGACGGCCTGAATGGCCGGGTGCTTGACCAGCCATTCACCGACACCACCGCCGAAGACCATGTTGAACACGCCCTTGGGCATGCCGGTGCGCTCGGCGGCGCGGACGATGGCTGCACCGACCAGGTCGGCAGTGGCCATGTGGCCGCTGTGCGCCTTGAACACCACCGGGCAACCGGCGGCGAACGCAGCAGCGGTGTCGCCGCCAGCGGTGGAGAAGGCCAGCGGGAAGTTGCTGGCGCCGAACACGGCAACCGGGCCGACACCAATGCGCATCTGGCGCAGGTCTACGCGCGGTAGCGGTTGGCGGTCGGGCAGTGCCAGGTCGATGCGTGCGCCCAGGTAGTCGCCACGGCGCAGCACTTGGGCAAACAGGCGCATCTGGCCGCTGGTGCGGCCACGTTCACCCTGGATACGCCCAGCGGGCAGGGCGGTTTCGCGGCAGACAACGGCGACGAAGGCATCGTCCAGCTCGTCAAGCTCAGCAGCAATGGCGTCGAGGAACTCGGCGCGGCGCGCCGGGGCCAGCTGGCGGAATTCGGCGAACGCGGCAGCGGCGGCCTGGGCCGCCTGGTCCACTTCGGCCTCGGTGGCCTGGGCGAAGCTATAGGGCAGGGCCTCGCCGGTGGTGGCGTCCAGGCTCTGCAGGCGTTGCGCGCCAGCGGCGCTGCGCTGGCCGGCGATGAAGTTGTGGCCAAGAATCTCAGGCATGGGGTGCTCCTGTAGGTGAGTAATCAGGTGATAGGCGCCGGGTTGAACAAAGTGATGTCGTTGTGCAGCCGGTGCTGTTCGGCCCAGGTCTGTTTGCGGCCGCTGGCCACGTCCAGGTAGTAGTGGAACAGCTCCCAGCCCAGCTCTTCGATGCTCGACCGGCCGCTGGCGATGCGCCCGGCGTCGATGTCGATCAGGTCCGGCCAGCGCTGCGCCAGTTCGGTGCGGGTGCAGACCTTGACCACCGGCGCCATGGCCAGGCCGTACGGGGTGCCGCGGCCGGTGGTGAACACGTGCAGGTTCATGCCGGCTGCCAGTTGCAGGGTGCCGCAGACAAAATCGCTGGCCGGGGTGGCGCAGAAGATCAGGCCTTTGCGCCCAACCCGCTCGCCGGGGCCGAGCACGCCTTGAATAGCGCCGCTGCCCGACTTGACGATCGAGCCGAGGGATTTTTCGACAATGTTGGACAGCCCGCCTTTCTTGTTGCCCGGCGTAGTGTTGGCGCTGCGGTCCGCCGCACCTTGCTGCAGGTAGCGGTCGTACCAGTCCATCTCGCGCACCAGCGCGTCGGCGACTTCCTGGTTTTCGGCGCGCGAGGTGAGCATGTAGATAGCGTCGCGCACTTCGGTAACTTCCGAGAACAGCACGGTAGCGCCAGCGCGCACCAGCAGGTCGGCGGCATAACCCAGCGCCGGGTTGGCGGTGATGCCCGAGAACGCGTCGCTGCCGCCGCACTGCATGCCGAGGATCAGTTCACTGGCCGGCACGGTTTCGCGGCGGCGCTGGTCGAGCTTTTTCAGGCGGGTTTCGGCCAGGCCCATGATCTGCTCGATCATTTCGGTGAAGCCGAGGCTGGCGTCCTGCAGGCGATACAGCCAGGGTTCGCTGAGGTCCACCGACGGGTCGTTGTCGTGCATTACCTGGCCGGCCTGCAGCTTCTCGCAGCCCAGGCTGATGACCAGCGCTTCGCCGCCCAGGTTGGGGTTGCGCGCCAGGTTGCGCACGGTGCGGATCGGGATGTAGGCGTCGCGCGCGTTGATTGCCACACCGCAGCCGTAGCTGTGGGTGAGGGCGACCACGTCATCGACGTTGGGGTATTGGGGCAGTAATTCGGCGCGGATGCGCTTGACCGCGTGTTCCAGCACGCCGGTCACGCATTGCACGGTGGTGGTGATGCCGAGGATGTTGCGGGTGCCGACGGTGCCGTCGGCGTTGCGGTAGCCTTCGAAAGTGAAGCCGTCGAGGGGCGGCAGGGGCGCAGGGACGGCATCGCAGCGCGGCAGGCTGTCCAGTTCCGGTGCCGCCGGCATGGCCAGCTGGCTTTCCTGGACCCAGCTGCCTTGGCGCAGGTCTTCCAGGGCGTAACCGATGATTTGCCCGTAGCGGCGCACCGGCTCGCCCTTGGCGATCAGCACGGTGGCGACCTTGTGGCTCTGCGGCACGGCTTCGACCAGGGTCAGGCCGTCGGGGAAGCGGGCGCCTTCGCCCAGGCCGCCGTCGTTGACCACCACCACGACGTTATCGTCGTCGTGCAGGCGGACGTAGCGGGGCGAGTCGGAATGTTCGATCAACTGCATGTTCAGGCCCTACGTTTAGGTTCTCAGGCTTTTGTACATCCGCCCGCACCGGCAACCCGGCGCGGGCGTGTTCACTCAGTGACGCGAGCTGGCCAGTTCACCGTTGGCGGCAGGCTCAGCCTGTGGCTTGGGGGCGTCTTCGCGCAGCTCGATACGCTTGATCGGGCCGACGATCACCAGGTAGCTGAACACCGCCACCAGGGCGTTGGCACCGACATACACCAGGGCCCACTTGAACGAGCCGGTGGCACTGATGATGTAGCCGATGACAATCGGGGTGGTGATCGAAGCGATGTTGCCGAAGGTGTTGAACAACCCACCAGACAACCCGGCGATCTGTTTCGGCGAAGTGTCGGCGACCACCGCCCAGCCGAGCGCACCGATGCCTTTGCCGAAGAAGGCGAGGGTCATGAAGCCGACCACCATCCATTCAGCGTCTACATAGTTGCAGAAGACCATGGTGGTCGACAGCAGCAGGCCACAGACGATTGGCAGCTTGCGCGAGAAGGTCAGCGAATTGCCGCGGCGCAGCAGCCAGTCCGACAACACGCCACCCAGCACACCCCCGATGAAGCCGCAGATGGCCGGCAGCGAGGCGATGAAGCCTGCCTTGAGAATGGTCATGCCACGCTCCTGCACCAGGTACACCGGGAACCAGGTCAGGAAGAAGTAGGTGATCGCGTTGATGCAGTACTGGCCCAGGTAGACGCCCAGCAGCATGCGGCTGGTCAGCAGTTGCTTGATGTAGCCCCATTTCGGGCCGTCATTGCCGCGCTTCTGGTCCATGTCCACCAGGCCGCCGTTCTGCTCGATGTGCTCGAGCTCTTGCGGGCTGATGCGCGGGTGTTGGCGTGGGTTGTAGATGGTCTTCAGCCACACGGCAGAGAACACGATGCCCAGTGCACCCATGACCACGAACACGTGCTCCCAGCCGAAGCTGAACACGATCCAGCCCATGATCGGGGCGAACAGCGCGGTGGCGAAGTACTGCGCCGAGTTGAAGATCGCTGATGCTGTGCCGCGCTCTGCGGTGGGGAACCAGGCCGCGACGATACGGGCATTACCCGGGAACGACGGGGCTTCGGCGAAACCGACCAGAAAGCGCAGGGTGAACAGGGTGACGACCGCCCAGGCGACCGGCAGGCCACCGACAAAACCCTGCAGCAGGGTGAACAGTGACCAGGTGAAGATGCTGAACGCGTACACGTTCTTGGAACCGAAGCGGTCCAGCAGCCAGCCACCAGGGATCTGGCCGGCAACGTAAGCCCATCCAAAGGCGGAGAAGATATAACCGAGGGTTACGGCGTCAATGCCGAGGTCTTTCTGCAGGCTGGAGCCTGCGATGGCGATGGTGGCGCGGTCGGCATAGTTGATCGTGGTCACCAGGAACAGCATGAACAGGATCAGGTAGCGCACATGCGTCTTTTTAGTCGCTTGCATGCTGGCAATACTCCCACTAGTTATTTTTGTGCGGGCTCACGAGTTGTAGCCGGAGTGGGGGTAGCCCACTCCGGGTGCGGCATTGGCAGGCCGCTGGGGTGCGCTTATTGCGGACCCATCTTGTCCATCAGCGCTGCGAGCATTTCGTATTCTTCAGCGGTCAGGTCGGTCAGCGGGGTGCGCACCGGGCCTGCGTCGTAACCGGCGATCTTGGCGCCAGCCTTGACGATGCTCACGGCATAACCGGCCTTACGGTTGCGGATGTCCAGGTACGGCAGGAAGAAATCGTCGATCAGCTTGCCAACGGTGGCGTGATCTTCACGGGCGATGGCGTGGTAGAAGTCCATCGCGGTCTTCGGCACGAAGTTGAACACCGCCGACGAGTAAACCGGCACACCCAGGGCTTTGTAGGCAGCAGCATACACTTCGGCGGTCGGCAGGCCACCCAGGTAGCTGAAGCGGTCACCCAGGCGACGACGGATCGACACCATCAATTCGATGTCGCCCAGGCCGTCCTTGTAGCCAATCAGGTTCGGGCAGCGTTCGGCCAGTTTTTCCAGCAGGTCGGCGTTCAGGCGGCAGACGTTGCGGTTGTACACCACCACACCGATGTTCACGGATTTGCACACGGCTTCGACGTGGGCCGCAACACCGTCCTGGCTGGCTTCGGTCAGGTAGTGCGGCAGCAGCAGCAGGCCTTTGGCGCCCAGGCGCTCGGCTTCTTGAGCATATTCGATGGCCTGGCGGGTGGAGCCGCCGACGCCGGCGAGGATGGGTACCGACGTTGCGCAGGTGTCGACTGCGGTCTTGATCACCTGGCTGTACTCGCTGGCGGCCAGGGAGAAGAACTCACCGGTGCCACCGGCGGCGAACAGGGCGCTTGCGCCGTACGGGGCCAGCCATTCCAGGCGCTTGATGTAGCCGGCCTGGTTGAAGTCGCCCTGGGCATTGAAGTCGGTGACCGGGAAAGAGAGCAGGCCGTGGGAGAGGATGGATTTCAGTTCTTGTGGATTCATTGTTGTTGGCATCCTGTGGCGCTTGGGGTGAAGGTGTGGTGTGTTGCGATGGAGGTAAGTTATCGTACAACCTCTGGAATGGCTAGTCCTTTGTTGGAGATTTTTTTGGGGGAGCGGGAGGGTGCTTGTCATAGGATTTGCGGTGGGGCATAGATCGAGCGCCGCCCGCGCGAAGCGCTTGCCTTGGGATCTTTGGCGTCTATGAGATCGAGCGCCGCCCGCGCGGCGCATCGCGGCTAAAGCCGCTCCTACATTTGTTGCAACGTGCCATGGCCTGATAGGCCATAGTTGTCAGCC
>NZ_JBIBEB010000036.1:0-14261 GCF_042902325.1 Pseudomonas sp. NPDC012596 | reverse complement strand
GCGGTGCTGGTGGTGGAGCAGCAACTGGTGGCCTACGTGGTGGGCGAGGCGACGGCCGACGCGCTCAAGGCGCAGCTGGCCCGCAGCCTGCCGGAATACATGGTGCCGGCGCAGTGGCTGTTCCTCGAAGCGCTGCCGCTGAGCCCCAACGGCAAGCTTGACCGGCGCCAGCTGCCAAGCCCTGTGCAGGACGCTGCAGGGCCGGCCTACCGAGCCCCGCAGACGGCCCTGGAACAGCAGGTGGCGCAGATTTGGGAAAGCGTGCTGGAGCAGCCGCAGGTCGGGCTCGATGATGACTTTTTCCAACTGGGAGGCCACTCGCTGAAGGCCGTGCAGATGGTGGCCAAGGTTCGCCAGGCATGCGCGCTGGAGCTGTCACTCAAGACACTGTTCGACCACAGCCGTCTGCAATCTTTCGTCCAGGCACTGAGTGCCGAAGCGGCCCCGCTGGTGCCGGCCATCACGCAGATCGGGCGGGGGCAGCCGTTGCTGTTGTCGCATGCCCAGCAACGGCAGTGGATCATTGCCCAGCTCGAACCGCAGAGCAGCGCTTACCACATCCCCATGGCGCTGCGCATCAGCGGGGCTCTGGATGTCGCCGCGCTGCAGGCCAGCCTGGATCAACTGGTAGCACGCCACGAATCACTGCGTACACGCTTCATCACTGTGCACGGTGAGCCTCGGCAATTGATTGATGACGACGCGCGGGTCGTGCTGCAGGCATCCGACCTGGCCACCGGCGACGATCTGCCCGCCCTCATGCAGGCACAGATCCAGCAACCATTCGACCTGGCGCACGCACCGTTGATGCGGGCCAGCCTGCTGCGCTCGGCGCAGGATGCCGTGCTGCTGCTGACCTTGCACCATATCGTTGCCGACGGCGTATCCGTGCAGTTGCTCGCACGCGAGTGGATCGAACGCTATCGGGCCCATGTTGATGGTCGCAGCGTCACGGTTGCGCCGTTGGCTGTGGAGTATGCCGACTACGCCCAGTGGCAACGTGATTGGCTGGCGCAGGGAGAGCGAGCCCGACAGCTGGCTTACTGGGCTGCCCGCCTCGGTGATGAGCCAGTGCTGCTGGAATTGCCCCAGGACCGCCCGCGGCCGGCCGAACAGAGCTACCGCGGCGACCGCGTCGAAGTGCGGCTGGGTGCGCAGCGTACCGGGGCGCTGCGAGCGCTGGCGGCAAGCCAAGGTACTTCGCTGTTCATGGTCTTGCTGGGTGCGCTGCAGGCGCTATTGCATCGCTACAGCGGCCAGCAGCGGGTGCGTGTCGGCACGCCGGTTGCCAACCGCAACCACAGCCAGACCGAGTCGATCGTGGGCATGTTCGTCAATACACTGGTGCTCGATGCCGACATCGACCTGCACATGACGTTCGAGGGGCTGCTGGCCCAGGTCAGGGCGCGTGTGCTGGAAGCGCAGGCACACCAGGACCTGCCATTCGAAGAGCTGATCGACGCCCTGCAACCTGAGCGCAGCCTCAGCCGCAACGCCATCTTCCAGGTAGCGCACAACCACCAGGTGGCGGCGCAACTGCAGGGCTGGAGCGCAGCTGCCGGCCTGCAGGTGCAGGCGCTGGACCTGCCGACCCGGCACAGCAAGTTCGACCTCACCCTCAACACTCTGGAAGTCGACGATGATCTCGAGGTTTCGCTGATTTTCGCCCTGGACCTTTTCGATTCCCCTACCGCCGAGCGTATCCTCGGTCACTGGCTGGCGATGCTCGATGCCATGCTTGAATCGCCTGGCGCGCTGATTGCCACAGCCGAATTGATGGCCCCTGCCGAGCGCCTGCAACTGCAGCAGGCTGCCGTTGGCTGTGCTGCCGAGGCCACGGCCGACAGTGTTGTCGAATTGTTCCAGCGCGAAGCGGCCCGGGTACCTGACAAGCCGGCAGTGGTCGCCGAGGGTCTCGAACTTTCGTACCGTGAACTGCAGGTGCGCAGTGACCTCCTGGCTGCCGCGCTGCGTGCCAGCGGGGTGGGCGCCGAGCACTGCGTGGGCTTGGTGGCCGAGCGCTCGGTACATAGCATCGTCGCCTTCCTGGCCACGTTCAAAGCCGGTGCCACGCTGGTGCCGGTCGATCCCGGCCTGCCAGCCCAGCGTCAGCGGCAGATGTTTGCAGAATGCGGCATCAGCATGTTGTTGAGCGCAACCCGCGACGTAGCGACAGTGCTGCCTGAAGCCACCCCGTGGTTGCCGATCAGCACCGGCATGGCGCCCGATGCGAGCACGCAGGTCGAACTGCCGCTCGCGGCGCAGGCCGCCTACGTGGTGCATACATCTGGCTCGACCGGCCGGCCGAAGGGCACCGTGGTCAGCCACGGGGCACTCGTGCATTACGTCCAACACATCCTCGGGTGCCTGCCGTGGCAGTCGGTCGACAAGGTGGCGATGGTTTCGACGCTTGCCGCCGACCTTGGCTACACCCTGCTGTTCGGTGCGTTGTGCTCAGGGCGCACGTTGCACCTGCTCGACACCCAGACAGCAACCGATGCCCAGGCCTTGGCCAGCTATTTCAGCACCCACGGTATCGATGCGCTGAAGATCGTCCCTTCGCACCTGTCGGCGCTGCTGCAAGGTGAAAACGCCGGCGCGCTGCTGCCACGCCATTGCCTGATTCTCGGGGGCGAGGCCTGCTCCGCAAGCCTGCTGGCGCGTATAAACGGGTTGGCGCCAGACTGCCAGGTGGTGAACCACTACGGCCCCACCGAAACCACGGTCGGGGTGCTCGCCGGCCGGGTGCAGCCGGGTACCGAACGCGTGGCGCTGGGGCAGGTACTGGGTGGCAACCAGGCCTGGCTTCTTGATGGCGGGCTGACGCTTGCCGTGGCTGGCCAGCCCGCCGAATTGTATGTGGGCGGTCCTTCGCTGGCGCGAGGTTATCTGGGCCGTCCAGGTGCCACGGCGGAGCGCTTTGTGCCCGACCCCTTCGGCGCTGCGGGTCAGCGTTTGTATCGTACCGGCGACCAGGTGCAATGGCACCAGGGTGCCTTGTACTACCGTGGGCGTGCCGATGATCAAGTCAAGATCCGCGGTTATCGGATAGAGCCCGGGGAAATCAGTGCTGCACTGTTAGCCCTGGAAGGGATTGCCGAGGCGGCTACCGTGGCGGTGGCGACTGCCGCAGGCCAGCAACTGGTGGCCTATGTGGTAGCCAGCCAGGGGCAGCAGGAGCGCGACTTGAACGAGCACTGGCGTTCGCAGCTCGCCCAGCGCCTGCCGGATTACCTGGTCCCTTGGCGCATTGTGGTGCTCGATACGCTGCCGATTACCGCCAACGGCAAGCTCGACCGCAGTGCCTTGCCAGCGCTTCAGGCACAGCCGCAGGGCAATCTGCTGTTGCCGGCCAACGACCTGGAGCGACGCCTGGCCGCGATCTGGGAGCAAGTGTTGAACGTGGCGCCCATCGGCCGCGAGCAGAACTTCTTCGAACTGGGCGGCGACTCGATCGTGTCGATTCAGATGGTCAGCCGAGCCCGTCAGGCTGGCATGCACTTCAGCGCACGGCAGTTGTTCCAGCATCAGACCCTCGCGGCGCTGGCCAGGGTCACCACGCTGGGCGGGCCAGCCATTTCGCATGACCAGACACCCGCCAGTGGCACGACGGCGCTATTGCCGATTCAGAAAGCCTTCTTGCAGGCACAGGTACCCCACTCGGATCACTGGAACCAGTCGGTTTGGCTGGACCTGGGCCACGACGTTGACGAGCAGCGTCTGGAGGCGGCACTGCAAGCGCTGGTCGCGCATCACGATGCGCTGCGCCTGGCTTTCAGTGAACGCTCAGGCCAATGGCAGGGAGATTTCCAACCACTGGCCAGTTTGCGGCAGTGCTGGCAGGCCAGGCCTTTGCTGTGGCACGCCGGCATTCACCCGCAAGCGGGCCTGGAGGCGTTGGCCGACGAAGCACAGCGCAGCCTTGACGTGAGCAATGGCGAACTGCTGCGTGGCGTGCTGGTCAGTCTTGAAGGGGGGGCACAGCGCTTGTTCCTGGCCATCCATCACTTGGTTGTGGACGGTGTGTCCTGGCGGATCCTGATCGAGGACTTGAACCAGCTGTACCATGATGGCCGTGTACCTGCCCAGGCACTGCCGGCCAAGACCAGCGGTTTGCGTAAGTGGGCCGATTGCCTCGAAGCCCATGCCCGCAGCGAGGACGCCGGTCAGCGTGCAGCATACTGGCAGTCTCGCCTGTCAGGCATCGAAACCTGCTTCCCCGGCCACCGCACCGAGGGCAGCCTGGCCTGCGCACACGCTCAGAGCGTGCAGACTCGGCTGGACGCCAGCCAGACCCAGCGCCTGCTCACCGAGGCACCTGCGGCCTATCGCACACAAATCAACGACCTGCTACTGACCGCCCTGGCCCGTGCCATACGGCGCTGGAGTGGCAGCGCTGAGCTTCTGGTGGAGCTGGAAGGCCATGGCCGTGAAACGCTGCGCGACGATATCGACCTCAGCCGCACCGTCGGCTGGTTCACCGTCAAGGCACCGCTGTGCCTGCACGCCAGCGACGACGTGGCCGCAGACATCAAGCGCACCAAGGAAGCGGTGCGTGAGCACGGCCTGCACGCACTGGACTTCGGCACGCTGCTGCAGGGCGCCGAGCAACCGCTGCGCGAGCAATTGCAGGCACTGCCCAAGCCTCGCCTGACCTTCAATTACCTCGGCCAGTTGGACGAAAAAGGCCAGGCCGGCTCCACCGCAGGGTTCGTCCCGGTGGGCCACCCGCGTGGCCAGGAGCGCAACCAGCAGGCACCGCTGGGCAACTGGCTGACGCTCAATGGCCAGGTGTACCAAGGCGAACTCGGCCTTGCCTGGACTTACAGCAGCGAGCAGTTCGATGCGTCTGCCATCGAGCAACTGGCGCATGTTTACAACGAAGAGCTGCAGGCACTCATCGCGTTCTGCGTCGCACCTGGCAACCGGGGTGCCACACCTGGCGATTTCCCCCTGGCCGCGTTGACTCAGGCACAACTGGACCAATTGCCGGTGGCCGCCAGCCAACTGGCAGACATCTACCCGTTGTCCCCGATGCAGCAAGGCATGTTGTTCCATACCCTCTATCAGCAGCAGGGCAACGATTACCTCAACCAGCTGCGGGTCGACATCAGCGGGCTCGACCCCCAGCGCATGGCGCGCGCCTGGCAGCAGGTGCTCGACGCACACGATGTCCTACGTGCCGGGTTTGCCTGGCAGGGCACCCTGGAGCGGCCGTTGCAACTGATCCATCGGCAGCTGACGCTGCCGTGCCAGATCCTCGACTACAGCAACCTCGATGATCCGCAGGGCGCTATCGAGCGCCTGGCCAGCGAAGAGCGCGAGCAGGTGCGCGACCTCGGCGCTGCACCCTTGTTGCGTGTGGCGATGGTCAAGGTGGCAGAAAACACCCAGCACCTGGTCTACACCCATCACCACATCCTGCTCGACGGTTGGAGCAGTTCGCGCCTGCTGGGTGAGGTCCTTCAGGCTTACGCGAATGAGCGCGCAACCCCGGCCGAAGGCAGCTACCGCGACTATATCGCCTGGCTCGGCGCCCAGGATGCGCAGGCCAGCGAACGGTTCTGGCGTAGCGAGCTGGCCCCGCTTGACGAGCCCACCCTGCTGGCGTCGGCCTTGCCCGCGCCAGTGGCGGGGGGGCAGGGGATGGGGCGCGTCGACAGCGGCCTGGACGCGCCTGCGATGGCCGCGCTGCAGCGCTTTGCCAGTGAGCGCAAGGTGACGGTCAACACCGTCATCCAGGCCGCCTGGTTGCTGTTGTTGCAGCGCCATACAGGTAAGCGTGCGGTTGCCTTTGGCGCCACCGTGGCCGGCCGGCCAGCGCAACTGCCAGGCATCGAGCAGCAGTTGGGCCTGTTCATCAATACCTTGCCGGTGGTCGCGGATGTTGCCCCCCAGCAGGCGGTGGGCACATGGCTGCAGCAATTGCAGGCACAGAACGTCAGCCTGCGCGAGCAGGAACATACGCCCCTGTACGAAATCCAGCGGTGGGTAGGCCAGGGCGCCCAGAGCCTGTTCGACACCTTGCTGGTGTTCGAGAACTATCCGGTTTCGCAGGCACTGCAGGAAGCTGCGCCGGCAGGGCTTGGCTTCGGCCCGGTGGTCAACGTCGAGCAGTCCAACTACCCACTGGCGCTGGCAGTCAACGCCGGGGAGAGGCTGCATTTGCAGTTCAGTTTCGCCTGTGAGCACTTCGCCGAGGCCAGCGTACAGGCAGTGGCCGAGCGTTTTCTGCGGCTGCTGGCACAGCTGGTGGCGAGCACGGCAGCAACCTGCGTCGATGAACTGGAAATGGTCGCTGCCGATCAGCAGGCACGCCTGCTGGCTGCCGGTCGCGCCGCGTGCCTGCAAGCGCTGCCGTTCAGCGCGGTGCATCACGCATTCGAAGCCCAGGTGCGCATTCAACCGCAGGCCACAGCGTTGGTGCTGGGCAATCAACGCCTGAGCTTCAGCGCACTGGATGCCCAAGCCAACCAGCTTGCCCACTACTTGCTGGGGCAGGGGGTTGGCGCAGAAGTACGGGTTGGCGTGGCGCTGGAGCGCAGCATCGAGACGGTGGTCTGCCTGCTGGCCATCCTCAAGGCGGGGGGGGCCTATGTACCGCTGGACATCACCTACCCAGCCGATCGCCTGGCCTACCTGATGAGCGATTCGGGCATGCACCTGCTGCTCACTGACAGCCGCCTGACCGCCACCTGGTCACAGGTCGAGTCACTGCATGTGGTCAACCTCGACCAGTTGCAGTTGCAGGGGTGGTCGGCCCAGGCGCCCGACGTTGTCATCGACCCCGCGCAACTGGCCTACCTGATCTACACCTCAGGCTCCACGGGTTTGCCCAAGGGCGTGGCAGTTGCCCACGGTCCGTTTGCCATGCATTGCCGGGCGATTGGCCAGCGCTACGAGATGAGCGCGCAGGATTGCGAGCTGCACTTCATGTCGTTCGCGTTCGATGGCGCCCACGAGCGCTTGTTCACCAGCCTTACCCACGGCGCGCGCGTGCTGTTGCGTGATGGCGAGCTGTGGACTGCGCAGCGCACCTACCAGGCCATGATCGACGAAGGCGTGAGCGTGGCGGCATTCCCGCCGCTCTACCTGCAGCAGCTGGCTGAGCATGCCGAACAACACGGCCAGCCGCCGAAGGTTCGGGTGTACTGTTTCGGAGGGGATGCTGTGCCACAGGCCAGCTACCAGCGCGTCAGGCAGGCCTTGCAGCCGACCTGGATCATCAACGGCTATGGGCCGACCGAAACCGTGGTCACGCCTTTGCTGTGGAAAGCGGCGGCGCATGAGGACTGCGGTGCTGCCTATGCGCCGATCGGCTTGGGCGTGGGTGATCGCAACGTGTTGGTGTGCGACCCCGATCTGCACCTGTCACCCGTGGGGCTGGCCGCTGAGTTGTACCTGGGGGGGGAAGGGGTGGCGCGAGGTTACCTCGGCCGCCCAGGCCTCACCGCCGAGCGTTTCGTGCCGGACCCGTTTGCTGCTGATGGCAGCCGCCTGTACCGTTCCGGCGACCTGGTCCGACAGCGCCCAGACGGCGTGATCGACTACATCGGGCGCTCCGATCAGCAGGTCAAGATCCGTGGCTTCCGTGTGGAGCTGGGTGAGATCGAGGCCTGCCTGGGGCGCCAGCCCGGGGTTCGCGAATGTACGGTGGTGGCCCAGGGCCAAGGCAGCGCGCGACGCCTGGCAGGCTATGTGGTGCTCGAGCCGCAAGCGCAGGGGCAGGCCCAGCAGATTCGCGCCGCGCTCAAGCAGCAGTTGCCCGAGCACCTGGTGCCGGCCTTCGTGGTCGAGATCGACAGCTTGCCGCTGACCCCCAACGGCAAGCTCGACCGCAAGGCGCTGCCAGACCCTCAGCAGGCCTTGCCCGCCAGCACCTATCGCGAGCCGCAGGCCGAACACCAATGCACCCTGGCAGTCATCTGGCAGGAGGTGCTGGGCGTGACCCGGATCGGCCTGGACGACAACTTCTTCGAAATGGGCGGCCATTCGCTGCTTGCCACTCAGGCCACGGCCATGGCTCAGCTGCGCCTGGGTTGCGACATTGCCCTGGACCTCATCTTCAAAGCCGACACGCTGGAGGCCTATGCCCTGGCGGTGGAACAACGAATGAATACCAACCTGCAAGCGGACATGAGCGACATGTTTGACTTTATGAACGAGCTGGAGGCGAACTGAGCCATGACCGACCACACCAACATCGCGCTGGTTCAACGCTTCATCCGCTTGCCTCAGGCCCAGCGCCGGGCTTTCCTCGACAAGCTTCAGAGCAAGGGCATGAGCCTGCGCCAGTTGCCGGTTCCACCCTGCCAGGTCGCTGGCGAAAGATTGCCGTTATCCTATGCCCAGCAGCGCCAGTGGTTCCTTTGGCAGCTGGAACCTGACAGCACCGCGTATCACATACCCATGTCCATCCGCCTGCGCGGTGAGCTGGATGTCGCGGCGTTGGCCGGCAGCATCGGGGCCCTGATCGCACGGCACGAAAGCCTGCGCACCGGCTTCGAGCAGGATGTCGACGGCCAGGCGTGCCAGGTGGTTCACCCGCCGCAGCCATGGCCATTGAGCGTCGAGCCGTTCGGTGCATTGACCGAACACAGCCAGGCGCGTCTGGAGCAGTTGATGGATGCCGAGGTACGCCAGCCGTTCGATCTGGCCCGCCCGCCATTGCTGCGTGTTCGCCTGCTGCAACTGGAGGAACAGGACCATGTGGTGCTGCTTACCCTGCACCACATCGTTTCCGATGCCGTGTCCATGCAGATCATGGTGCAGGAGCTGATCGGCCTGTACGACGCGCATCGCCAAGGGCGCACGGCCGACCTTGCGCCATTGCCGATCCAGTATGCCGATTACGCCATCTGGCAGCGTACCTGGATGGAGGCGGGGGAGCGGGAGCGTCAGCTCGCCTACTGGACCGGGCAACTGGGGCACGAGGCGTCGGTGCTGCAGCTGCCGTTGGACCATCCACGCCCCGTGCTGCAAAGCTTCCGGGGGGCTCGCCTGCCGCTGGCCTTGGCACCGCAATTGAGCGAGGCCCTGCTGGCCCTGGCCAAGCGCGAAGGGGTCACCCCGTTCATGCTGCTGCTGGCTTCGTTTCAGGTGCTGATGCACCGTTACAGCGGGCAGGCCAACATCCGCGTGGGCGTGCCGGTGGCCAACCGCAACCGCGAGGAGATCGCTGGCCTCATCGGCTTCTTCGTCAATACCCAAGTGTATTCGGCGAACCTGGAGGCTCTGCAGCCGTTCAACGCTTTTGTGCAGCAGGTCAAGGAAACGGCCCTGGCTGCCCAGGCGCACCAGGACCTGCCATTCGAGCAACTGGTCGAGGCGCTACAGCCGGAGCGAAACCTGAGCCACGCCCCGTTGTTCCAGGTGATGTTCAACCATCAGAGTGAAACCCAGGTACGCAATGGGCCGCGTCTGGCCGGTATCAGCGTCGAAGGCTTGCATCGCGAACAACCCACGGCGCAGTTCGATCTGGTCCTCAACACGGTGGAAACCGCCGAAGGCCTGCAGGCCACGCTGACCTACGCTACCGACCTCTTCGACGCCGCCACTGTCGAGTCCATGGGCGGTCATTGGCAGCAGTTGCTGGAAGCGATTGCCACTGACGCAACGCTGGCGGTGGGCGAACTGCCGCTGCTCTGCAACACGCAGCACCAGGCCTCGATCGCTGCAGGGCATGCGGAACCGGTAGAGCTCGGACCCTGGCAGCCAGTGCAGGCGCACATCGGCCAGCAGGCTTTGTGCACACCCGAACACATCGCGGTACGCCAGGGCGCGCAGAGCCTGACCTACCGCCAGCTGGAGCAGAAGGCCGAAGCGCTGGCAGCCCACCTGCAAGGGCAGGGAGTAGGCCCAGACGTTGCGGTGGCCGTGCTGCTGGCACCGAGCATGGACCGGGCAGTGGCGATGCTGGCAGTGCTGAAGGCCGGTGGCGCCTATGTACCGTTGGACCCAGGGCTGCCGGACGAGCGCTTGCAGTTCATGTTGGCCGACAGCGGCGTGCGCTGCGTGCTGGTGGACGGCCAGACCACCCAGCGCGTGCCAGGCGGGCTGGCGCAGATTGACCTTGAGCGCTTCGATTACGCCCCAGCGACCTGCCAACCTGTGACGTTGGCACCGGACAACCTGGTTTACATCATCTACACCTCCGGCTCGACTGGGCAGCCCAAAGGGGTGTGCGTGCGTCATGGCGGGCTGAGCAACCACATGGCGTGGATGCAGGGCTATTTGCGCCTGGGCGCCGATGACCGGGTACTGCAGAAGACCGTGGTCGGTTTCGACGCTTCGGTGTGGGAATTCTGGCTCCCCTTGATGAGTGGGGCGCAATTGGTGATGGCGTCGGCGGCGCTCAGCGACGACCTGTCACTGTTGTGGGACGAAGTGGCTACGCAGCAAATCAGCGTGCTGCAGATGGCCCCGTCACTGTTGCAAGGGCTGATGCCTGCAGTCGGGGATGCTCGGCTGGCATCCCTGCGGACTTTGCTGTGTGGTGGGGAGGCATTGCCTCAAGCGCTGATCGAGCAATGGCAGGCGCGTTCGCGCAGCCAGGTGATCAACCTGTACGGGCCTACCGAAGCGACCATCGACACGTGCGCGCTGCGCATCGACCAGGTGCCGCAGACGGCGGTAGCCGCATTGGGCCAGCCGATTGCGAATGTTCATGCTCATGTGCTTGAAGCGACCTTGAAGCCTGCGCCGGCTGGAGTACCTGGCGAGTTGCTGCTGGGTGGCCAGGCGTTGGCACGGGGCTATCTGAACCGCCCGGGGCTGACGGCCGAACGCTTTGTACCCGACCCGTATGGCGAGCCAGGTGCGCGCCTTTATCGCACCGGCGACCTTTGCCGTCGTGACCGCGAGCAGAACCTGCACTACCTCGGGCGCCTCGACCACCAGGTGAAGATCCGTGGGCTGCGCATCGAACTGGGTGAAATCGAAGCCATGCTGCGTGGTTACGCCGAAGTGGCTGAGGCGGTGGTGTTGCCAATAGGTGACGGGCCAGGGGCGCAACTGGCAGCCTACCTGGTGGGGCGTGACGGCGCGCTGGATGGCGACGCCGCCCTGCAGCCGCTGCGTCGCGACCTCGAGGGGCGTTTGCCTGCCTACATGGTGCCGGTGCACTGGATTTGCCTGCCGGCCTTGCCGTTGACGCGCAACGGCAAGCTCGACCGGCGCGCCTTGCCGCAGCCTCAGGCCTTGGCCGCCCACGTTGAACCGGTGGCCCCGGGCAATGCGCTCGAGGAACGCCTGGTAGCGCTGTGGTGTGATGTGCTCAAGCGCGACACGGTAGGGGTTCACGACAACTTCTTCGAGCTGGGTGGCGACTCGATCGTCTCCATCCAGCTGGTAAGCCGGGCCCGCCAGGGCGGCATCCACTTCACGCCCAAGGCTTTGTTCCTGCACCAGACCGTGGCGCGCCTGGCCCAGGTCGCGCAATGGCAGGATGGCACCCAGGCGGTGCGCCGTGAGCCCTGGGTTGGCAGCGCAGCCCTGTTGCCCGCACAGCAGCGCTTCTTCGAGAGCGTTACCCAGGCGCGTCATCACTGGAACCAGTCGGTACTGCTGCAGGCCACCTCGGCACTGGACCCCGTGCGGCTTGGGCAGGCACTGCAGTATCTGGTCAATGAACACGAGGCGCTGCGGGTCAGATTCGTCGAAGGTGATGAAGGCTGGATGGCGCATTGCATGCCGGCAGACGGCGAAGTGCTGCTCGAACGAATTGCAGTGGCCGACGAGCAGGGCATCGAGCCCCATGCACAGCGCTTGCAGGCCAGCCTGGACCTGGCCAATGGCACGCTCATGCGCGCAGCGCTGTTCGAGCTGGGCAATGGCGACCAGCGCCTGTTGCTGATCATTCACCACCTGGTGGTCGATGGTGTGTCCTGGCGCGTGCTGTTCGAAGACCTGCAACGGCTCTATGGCCAGTTGCAGGCCGGGCAAACGCTGGCTTTGCCGGCACCCACCAGCTCGCTGCGCGACTGGGCCGAACGCCTGCAGGCATTCGCCCGCGAGCCGGAGCGCATTCAGGAACTAGCCTACTGGGAAGCCCAGGGCCAGGATGTGCCGAATGACCTGCCGGGCAGACGCTGCGATGGCCCGCTGTTGCACCGCGATGTCGACACCGTGCAGACCCGCCTCGACAGTGAGACCACCCGTCGCTTGCTGCAGGAGGCGCCGGCCGCTTATCGCACTCAGGTCAACGACCTGTTGCTGGCCGCGCTGGTGCGTGTGCTGGCGCGCTGGACAGGGCATGATGCGCAACTTGTCCAGATGGAAGGGCATGGTCGTGAGGACCTGTTCGAGGGTATCGACCTGACCCGCACGGTGGGTTGGTTCACCAGTCTGTACCCGCTGCGCCTGCAAAGCGATGCCGACCTGGGGCGCTGCATCAAGCAGGTCAAGGAACAACTGCGCAGCGTCCCGGCCAAGGGTGTCGGGCATGGTGTGCTGCTGGGCTACGCCGAACCGCAGGTACGAGAGCGCCTGGCGGCGCAACCGACGCCACGGGTGAGCTTCAACTATCTGGGGCAGTTCGATGGCAGTTTCACCGACGAACAGGCCCTGTTGCGCCCGTGTGCTGGCGACAAGGGTAGCGACCAGAGCGAACTTGCCCCACTGGAGAACTGGCTGTCGATCAACGGCCGGGTATTCGAAGGCGAACTGAGCCTGGGCTGGAGTTACAGCCGAAAGATGTTCGATACGCCGACATTGCAACGCCTGGCGCAGGAGTATGCCGAAGAACTGCGACAGCTGGTGGCGTATTGCACTGAGCCGGGCAACGGCGGGCTGACCCCGTCCGACCTGCCTCTCGCGGGGCTTGCCCAGGCGCAGATCGATCACCTGCTGACGTCGCCCCGCAGCGTGCAGGACGCCTATCCGTTGTCGCCCATGCAGCAGGGCATGCTGTTCCACAGTGCCTTCGAGGTGGGGGCTGGGCATTACATCAACCAGATGCGGGTCGATGTCACCGGGCTGGATGTCGAACGATTCCGCCAGGCCTGGCAGGGTGCGATGGATGCCCACGACATTCTGCGCAGCCGATTCATCTGGCAGGACGCACTCGGGCAACCCATGCAAGTGGTGCTCAAGGCGCAGCCGGTGCCGTTCGACGTGCGCCCCACCAGCGATGCCAAAGCCTTGCAGGCGATTGCCGATGAACAGCGTCAGCGCGGTTTCGACCTCGCCGAGGCGCCGGGCCTGCGCCTGGTACTGGTACCGGTCGACGGGCAAACCTGGCACCTGATCTACACCAGCCACCATGTGCTGATGGATGGCTGGAGTACCTCGCAGTTGTTTGGCGAAGTATTGCAACGCTACGCGGGTCAACCGATCGAGGCGATGGGCAGCCGTTTCAGCGACTACATCGGCTGGCTGGCTACGCGTGATGCCGGCGCCACACAGCGCTTCTGGGAAGGTGCCCTTGCGCCACTGCAGGCACCGAGCCTGCTCGCTGACAGTTTACCGCGGCCAGGCCAGGGCGCAGGGCATGGCAACGTGACGCTGGCTCTGGAAGCGCGGGCCACCGAGCGCCTGAGTAGTTTCGCCCGGGAGAACAAGGTTACGGTCAATACCCTGGTGCAGGCAGGTTGGTTGCTGTTGTTGCAAAAATACACCGGGCAGGCGACCGTCACCTTCGGTGCAACGGTTGCCGGACGCCCCCCTGAGCTGCCTGGCATCGAGCGGCAGATCGGGCTGTTCATCAACACCTTGGCGGTGGTCGCCAGCCCGCGCCCGGAGCAGTCGGTACAGCAATGGCTGCAGGCGGTGCAAGACCACAACCTGGCGCTGCGCGAGTACGAACATGCGCCGTTGTATCAGGTCCAGCAGTGGGCTGGGCGGGCAGGGCAGGCGTTGTTCGATACCTTGCTGGTGTTCGAGAACTATCCGGTTTCCGAGGCGTTGCAGCGTGGTGCGCCGGGCCAGCTGCGCTTTGGCCCCATCGACAACCATGAGCAGACACACTTCCCGCTGTCGGTGACCATTGGCATGAGCGATCGCCTGGTGGTGCACATGAGTTATGCCCGCGAGTGTTTCGGCGAAACGACGGTCGAGCGCCTCTGCGAACAACTGCTTGGCCTGCTGACGGCCATGGCTCAGGCGCCAGAGGCAGCGCTGGGCGAGCTGCCGCTGCTGGGCGAGGCAGAGCAACGACAGGCTGCCGCATTCAACGCCACCACCACCCCCTACGACCTGACCCAGACCGTGCACGGCCTGTTCGAGCAGCAGGTGCAGGCCAACCCCGATGCGCCTGCCTTGCT
>NZ_JBIBEB010000035.1:0-14909 GCF_042902325.1 Pseudomonas sp. NPDC012596 | reverse complement strand
CTGATCATGCGTATTAGCCTGTAAACCATGTTCCCGGTTTGAAATGTAAACGATGTCTTCGGTTTGTACCCGGGGCAAGCCCGCTCCCACAGGTACACCATAACCCTCGAGTACAGGGATAACCTGTGGGAGCGGGCTTGCCCCGCGAAGGGGCCGGCCCAGTCACCACACCTCTGGGCACCCAAAGCATGCCACCCAGCCATTTCCCCGGTACAATGCCGCCCTACCGTGACAGCCCGAACCTATAACGACATGTCCCTTCCAAAAAATCATCTGGAACTGCTCAGCCCTGCCCGTGACGTGGCCATCGCCCGCGAAGCGATCCTGCACGGCGCTGATGCCATCTACATCGGTGGCCCGAGCTTCGGCGCGCGCCACAACGCCTGCAACGAAGTCGGCGAAATCGCCGAGCTGGTGGAATTCGCCCGCCGTTACCACGCGCGCGTGTTCACCACCATCAACACCATCCTCCACGACAACGAACTGGAGCCAGCGCGCAAGCTGATCCACCAGCTCTACGACGCGGGCGTTGACGCGTTGATCGTGCAGGACCTGGGGGTGATGGAGCTGGATATCCCGCCAATCGAGCTGCACGCCAGCACCCAGACCGACATCCGTACCCTGGAGCGGGCGAAATTCCTCGACCAGGCCGGCTTCTCGCAACTGGTCCTGGCGCGTGAGCTGAACCTGCAGCAAATCCGCGCCATCGCCGCCGAAACCGATGCAGCCATCGAGTTCTTCATCCACGGTGCGCTGTGCGTGGCCTTCTCCGGCCAGTGCAACATCTCCCACGCGCAGACCGGCCGCAGCGCCAACCGCGGCGACTGCTCGCAGGCTTGCCGCCTGCCGTACACGCTCAAGGATGACCAGGGCCGTGTGGTGGCATTCGAGAAGCACCTGTTGTCGATGAAGGACAACAACCAGACCGCCAACCTGCGCGACCTGGTCGATGCCGGCGTGCGCTCGTTCAAGATCGAGGGCCGCTACAAGGACATGGGGTATGTGAAGAACATCACCGCCCATTACCGCAAAGAGCTCGATGCCATCCTGGAAGACCGCCCGGCCCTCGCCCGCGCTTCCAGCGGCCGCACCGAGCACTTCTTCCTGCCCGACCCGGACAAGACCTTCCACCGCGGCAGCACCGACTACTTCGTCACCGACCGTAAGGTCGACATCGGCGCCTTCGACTCGCCCACTTTCACCGGCCTGCCGGTGGGTGTGGTGGAAAAGGTCGGCAAGCGCGACATGCAGGTGGTCACTGAAGTGCCACTGACCAACGGTGACGGCCTGAACGTGCTGGTCAAACGCGAGGTGGTGGGCTTCCGTGCCAACATCGCCGAGCCGCGTGGCGAGTTCGAGGAAGACGGCCAGAAGCGCTACCGCTACCGGGTCGAGCCCAACGAGATGCCAGAGGGCCTGCACAAGCTGCGCCCGAACCATCCGCTGTCGCGTAACCTGGACCACAACTGGCAGCAGGCCCTGCAGCGCACGTCGGCAGAACGCCGCATCGGCGTGGATTGGCATGCTGTGCTCACCGAGCAGCGCCTGATGCTCAGCGTCAGCAGTGAAGAAGGCGTCAGCGTTCAGGTGGCCCTGGACGGCCCGTTCGGTGCCGCCAACAAACCGCAGCAGGCGCTGGACCAGTTGCACGACCTGCTGGGCCAGCTGGGCACCACGATGTACCACGCCAACAGCATCGAGCTGGACGCGCCCCAGGCGTACTTCATCCCCAACTCGCAGCTCAAGGCCCTGCGCCGCGAGGCCATCGAGGCGCTGACCGAGGCACGCATCAAGGCCCACCCACGTGGCGGGCGCAAGGCCGAGACCACGCCGCCGCCGGTGTACCCCGAGTCGCACTTGTCGTTCCTGGCCAACGTGTACAACCAGAAGGCCCGCGACTTCTACCACCGCCACGGTGTGCAACTGATCGACGCGGCGTATGAAGCGCACGAAGAGCACGGCGAAGTGCCGGTGATGATCACCAAGCACTGCCTGCGTTTCTCGTTCAACCTGTGCCCGAAACAGGCCAAGGGCGTGACCGGCGTGCGCACCAAGGTGGCGCCGATGCAGCTGATTCAGGGCGATGAAGTGCTGACCTTGAAGTTCGACTGCAAGCCGTGCGAGATGCATGTCATCGGCAAGATGAAAGGCCACATCATCGACCTGCCGACCCCAGGCAGCGCGGTGGCCCAGGTGGTCGGGCACATCAGCCCGGAAGACCTGCTAAAGACCATCCCGCGCGCACCGCATTGAGGGTTCGTCTGTAAGGGCCAATCGCCGGCAAGCCGGCTCCCGCAGGTACAGTACAAGTCTTGCGACTTATGGGGTACCTGTGGGAGCCGGCTTGCCGGCGATTGGGCTGCGAAGCGGCCCCTTGCAGCCTCAAAGAATCCCCAAGCCCCGCGCAGTGCGGTCCACGGCAATGCGGGTCTTCTCCACCAGTTCATCCAGCTCAGCATGCGTGGCCACCAGGGCCGGCGCCATGATCATGCGCCCCAGCGTCGAGCGAATGATCACGCCTTCCTCGAAGCCATAGGTGCGGCACTGCCAGGCCAGGTCATTCTCGTTGGCGTAACGCTTGCGGCTGCCCTTGTCTTCGGCAAACTGTAACGCCGCCACCAGCCCGGCGCCCTGCACCTGGCCAATCAACGGGTGGTTGGCAAACGTCTCGCGCAGCATGCGCTGCAGGTATGGCCCGGTATCGTCCTTGACCTGGCGCACGATGCCCTCGTCGCGCAGGGCCTTGAGGTTGGCGATGGCCACGGCGGCCGCCACCGGGTGGCCGGAATAAGTCAGGCCGTGGGCGAATACCCCGCCGCGCTCAACCAACGCTTCAGCAATGCGCTTGCTCAACACCAGGCCGCCCATGGGCACGTAACCCGACGTCAGGCCCTTGGCAATGGACAGGGTATCGGGCTCGAAGCCGAAGTACTCGTGGGCGAACCATTCGCCGGTACGGCCAAAGCCACCGATCACTTCGTCGGCGCACAGCAGCACGTCGTACTGGCGGCAGATGCGCTGGATTTCCGGCCAGTAGCTTTCCGGCGGGAAGATCATCCCGCCCGCGCCCTGGAACGGCTCGGCGACAAAGCCTGCGACGTTCTCGGCGCCCAGTTCGAGGATCTTCTCCTCCAGCTGCAACGCGCAGCGGCGGCCGAACTCGGCCGGCGTCAGCTCGCCGCCTTCGGCGTACCAGTACGGCTCGTCGATGTGCGCCACGTCCGGGATCAGCCCGCCCATCTCGTGCATGAACTTCATGCCGCCCAGCGCCGTGGCCGCCAGGGTCGAACCGTGGTAACCGTTCCAGCGGCCGATCATGATCTTCTTGTTCGGCTGCCCGACCACCTGCCAGTAGCGGCGCACGGTACGGATCAGCACCTCGTTGGCCTCGGAGCCAGAGTTGGTGTAGATCGCGTGGCTGTAGTGCCCGGGCAGCAGGCTGAACAGCAGTTCGGACAACTCGATCACCGCCGGGTGGGTGGTGTGGAAGAACATGTTGTAGTAGGCCAGCTGGTCCATCTGCGCGGCAGCGGCCGCGGTCAGGTCCTTGCGGCCGTACCCCAGCTGCGTGCACCACAAGCCGGACATACCGTCCAGGTAACGCCGGCCGTCGTTGTCCCACAGGTACAGGCCTTCACCCCGGGTGATCACCCGCGGGCCTTCGGCGTTCAGGGCCTTCTGGTCGAGGAAGGCATGGATGTGGTGGGCCGCGTCGCTGGCCTGGTAGTCGCGGGTGTCGCGTTGCGGCTGGAAAGGTGCGTTCATTGTTGTTCTCCGTGAGTGAGGGTCAGCGCAGCTGGAACCAGGTGGTCTTGAGCTGGGTGTACTTGTCGAAGGCGTGCAGCGACAGGTCGCGGCCAAAGCCCGACTGGCGGCCGCCACCAAACGGCACCGCCACATCCAGGGCATCGACCGTGTTGACCGAGACGGTGCCAGCCTTCAGGCGCCGGGCAACGCGGTGAGCACGGTTGAGGTCGTCGCTCCACAGCGAGGCAGCCAGGCCGTAGACGCTGTCGTTGGCCAGGCGCACGGCCTGCTCTTCGTCGTCAAAAGCGGTAATCGCCAGCACCGGGCCGAACACTTCTTCACGGGCCAGGGCCGAGCCCGGGCGCACGTCGGCAAACACGGTGGGTGCGATGAAGTTGTTCGAGCCGTTGAAGCTCAGGCGCTGGCCGCCGCACAGCAGGCGGGCACCGTCGCCCTGGGCCTGCTCGATGGCGGCCATGATGCGCGCGCTCTGTGCGCCGTCGACGATGGCTCCGGCGCGGCTGGCCGGGTCCAGCGGGTCGCCGGGCTGCCAGTCGCGGGCCTTGGCCAGCAGGCGCTCGACGAATTCGTCGTGGATCGAGCGCTGCACATACAGCCGTGAGTTGGCCGAGCACACTTCGCCCTGATTGAAGAAGATGCCAAAAGCTGCCTTCTCGGCGGCCAGGTCAAGGTCCTGGCAATCGTCGAACACCAGGTTCGGGCTCTTGCCGCCGCACTCCAGCCACACCTGCTTGAGGTTGGATTGCGCCGAGTACTGCATGAAATATTTGCCCACCTGGGTGGAGCCGGTGAACACCAGGCAGTCGACATCCGCGTGCAGGCCCAAGGCGCGGCCGGCGCTTTCGCCCAGGCCCGGCACCACGTTGAGCACGCCTTCCGGCACACCCGCCTCAAGCGCAAGTTGCGCCAGCCGCAGGGCCGAGAACGGCGATTGTTCGGCAGGTTTGAGCACCACGCTGTTGCCGGCGGCCAGGGCGGGGGCGACCTTCCAGGCGGCCATGTCCAGCGGGAAGTTCCACGGCACCACTGCACCCACCACGCCCAGCGCTTCGCGGGTGACCGTGGCCAGGGCATTGCCGGCGGTGGGCGCGACCTGGTCATAGACCTTGTCCAGCGCCTCGCCGTACCAGGCGAACACGTTGGCGGCGCCGGGCACGTCGATGCTGTAGGCGTCCATCACCGGCTTGCCCATGTTCAGCGAGTCGAGCAGCGCCAGCTCCTCGCGGTGGGCCAGGATCAGCTCGGCCAGGCGCAGCAGCACACGCTTGCGTGCCGCCGGTGCCATGCGGGCCCATGGGCCTTGCTCGAAGGCGCGGCGCGCCGAGCGTACAGCCTGGTCGACTTCGGCATCGCCGCAGGCGGCGACCTGTGCCAGCCGTTGCTGGGTGGCCGGGTTGATGGCATCGAAGGTCAGCCCGGACTGCGCCGCCAGCGGACGGCCGTCGACCAACGCCGTGGTGATGAAAGTTTGCCGTGCAGCGCGCTGCTGCCAATCGCTTTTCGTATGCACGCAGGTCTCCCTAGCGGCCGCACGCGCGGCCGGATTGTTTGTTCGAATGAGGTGTCGCGCGGGGGTCAGCGCCTTCGCAGGTAGCTTTCCAGCGGGTCCTTGCTCAAGCCCTCCTGGGCCTGGGCCAGGGAATCGATAAACAGCGAGAACAGCTCGGACTGCTTGGCGATGTCGAGCTTGGTGTAGAGGTTCTTGCGGTGGGTCTTCACCGTGTCTTCGCTGATACCCAGGCGCTCGGCCAGCGAGCGCGTCGAGTGGCCGCGCAGCAGGTACTGGGCGATGCGGCATTCGCGCTCGGTGAGCAAGGAGGAGCCGAAGTTGTTCAGCGCGGCGCTGATCTGCCGGCCCAAAGCACTCTCGAAGCGCCCGCCGAGTGCGTTGATGTCCAGGTGGCCCCACTGCCGGCGTACCACCGCCGCTACCCAGGGCGCCACGCACTTGAGGTCATTGACCTGCTGGCGGGCCAGGCGCTGGGTGCTGGCCAACGACACGGCGATGGTCAGGTCTTCGTCCAGCGGGACGATGAAGTTCGGCTCGTCTTCCATGTGCGCGTGCTGGTAGAAGGCCAGGTAATACTCGCTGCGTTTGAAGTGGTCGGGCGCCACGTCGCTCAGCCGGTAACAGCCGGCCGCCACGCCATCCATGCAGGCCCGATAGAACGGGCACAGTAGGTAATAGCCTTCAAGGTAGCGCTGCACGTTGCCTTCCGGCAGCCACGGCCCTTCCTCGTCCTTGACGAACAGCGCCGAAGGCAGGCCCTTGCGCGGGTAGAGAAACACGGTGATGGCCTGGCACGGGGCAAGCAGCCTGAGCGCAGCGAACAGCGCGTCGACGAAGCCCGGCGTGCCCTGGGCGTCGATGACACGGGCCATCTGCGCGTACCAGTCGGGCGATTTCAGCCGGTCTTTGCTCATTGTCGTGGTCCCATGCCAGGGTGGTCATGGCTGGGATTCTTGCATGGGTTGCCAGGGCCGGCCATCACCCTTCGGGGTGAGGTTGTGGCATGCTCTGCAGCACCTCCATTTCAGGGCCCTGCCATGCTGATCGACGAAGAATTGACCCTGAAAAAGCTCGAGACTTTTCTCGCCTTCATGCGCAGCGGCAACCTCGGCCGCGCCGCCGCCGAATTGTCTACCAGCGCGGTCAGCGTGCACCGGGCCATCCATTCGCTGGAAAGCGCCCTGCGCTGCCCGCTGTTCAAGCACGAGGGCCGCCAGCTGATACCGTTGGAAAGCGCCTATGTGCTGGAAAAGAAAGCCCGCCAGCTGATCCAGGATGCCGAACAGATGGTGCGCCAGACGCGCGAGGCGGCCGGTTTTTACGCCGAGCGTTTCCGCCTGGGGGCGCTGTATTCGCTGACCGTCAAGACCGTGCCGAAGCTGGTGATGGGCCTGAAGCTGCGGCGCAGCGAGCTCAACATCGACCTGACCCTGGGCTCGAACGTCGACTTGCTGCAGCGCCTGAAGAACCATGAACTGGAAGCGATGCTGGTATCGCTGGACGAGAGCGTGGCCGACCCTGCCTGCGAGCAGTTGCCGTTGTTCTCCGATGATATCTTCCTGGCCGTGCCCACCGACTCACCGTTCGCCGAGCAACAGGAAGTCGACCTGGCGGACCTTGCCGACTCCACCTTCATTACCCTGACCCAAGGCTTTGCCACCCACCGCGATGGCGCCCGGGTGTTCCAGCAGGCGGGGTTCGAGCCGAAGGTGGCGATGCAGGTGAATGACATCTTCACCCTACTGAGCATGGTCAGTTCGGGGGTGGGCTTTGCCTTGCTGCCCGGGCGGATTGCGGCGGTGTACGAGAACCGCGTGAAGCTGATTGCGCTGCAGGCAAGGTATCGGTTGCAGCAGCATATCGGGGTGGTGTTTCTGAAGGCCCGGGAGCGGGAGCCGAATTTATTGGCTTTGTTGGCTGAATGCAGGATGTACAGCCGCGAGAATTGAGGTGGCCCTATCGCCGGCAAGCCGGCTCCCACAGGTATGGGCTGCCCCCGGAAGTTGGACACCAATCCAACCCTTGGGGTAATCCAGGTATCATCACAGCCTTGAAGACGCTGCTGTACCTGTGGGAGCCGGCTTGCCGGCGATGGGCTGCACAGCAGCCCCAGGGTGGGTCAGCCCACCAGCCCTCGAACACAGAAATACAGAATCGAAGGCCCCATCAAGCAACCCAACCCGGTATGGAAGGTCGCCGTCAGCGCCCCATATGGCACCAACCGCCGATCCGTCGCCGCCAGCCCCGCCGTCACGCCGGACACCGTCCCGGCCAAGCCACCAAACACCATCGCCGAACGCGGGTTGTCCAGCGCCAGCAAGCGCGCCGATACCGGCGTGAATACCATGACCAGGATCGCCTTGATCAACCCGGTGGCTATCGACAGCGCCATCACATCGGAACTCGCACCCAGTGCCGCCCCCGTCACCGGCCCGACGATGTACGTCACCGCACCCGCACCGATGGTGGTCATGCTCACCGCATCACGGTAACCGAACGCATAGGCCACCCCGGCACCGACCATGAACGGCAGCACGGTGCCCAGCAGCAGCGCGATCGCGCCGATCATGCCGGCCTTGCGCGCTTCGGTGGCCTGCACCTCGAACGCCGTGGCGACGATGGCAAAGTCGCGCAGCATGGCCCCGCCCATCAGGCCGATGCCCGAGAACAGCGCCATGTCGGCCAGGCCCTTCTGCCCACCGGTCACGGTGCCACCGACCCAGGCCAGCACCAGGCCGATGACGATGGCGATGGCCGAGCCATGCACGCGGCCGAAGGTCAGGTACTTCGACAGCAGTACCGACAACCACATGATCCCGCCCACCACCGCAAAAGCGGTGATCAGGCCGTTGTGTTCCAGGGCATTGTCAATGAGTGGCCACATGTCAGCGACCTCCTGCAGGGGCTACCTGCGCAGGGCTGGTGGGGGGCGCATCGAGTGCCGGCAGGGGTTCGCCGCGGTGGCTGCGGCTGATCACGGCGATGGTCAGGCCGCACACCAGCACCGCGCCGACCGCGGCCAGCAGCGCCACCGGCCCGCCGTGCAGGGCAGTAACCACGTTCTGCTGGGCGGCCATGGCCACCACCACCGGGATGTACATGGCGCCCCAGAAGCCGACCCCGAATTCGCACTCCTTGCTCATGCCGCCATGCCGGTGCATGTACAGCCTTGCGCAGATCAGCAGGATCATGGCGATGCCGACCCCGCCCACATTGGATTTGACGCCCAGCAGCACGCCCAGGAAGTCGCCGACGATGACGCCGGCAAGCGTGCACACGGCCAGCAGAGCCACACCATAAATGATCATTGTTGTTGTCCTCAGCTTGTATCGAAGTTGTTTGTTGTTGTCCTTCGAGTTGCAGCGCCGTTATCGCTTGTCGGCCACCTCCTGGCGCAACAGCGCGTCGACGGTGTCCGGGCGGGTGGCGTCGATGGCCAGTACCCTGCCCTGTTCGAAAACCGGGCGGGCGAGGCCGCTGAGCACGCTGCCAGGCGGTATTTCAAGGTGCAGGCGCACGCCGCGTTCATAGGCAGTGCGCAACGTAGCACGCCAGTCCACAAGCCTGGCCATGTTGCCGGCCAGGTCGGCACGCAGGCGTTGCGGGTCGAAGATCGGCCGTGCGCTGCTGCCGCTCAGGTACGTGATGCGCGGGCGCCGCAGGGCAACGTTGGCGAACGCTTCGGCCAGCTCGGCGGCCGGGCCGTCGAGCAAACGGCAATGGGACGGCACGCTGACAGCCAGGCGTCGGGCCACACCCTGGCCAAGGCTGCGCGCCTTGGCCGCGACTTCGGCCATGGCGGTGTCGCTGCCGGCGATGACGATCTGGTTGTCGCTGTTGAGGTTGGCCAGGTACACCTCGCCGCCCACCTCGGCCAGCAGGCGCTCGATGCTGGCCAGGTCCAGGCCGCTGACGGCGGTCATGCCGTAGCCTTGCGGGTAGGCGCGCTGCATCAGCTCACCGCGCAAGGCCACCAGCCGCACGGCATCGGCAAAACCCAGCGCGCCTGCTGCGACTGCGGCGGGATAGGCGCCAATCGACAGGCCTGCCACGTAGTCGGGCGCCGGGCTGCGCTGCATCAGCCAACGCGCCCAGGCCACACCTGCCAGCAGCAGGCACAGCTGCACGGCGCGGGTGGACTGCAAGGCCGCCTGGCTGTCCAGCGCCAGCACCTGTTCACCGAGGCTGTCGCTGGCCTCCTCCAGCAATGCTGTCGAGCCTTCGGGCAGGCGATGCAACATGCCAGCCTGCTGGGCGCCCTGGCCAGGGAAAGCGAACAGGCTACTCACGCTGCGTGCTCCAGCAGGGCCCAGGGGTCGGTTACCAACTGGGCACCAAGCGCCGACTTGAGCAGTACGCGCCGCGCCGCGCCGGCCCATTCGCGCAAGGCAATGGCGCCTGCAGGGGTTTCCAGCTGCACATCGATGCGGCAAGGGCCGCAATCGAGGATATCCAGCAGCTCACGCGCCTTGGCCCGGGTGACAGGCTCGGGTGCGCGCAGTACCAGATCCAGGTCGCTGGCGGCGTGCAGCACATTCACCCCGGTGGCCAGCTGATAACCCACCCCGCCCGTCGGCCCCCACGCCAGCCCGCTGGCATCGAGCACCGGGGCCACGCTGGCCAGTGCCCGCAGCGCAGGCCAAAGGCTGTCGCCCTGCCAGCGCAGCGCCTCGGGGCTTGCCTGCAGGCGAACATCGGCCAGGCGCATTTGCACGCCCAGGCGCTGCGCCCGCCCTTGCCCACGCACGCCCACCGCTAACCAACCTGCGGCGTAGCGCGCACGCCGCACCACCACAGGCTGCCCGGCCGCCAGTACCTGCGCGGCCCAGGCAGGGGCATCGGCGGGCAACGCAGCCGGGGGCATCCCCCAGAGCAGGTCATGTGGCTGCGGGGCGTTCATCTCAGGCCTCCTGCCATTGGCTGCGCAAGCGCGCACGCACTTCGCGGGACGCGTTGCGGTGTTCGCCATTCAGGCGCGCCGACAGGTCGGTGGAGGTGCCGATATCGCGCACGGCTTCGGCCAGGCAGGCCCGCACCTGGGCCAGGTCGGCTGGGCCTGGGGTATCGGCGTTTTCCACACTCAAGCGCCGCCACAACAGGCCGAGCGAGGCATAGCTGGCCAGGTCATATGCCATCGGCGGCACTTCGGCGGCCAGGGCTTCGAGCTGTTCGACACTGCGCAAGGTAATGCGCGCGGCGGCGGCTTTGCCCATCGCGTGCACCATCACCCCGCTGTCGTCCAGGGCGATCAGCCGCTGGGCCTGGTAACCGTGGGCCAGGAAGGCGCCGGACATGGCCTTGCCCACCAGCAGGCCGATCACCGGGTGCCCGGCCAGGCGTGCCTGGGCATAGGCCTGCACCGCGCCGGCCAGGGCCTGGTGGATGCCCAAGGCCTCCTCGCGGCGGCCGTATGCCTGGCTGGGGACATCGATGACTGCGACGATGGCGCGTTTCTCGCCGTCGCGGTCCAGTTCGACTGCCTCGCTCACCGCTTTGGCCAGGCCCCAGCCCTCGAGCAGGCCCACCTCACCAGTGCGCGCGCGGGGGAACGGGTTGTGTGCATCCGGCACGACGGCGATGAAGCGCGCCAGGCGGTTGTCCAGTTCGCCGTCAATGACCCGCAGTGACGCGGGGTAACCCGGCAGTGCTTCACCACCGGCCAGGCCCGGCAGCCAGTTCAGGGCGCGGTTCATGGGGTTTCTCCTTGGTAAAGGGCACGCACGGCGGCGGCGTCCAGTTGCGGGCAGTCGGCGCCAAGGCTCGCAAGCCGTTCGCGGTACCAGGTATGGCGGCCTGCGCGATCGGCACTGGGGGCATCGAGCAGCTGCAACAGCTGCTGGCGAATGTCGTCGACGTCATCGGCCACGTAGCCGTCCACCAGGCCGCTGGCGTGGCGCTGTTCACCCCCGGTCAGGCTCCAGATGAACGGGCGGTCCTTGGCGTCGTATTCGCCGATACCAGCCTCCTGCTCGATCACCTGCGGGCCGTTGAGGCCCAGGCGCGCTTCGCGGGTGACCAGCAAGTGGCTGCACAGGCCGGCAGCGATGGACATGCCGCCGAAGCAGCCGACGGCGCCTGCGACCAGGCCGATGACCGGTTGATGGCTACGCAGCTCGACGATCGCGGCCTGGATTTCGGCAATCGCCGCCAGGCCGAGGTTGGCCTCCTGCAGGCGTACGCCGCCGGTTTCCAGCAGCAGCACGGCGCAGGTCGGTATGCCGTTGCGGTTGTCTTCAATGGCCAGTTCCAGCGCACCGGCAATCTTGGCACCGCCGACTTCACCCATGCTGCCGCCCTGGAACGCACCTTCGATGGCGGCAATGACTGTGCGGCGACCGCCCAGCAGGCCTTGGGCGATGACCACGCCGTCGTCAGCCTGGGGCACGATGCCCTGACGCGGCAGCCACGGCGACATCAAACGGTCGAACGGCCCCAGCAGCTCGCGGAAGCTGCCCGGGTCGAGCAAGGCGCGGGCGCGCTGGCGCGCACCCAGTTCGACGAAGCTGCGGCTGCGCAGCAGGCGTTCGGTATCAGTCATGGGCGATCTCCTCGAAGCCTTGCTCCAGGCGCAGGCGTACCACGCCAGGGGTGGCGCCGAAATCATGGATGTCGATCTTCACCGCCGGCCACTGGCGGCCTTCGAACAGCCGCTGGAACAGCTGGCCCCAGCGCGCGCCGCTGCCGTTGACCGAGGTGACGACCTGGATTTGCAGGTGGCCGGCAGTGCCGGGTTCGATCAGCACTTCCAGGTCACCGGAGCTGACGCAGCCCACCAGGGTGCGGCCACGGCCAGGCTCGGCGGCCGGGAATTGAAAGTTCAGGGTTTCCATGTCACAGGCTCCCGGCTTTGTCGAGGAACAGGCAGGCAGCCAGCAAATCGGCGGCGCCGCCCGGTGAGGCGTTGAGTTGCAGCAGTCGGGCGTCCAGCAGGCGCAGTTGGCGACGGCCTGCGAGCGTGGCACTGCCACCGGCCGCAAGCACATCGCGGGCACCCTGCTGCAGCGTTTGCAGGCCTTCGCGGCCGGCGCGCCAAAGCACGCAGGTGTCGCTGAGTGCGGCCATGATCGCCAGCAAGGCATCGAGCCGTGCGTGGTTTTCGCCGGCACCCATGGCGCGGCTGCGGCGCAGTTGTGGCAGGCCGTGTTCAATGACGGCGGGAAAACCTTGTTGCGCTTGCTCGCGGGCACCGCTGGCACCGTAACGGCGGCGTACCTGGGTGCCGTGGCTGTCTTGCACCGCGGCGGCCGGGTCGTCGATCAGGGCGATGCGGCCGGCGCGTGCGGCTAGGGTGATGGGGTCGGCCTGAGCATCCAGGGCGCGGGCCGCGACCAGCAGGCCAAGCGCCCAGATCGCGCCGCGATGGGTGTTCACGCCAGCGGTAGCCGTCAGCATGGCCGCCTCGCCTTCACGGCCGATGCGGCCCAGGGCGGCACGCAGCGGCACGCCGATTTCACCATGGGCCTGTGCTGCCTCGGCCATCTGCCGCAGGCAGGGCCACAGGGCCAGCGCCGAGGCATGCATCAGGGCCAGGCTCATGTCGCTGTGCGCGCCGCTGCTGCGGCGGTCTACCAGGCCGGGCTTGGGCGACAGGTCGGCTTCGTCGATCAGCGCCTCCACTGCCAGGTCGGCAAGGTGATCGGCCAGCGGCAAGGGTTGCAGGTTGAGTGCTTTCATTACCAGCTCCTGAACCGTGCGGGCGGGTTGTACAGGCCACCGGACCAGTCGACCAAATCGGCGATGCTGCGTGCGGCGAGCAGTTCGCGGCTGGCGTCGGTGCGGCGGATGCCGAGGTCTTCGGGCAGGGCCACCAGGCCTTGCTGGCGCAAGCGCAAGGTGTCCTTAGGGTCGTGGCGCAAGCCGATGGCGGTGACGCCGGCCACGGCGGCGATCATCTGCTGGCGCTCCTCCAGGCTGCGGGCTTTGTAGAGGTAGGCGATGCCTTCCTCGGTGAGCAGGTGGGTGACGTCGTCGCCGTAGATCATCACCGGTGCCAGCGGCATGCCAGCTTTCTTCGCCACCTCGACTGCATCGAGCGTCTCGACGAAGGTGGGTTTGCCGCCTTCCTGGTAGGTCTCGACCATCTGCACCACCAGCTTGCGGCCGCGTTCGAGCAGGGTGTCGGGCACGGTCATGTCCAGCCAGGCCGGGGTGGCATGGCGCCGGCCGCGGGGGTCGTGGCCCATGTTCGGGGCGCCGCCGAAGCCCGCCAGGCGGCCCCGGGTGACGGTCGAGGAATGGCCATCGCCATCGACTTGCAAAGTGGCGCCGATGAACAGGTCGACCGCGTACTGCCCGGCCAGCTGGCACATCATGCGGTTGGAGCGCAGCGAGCCGTCGCGGCCGGTGAAGAACACGTCCGGGCGCTGGGCGATGTAGTCCTCCATGCCCAGTTCAGTGCCGAAGCAGTGCACGCTTTCGACCCAGCCGGTTTCGATGGCGGGGATCAGTGTCGGGTGCGGGTTGAGGGTCCAGTTGCGGCAGATCTTGCCTTTCAGGCCCAGCGACTCGCCATAGGTTGGCAAGATCAGCTCGATGGCAGCAGTGTTGAAGCCAATCCCGTGGTTGAGCGACTGCACCTGGTGTTTTTCATAGATGCCACGGATCGCCATCATCGCCATCAGTACATGCACGGGCTTGATATGGCGCGGGTCACGGGTGAACAGCGGCTCGATGTAGAACGGCTGGTCGGCGACCACCACAAAGTCCACCCAGGACGCCGGAATATCCACGCGCGGCAGGTCGTCTACGCGGTCCACCAGCTGGTTGACCTGGGCGATCACCAGGCCATCGCTGAAGGCTGCGGGCTCGACCAGCGCCGGGGTGTCCTCGGTGCTGGGGCCGGTATACAGGTTGCCGTCACGGTCGGCCATGAAGCCGGCCACCAGGGTGACGTTGGGGATCAGGTCCACCAGCAGGCGTGAATACAGTTCGATGTAGGTGTGGATGGCGCCAACTTCGAGCAGGCCGTCTTCCAGCAACTGGCCGATGCGCAGGCTCTGCGGGCCGGCGAAGGAAAAGTCGAGCTTACGGGCTATGCCGCGCTCGAACAGGTCCAGGTGCTCGGCGCGGCTGACACTGGGCATGATCATGTGCAGGTCGTGCAGGCGCTCGGGGTCGGCCTTGGCCAGCGAACGCGAGAGGAAGTCGGCCTGCTTCTGGTTGTTGCCTTCGAGTACCACCCGGTCACCGGGGGCAATCAACAGTTCCAGCGCTTCGACAATGCGCTCGGTGGGCAGCACCACACCGTCGGCCAGGTGTTTGACCCGGTCCAGGCGGCGCTGCTTCTCGGCGCGCCGCCTGGACCACTGCGGCGGTGGATTCTTCGTTATGGTCATGGGTGACTCCACGGGTTCGCTGTCGTGGGGGCACAGTAGGGCTGGGGTGGGTGGGGGATCAATCAAGCTGGGGGGTTGATCGTTACGGTTAGGGTAATGGTTGGGGCTATGCGGTGTCTGCTGGCGTATGCCTTGAGTGGGTTGGCGCCCATGAGATCGAGCGCCGCCCGCGAAGCGCTTGCCTTGAGATCTTCAGCGCCTTTGAGATCGAGCGCCGCCCGCGCGGCGCATCGCGGGCAAGCCCGCTCCTACATTTGTTGCAACGTGCCATGGCCTGATAGGCCATAGTTGTTAGC
>NZ_JBIBEB010000034.1:0-21335 GCF_042902325.1 Pseudomonas sp. NPDC012596 | reverse complement strand
TCCTGATCATGCGTATTAGCCTGTAAACCATGTTCCCGGTTTGAAATGTAAACGATGTCTTCGGTTTGTACCCGGGGCAAGCCCGCTCCCACAGAGACTGAGGCGGCCCTACCATACAAGCGGGCTTGCCCCGCGAATGGGCTGCAAGGCAGCCCCGTACGGTCTATCAGTTGCTCACAGCCTGAAAGCTACCCTTGCGGCTCGCTTCAAACGCTTCCTTCTCCATTGGCTTGGCCTGCGGATTACCCAGGTCTTCCATCGCCAGGCGATGCGTCTCCGGCGCGATATACGCCGCCAGTGCACACACGCAGGTAATGAAGAACGCCAGGCCACCCACCACCAGCGGGATGTTGTCCGAACCCGGAGGGGCCACCAGGGCGAACAGCGCAGGCAGCATGGCGGTCAGCATGGTACCGACGTTCTGCGCGATGGCCATGGCCGACACGCGGTAGCGGGTATGGAACAGCTCAGGGTAGAAGCTTGGGAACACCGCGTTATAGCCCTGGTAGACCATGCCCCACATCACGATGGACGCCGCAAAGGCCAGTGGCACGTTCTGAATGCTGATCGCATACAGATAAACGAAGGCCAGCAGGCCCGAGCCCAAGCAACCGGCGATCATGGTCGGGCGACGGCCGATCTTGTCCGAAAGGTTGCCGACAAAGGGGATCACCAGCACCGCAACGATGTTGCCCACCACCGGGATCCACAAGTACACGCTCTTGTCGAAGCCGATGCCGTAGGCCGGTTGCACCGCGTAGGCTGCACCGAAGATGGTGGCGACAACCGGGATCACGTTCATCAACGCCATGAACATCACCAGCACCATGTGCTTCCAGCTGTGGCGGAAGGCCTCGCTGATTGGCGACTTGGCAACTTTGTCCTGTTTTTCTTCCTTCACGAACGCCGGGGTTTCGTGCACTTCCTTACGGATGATGAAACCTGCAATCAGCACCACCGCACTCATCAGGAACGGAATACGCCAGCCCCAGTCGTTGAAGGCTTCGCTGGGCATGAAGTACGCCAGTGGCAGGAACACCGCCGCCGCCAGAACCTGGCCGGCCTGCACGCCCTGCAAGGTAAAGCTTGCGTAGTAGCCGCGGCGGCCGAACGGTGCGTGCTCCATGATCATCGAGCTGGCCCCGGAAATTTCACCGGCCACCGCAAAGCCCTGAACCAGGCGCAGCACGACCAGCAAGGCGGGGGCGAGCAGGCCGATGTCGTGGTAAGTCGGCAACAGGCCGACGGCCATGGTCGACAGGCCCATCAGGAACATGCACAGCAGCAGGACGTTCTTGCGGCCGCGGGTATCACCCCAGTGGCCGAGCACGAAGGCGCCGACCGGGCGGGCCAGGTAGCCCACGCCGTAAGTAGCCAGCGAAGCGATGATGGCCATCTTGGGGTCGGTGTTAGGGAAGAAGATCTGCGGGAAAATCAGTGCTGCAGCCTGGGCATAGATGAAAAAGTCGTAGTACTCGAGTGCCGAGCCTATCCATCCGCTGGCGGTCGCTTTCTTGGCTTGAGAGCTGGAGTGGGCCATCGTTGTCTCCGTTGTTTTTGTTGGTCGCCGCACAGCAGGCGCCGTCGGGCGGCGGCCGGTGGGTGTGCGATCGCTATCGGGAGTTTTCGGTGCGCTTAATGAACGGACGGTCGCAGGCGGAGTCTGCCAAGGGAGGACGAACGAGCAGGTGCGGGTTGCAAGGCGATTGAGGTTTGCATAGGTCGGTACCCGTTTTATTGAACTTATTATGTCGTGGCGTTGGGCTTGTACGCGCGGGCTGCGCCGAACGGCTATCTGGGCAGAAAAGGGCGGTCGGTGTGCCTGCGTCTGATCCCATGGTTGCCCACGGGTGGCAGTGAATCAATTCGCCAAAACGGGTTTTGTGCGGTAATCGAACGCAAAACTAACCGTTCCGTACAAAGTGATTGCTGGCGCGACTTTACCTGCGAATAATTGAACATGCCAGGAACCCGTCGAGGTTCGGTTTGTTGCCTTTTCCAATAACAAGGAACCCCACCATGCAGCGTTCGATAGCCACCGTGTCCTTGAGCGGCACCCTGCCGGAAAAGCTCGAAGCCATCGCCGCCGCCGGTTTCGACGGCGTCGAGATCTTCGAGAATGATCTGCTCTACTATGCCGGCAGCCCCCGCGAAGTGCGGCAGATGTGCGCCGACCTGGGCATCGCCATCACCCTGTTCCAGCCGTTTCGCGATTTCGAAGGCTGCCGCCGCGATCGCCTGCAAAAGAACATCGACCGCGCCGAGCGCAAGTTTGACCTGATGCAAGAGCTGGGCACCGACCTGGTGCTGGTGTGCAGCAACGTGCAGGCCGACGCGCTGGGTGAAGAACAACTGCTGGTGGACGACCTGCGCCTGCTCGGCGAACACGCGGGCAAACGCGGCCTGCGCATCGGCTACGAAGCCTTGGCCTGGGGCCGCCACGTCAACACCTACCAGCAAGTGTGGAACCTGGTGCGCCAGGCCGACCACCCGGCGCTGGGGGTGATCCTCGACAGCTTCCACACCCTGTCGCTCAAGGGTGACCCGGCGGCGATCCGCGACATCCCCGGCGACAAGATCTTCTTCGTGCAGATGGCCGACGCGCCGATCCTGGCCATGGACGTGCTGGAGTGGAGCCGCCATTTCCGCTGCTTCCCAGGCCAAGGTGAAATGGACCTGGCCGGTTTCCTCGCGCCCATCCTCGCCACCGGCTACCGCGGCCCGCTGTCGCTGGAAATCTTCAACGACGGCTTCCGCGCCGCACCACCGCGGCAGAACGCCGCCGATGGCCTGCGTTCGCTGCTGTACCTCGAAGAGCAGACCCGCCTGCGCCTGCAGCAGGAAGGCACCGCCATCGAGCCGGGCGTGCTGTTCGCACCGCCCGCCGCCAGTGCCTATGATGGCGTGGAGTTCCTTGAATTTGCCGTCGACGAGGCCGTCGGCGCGCGCCTGGGCGGCTGGCTCAAGCGCTTGGGTTTTGCCGATGCCGGCAAGCACCGCAGCAAGGACGTGCGCCTGCTGCGCCAGAACGATATCAATATCGTCCTCAATGCCGAGCCGTACTCCTTAGGCCACAACTTCTTCGAGGCCCACGGCCCGTCGTTGTGCGCCACCGCGCTGCGGGTCAAGGACGAACACGCCGCGCTGCAGCGCGCCACCGATTTGCGCGGCCAGCCGTTCCGCGGCCTGGTCGGCCCCAATGAATGCGAAGTGCCTGCCGTGCGCGCCCCGGACGGTAGCCTGATCTACCTGGTGGAGCAGGGCAAGGAAGGCCCGTCGCTGTACGACACCGACTTCCGCCTGGACCCGGCCGCCACCGCCACCGGCGGCCTGCAGCGCATCGACCACATGGCCCTGGCCCTGCCGGCCGAGTCGCTGGACAGCTGGGTGCTGTTCTACAAGAGCCTGTTCGACTTCGCCGCCGATGACGAAGTGGTGCTGCCCGACCCTTACGGCCTGGTAAAAAGCCGCGCCCTGCGCAGCCAGTGCGGCAGCCTGCGTTTGCCGCTGAACATCTCGGAAAACCGCAACACCGCGATAGCCCATGCGTTGTCCAGCTATCGTGGCTCCGGCGTGCACCACATCGCCTTCGATTGTGCAGATATCTTCAAGGAAGTGGCGCGCGCCAAGGAAGCGGGCGTACCCCTGCTGGAGATCCCGCTCAACTACTACGACGACCTGGCGGCGCGTTTTGATTTCGACGACGAGTTCCTCAGCGAACTGGCGTACTACAACGTGCTGTACGACCGTGATGCCCAGGGCGGCGAGCTGTTCCACGTGTATACCGAGTCGTTCGAGGACCGCTTCTTCTTCGAGATCATCCAGCGCAAAGGTGGCTATGCCGGATACGGTGCGGCGAACGTAGCAGTGCGCCTGGCGGCGATGGCCAAGCGGCGCAGTGGCGCGGCGCGCAAGCCGGTGTTGTAACGGGCAGGGCAGGTTGATGCCTGCCTTGATCGTTGTTGCGTAGCAGAGATCGAGCGCCGCGCGTGCGGCGCTCGATCAGACGAGGCACTGTCCGCCTGCCAACACCCCTCACACACTTTGCCCTCCCACCAGCACCATCCATCCGCCAAACCCCAGCAAAATCAAGCCGTTGAACCCGGCACAACTCCTGCAACAGGGCTATCAAAGCCCAGTCCCCGCAGGAGCGACCTTGAACCTACCCATCCTCCCCCTGATCCCGCTCTGCGCCGTGCTGGCCCTGGTCGGCTGCGAGCGTGCCGAGCAGCACGCGGCGCAAAGCACCCAGCCGATCCACGGCGGTACGCTGGTGTACGCCACCGACCGGGAACCCACCTGCCTCGACCCGCACGTGGCCGGCGACATGCCCCAGGTGTTCGTCGCCCAGCAGTACCTCGACTCGCTGGTGTCGATGGACAGCCACGGCCAGATCGGCCCCTGGCTGGCCAGCCGCTGGGAGGTCTCCGCTGACGGCCTGCGCTATACCTTCCACCTGCGCCGCGACGTGCATTTCACCGATGGCACGCCGTTCAATGCCGAGGCGGTCAAGGCCAACCTCGATCACATGGCCAACCCCAAGACCCAGTCCAGCACCGCCGGGGGTTATATCCGCCAGTATCGAAGCACCAAGGTGCTAGACGACTACACCGCCGAAGTCACGCTGGCCACGCCCTATGCAGCCTTCCTGGAAGTGCTGGCGCAAGGCTTTCTCGGCATCCAGTCGCCCACCGCGCTGGCTCGCAGCCGTGACGAAAACTGCGAAAGCCCGGTCGGCAGCGGGCCGTTCAAGGTGGTGCGATGGGACCGGCAGAACCAGGTGGAGCTGGTACGCAACCCGGACTACAACTGGGCGCCGCCGACCGCGCAGCATCAAGGGCCGGCGTATCTTGCGCGTATCGTCTGGAAGTTCATCCAGGAACCGTCGGTGCGCTTCGCCTCGCTGCAGGCCGGTGAGGTTGACGTGATCGAGGCGCTGCCGCCGGAATCGCACGAGGCAGCGCGGCGCAACCCCGACGTGGACCTGATCATCGCCCAGCGCCCGGGCAACCCCACCAACGGCACCTTCAACCTGCGCCGGGCGCCGTTCGACGATATCCGCGTGCGCGAGGCACTGGTGCGCAGCGCCGATGTCGAGGGCGCGCTCAAAAGCGTGTACTTCGGCGAGTTCCCGCGCTCCGGGGGGCCGCTCAGCGTGGCCACGCCGTTTTACAGCGGCGACTTCGAGCGCAGCCAGGATTACGACCCGGCACGCGCCGCCGCGCTGCTCGACGAAGCCGGCTGGACCAGCCGCGACAGCGAGGGCTACCGCACCAAGGGCGGCCAGCGCCTGCGCGCGGTGGTGCTGATTGGCGCGCGCACGCCGCCGTCGGAGCTCACCCTGTGGGAGCAGGTGCAAGCCACCACGCGCCAGGTCGGCATCGAGCTGGTGCTCGACCAGATGAGCGACGCCCAGGTCACCAGCCGTCAGGCCGCGTGGGACTACGACATCCGCACCGGCTACTGGAACACCAACACCCCCGACGTGCTGCGCATCATTTTCACCAGTGCCTTCGTCCAGCCGGCCGGGGTGGGTGGCTACCACCAGAACTCCTCCGGCTACGCCGACACAGGCTTCGACGCCTTGCTCGACAGCGCCCTGGCCACGCAAGACGCCGAACTGCGCCGGCAGCGTTATTACCTGGCGCAGCAGCAGGCAGCGGCGCAATACCTGCAACTCACCACCTACCCGCAAAGCACCCGCCTGGGCATCTACAAGACCGCCCACGGCGTGCGCCTGGAGCCTTCGCTGGCGGTGACCTACCTCTATGACGCATGGGTGAACAAATGACTTCGACAACCCTCGCCGTGACCGACCCGCGCCGTGAGCGGCTGGCCGCGCTGGGCCGACGCGCGGGCATCCGCCTGGCCGGCGGTGTGCTGGTGCTGTGGGCGGTGGCAACGCTGACCTTCTTCGCCTTGCGCCTGATGCCGGGCGACCCGGTGCTGGCAATTCTCGGCGGCACCACAGGCAACCCTTCGCCCGAAGCCATCGAAGCCGCACGCCAGGAGTTCGGCCTCGACAAGCCGTTGGCGGTGCAATACGTGCTCTACCTCGGGCGCCTGCTGCAGGGTGACCTGGGCATGTCCTACTCGCAGCACCTGCCGGTAACGCGGGTGCTGGGCGAGCAGGGCGGCGCCACGTTCGAGCTGACCGTGGCGGCACTGGTGCTGGCCTGGTTGCTGGTGCTGTTGCTGACGGTGGTCACCGCCGGCCGTGGCCGTTTGATCGGCGGCGTGGCTTCGTTGCTGGAAACCGTGAGCGCATCGTTGCCGCACTTCTGGCTCGGTGTGGTGCTGCTGGCAGTGTTCGCCTTCGGCCTGCGCTGGTTCCCGCCGGCGGGTAGCGATAGCTTGGCCAGCCTGGTGTTGCCGGCTTTTTCACTGGCTATTCCGTTGGCAGGCTTCATTGCCCAGGTGACTCGCGAATCCCTGGAGCTGACCCTCGAGCAGCCTTTCGTACTGACGGCGCGAACCCGCGGCCTGAGCGACCTGGCGGTGCGTTTCAAGCATGCCCTGCGCCATGCCTTGCTGCCCGGTGTGGCGCTGTCGGGCTGGGCCATCGGCGCGCTGATCAGCGGCGCGGTGGTGTGCGAGGTGATCTTCTCGCGCAAGGGCATCGGCCGACAGCTGTATCAGGCCGTTCAACTGCAGGACCTGCCGCTGGTGATCGGCATCAGCCTGGTGGTGGCTGCCGGCTACGTGCTGGCCAACATTCTGGTCGACCTGCTGTACCAGTGGATCGACCCTCGGCAACAGGAGGCTGCAGCATGACTGACCTGACCTTGGGCCGGGCCTTGACGCCCGTGCGCCGGCAACGGTACCTGAGCCTGCCGCCGCTGGGCGCCAGCCTTTCGATCCTGTTTTTGCTGGCGCTGGTGCTGGCGGCGTTGCTGCCGGGGCTGTTCACCCGCATCGACCCGCTGGCCATCGTGCCGCGCGAGGCGTTCCAGCCGCCCAGCTGGGTACATTGGCTGGGCACCGACCAGTCGGGCCGCGACATCTTTGCGCGGATCATCCACGGCGCCCGTCAGAGCCTGCTGATCGGCGTGGCGGCCACGGCCATCTCGATGGCTATCGCCATTGCCCTGGGGCTGCTCGGCGGCTTGGGTGGGGCGCGCGTGGACCGGGCGGTGGGTTGGCTGCTGGAGGTGCTGTTCGCATTCCCCAGCCTGGTGCTGGCGCTGTTGTTCGTGGCGGTGTTCGGCAGCGGCGTCGGCCCGCTGATCGTCGCCACCGGGCTGGGTGGCGCGCCGGGCTATGCGCGCATGGTGCGCGGCCAGGTGCTGGCGGTGCGCAATGCCGGTTACATCGAAGCCGCCCGCGCGCTCGGCCACCCGACCTCGCGCATCGTCCTGCGCCAGTTGCTGCCCAATGCCATGCGCCCGCTGGTGGTGACGCTGACCATGGGCGTCGGCCAGGCCATCGTCTGGGCCTCGGCGCTGAGCTTTTTGGGCCTGGGCGCGCGGCCGCCGGCGCCGGAGTGGGGGACCATGCTGTCGATGGGCCGCGACTTCATTGCCAATGCCTGGTGGCTGACCTTCTTCCCCGGTTTGTTCATCGTCCTGACCACGCTGGCCACCACGGTAACTGGCCGCTACATCCAACAACGCCTGGAGGGCCGCCTGCCATGAGCGACAAGACCTTGATCGTCGAGGGGCTGACCGTGGCTTTCGAAGGCCGCAGTGTGGTCCGTGATTTGTCTTTCACCCTGCAACCGGGGCGCTGCGTGGCGTTGGTGGGTGAGTCGGGCTCGGGCAAGAGCGTCAGTGCCCGCAGCCTGGTGGGCCTGGCCGGGCGGGGTGCGCAGGTGCGCGCCCGCCAGGCGAGTTTCGGCGGGCACAACCTGCTCGACCTGAGCGAGCGCCAGTGGCGCGCGGTGCGCGGCAAGGACATCGGCTTCGTGCTGCAGGATGCGCTGGTGTCGCTCGACCCGCTGCGGCCGGTGGGCAAGGAAATTCTCGAAGTGCTGCAGGCGCACCAGTACGGTGACCGACACAGCCGTGCGGCGCGGGTGCACGCGTTGCTGGAGCGGGTCGGCGTGCCGGATGTGGCCTTGCGTGCCCGGCAGCGCCCGGGGCAATTGTCCGGTGGCTTGCGTCAGCGTGCGCTGATTGCCAGTGCGCTGGCGCTGGACCCTGCGCTGGTGATCGCCGACGAGCCGACCACTGCCCTGGATGCGACGGTGCAGGCGCAGATTCTTGAAGTGTTCCAGCAGATCAAGGCCCGCGGCGCGTCGCTGTTGATCATCAGCCATGACCTGGCGGTGGTCGCGCAACTGGCCGATGACGTGGTGGTGCTGCGCCATGGCGAGGTGGTGGAGCAGGGGCCGATGCAGCAGGTGCTGCGCCAGCCGCGCCACCCGTACACCCAGGCGTTGCTGGCGGCGGTGCCGGCCGAGCACCCGCGTGGCAGCCGGTTGTCACCGGAGCGCGCAGGGGTAAAACGTGAGCCCAAGCCCCGGCACAAAAGCGATGTGCTGCTGGAGGGGCGCGGCCTGGGCAAGCGTTACCTGGGCCCCGACGGCCTGCTGCGGCAGGTAGTGCAGGGTGTCGATTTCACCCTGCGCGCTGGGCGCACGCTGGGTATCGTCGGCGAATCCGGCTCGGGCAAGACCACGGTGGCGCGCATCGCCCTGGGCCTGTTGCAGCCCGATGAAGGCGAGGTGCTGTACCGCGGCCAGCCCTGGAACCGCCCGGGTAACGCCGTGACGGAAGCACTGCGCAGGCCGTTGCGCCGCGAGATCAGTGTGATCTACCAGGACCCGCTGGGCTCGTTCGACCCGCGCTGGAGCGTGGCGCAAATCCTCGACGATGCGCTGCAGGTGGCGGGCATCGAAGCGCCGGCCAGGCCGGCGCGCATTGCTGTGCTGCTGGGCCAGGTGCGCCTGCCGGCCGAGCTGGCGCAGCGCCGACCGTTGCAGCTTTCCGGCGGCCAGCGCCAGCGGGTGGCGATTGCCCGGGCGATTGCCAGCGAGCCGAAGCTGATCATTTGCGACGAACCGGTTTCGGCGCTGGATGTGTCGGTGCAGGCCCAGGTGCTCGATTTGCTGGCTGATCTGCAGGACGAGCTGGGCCTGGCCTACCTGTTCATTTCCCATGACCTGGGGGTGATTCGTCATGTCAGCGACGACGTGCTGGTGATGCGCCACGGCCAGGTGGTGGAGCAGGCGCCGGTGGAGCAGTTGTTCGAGCGGCCTGCGCATGAATACACGCAGCGGTTGCTCGGCGCCGTGCCAAGGCTGCCTGGTAGTGGTGCCGAACTCGTGGTGCCACCGCTGGACCTGGAGCACGAAGCTTTCGACCTGTTCGACGAGTCGCGGCTCTGGAAGATCGCCATCTGACTCAAAGGCCCACCGACATTCTCTGTGGGAGTTGGCTGTACCGGCCCTATCGCCGGCAAGCCGGCTCCCACAAGGGACCGTGCCCTCTCTGAGCATGCTGTTTGAACAAGGCCCGAACCATGACCCTTGCTGCGCAAGATCGCCATCTGACTCACGGCCCACCGCCATCCCCTGTGGGAGCCGGCTTGCCGGCGATGAGGCCGGGGCAGGCAGTACATGTTGTGCAAGCTGTACCGGCCCTATCGCCGGCAAGCCGGCTCCCACAGGGGGCCATGCCCACCTTGAGAATGCTGTTTGAAAAAGGCCCGAACCATGACCGTACCTGCGCAAGATCGCCATCTGATTCACAAGCCCACCGCCGTACCCCTGTGGGAGCCGGCTTGCCGGCGATGAGGCCGGGGCAGGCAGCACCGCTTGAGCAGGCTGAACTGGCGCTATCGCCGACAAGCCGGTTCCTACAGAGATCGTGCAAACATTTTCGAATGCTGTACCTAAAGGACTGAACCATGACGACTTTCCAACGCTTCACGCCCCAGGCGCCAGCCACCAGCAGCGCAGCGCTGAAAGCCCGCATCGCGGCCCTGCTACCGGCCATCGGCGAGGGCGCCGCCCAACGCGAGCGTGAGCGACAACTGCCCCACGAGGCCGTGGCCCAGCTTGCCGCCGCCGGTGTGTACACCGTGCGTATCCCCACCCAATATGGCGGCCCCGGTGGCAATGTCAGCGACGTGATCGAGCTGCTGCTGCAGATTGCCGCAGTCGACTCCAACGTCGCACAGGCCCTGCGCCCCGGTTTCGCCTTCGTCGAAGGCCTGCTGGTGTCGCGGCTCGAAGGCGCCGAGCAGGAGCGCGAGCGCTGGTTCGCCCGTTACCTGGACGGCGCGGTGATCGGCAACGCCGGCTGGGAATTGGGCGGTGCCAACGGCGCTATCGCGGCGCGGCTGGTGCGCGAGGGCGAGCACTTTCGCGCCAATGGCAGCAAGTACTACAGCACCGGCGCGCTGTTCGCCGACTACGTCAGCGCCGTGGCCTTGGACGAGGACGAGCAGCCGGTGTCGTTCATCCTGCCGCGCGAGCGCGAGGGCCTGGAACTGGTGGACGACTTCGATGCCATGGGCCAGCGCCTGACCGCCAGCGGCACCACCCACCTGCGCAATGTGAAGGTCGAGGCCAGTGACATTCGCCCGCGTACCGTGGAGGAGGGCAAGCGCACGATTGTCACGCCGTTCCTGCAGCTGTTCCTGGGCACCGTCCTGGCTGGCATCGCCCGCAACGCACTGGAAGATGCCACCCGCTTCGCCCGCGAACACGCCCGGCCGATCAAGCACAGCTCGGCCAGCCGCTCGGTGGACGACCCCTACGTGGAACTGTCGATAGGCGATATCGCGGCCCGCGCTTATGGCGCCGAAGCCCTGGTGCTCAAGGCCGCCGCGAGCATCGACCAGGCCTGGGCCGCAAGCCTGGATGAGGCTGCTGTGGAGCAGGCCGCCATCGAGGTGGCACAGGCCCAGTACCTGGTCGCTGAGCTGGCGCTGAAGGCGGCCGAAACGCTGTTCGACGTGGGCGGCGCCTCCACCACCGGCCGCCAGCACAACCTCGACCGCCACTGGCGCAACGCCCGCACTGTGGCCAACCACAACCCGCGCCAGTGGAAGGCGGCGGTGGTCGGTGCATGGCAGCTCAAGGGCACCCGGCCGCCAGTCTCGGGGCTGTTTTGACCGCCCAGCCGGCCCTGTTGGCCGGCCATGTGCAGAGCCCCAAGGTGCCGGTGATCATCGGCGCCGCGCTGTTCATGGAGTTGCTCGACAGCACGGCGGTGATGACCGCGCTGCCGCAAATGGCCACCGATTTCGGCGAGCCGGGCCTGCGCATGAACCTGGTGGTGTCGCTGTACATGCTGGCGCTGGCCTTGTGCGTGCCGCTCAGCGGCTGGGCCGCCGAGCGCTTCCGGCCGCGCCAGGTGATGCTGCTGGCGATGGGGCTGTTTACCTTCGCGTCATTGACCTGCGCCCTGGCCGAGTCGCTGTGGCAGCTGTGCCTCGGGCGCATGCTGCAAGGTGCCGCCGGTGCGCTGATGACGCCGGTAGGGCAGGTGATCATCCTGCGCTGGTCGAGCCGTGAGCAACTGCTGCAGGCTATGTCCTGGCTGGCGTTGCCGGCATTGGTCGGGCCCTTGATCGGGCCGTTGCTGGGCGGGTTGCTGGTCACGGTGCTGTCGTGGCACTGGATCTTTCTGGTCAACCTGCCGATCTGCCTGCTGGGTTGTTGGCTGATCCTGCGCCATGTGCCGGACTACCCGGCCCGCCCGGTTCCACCGCTGGACCTGCGTGGCCTGCTGCTCAGTGGCGGGGCGCTGGCCATGCTGGTGTTTGGCCTGGAGTCGCTAGGGTTAGGGCAGTTGCCGCGGGTGTGGGCACTGGCGCTTGTCGCTGCCGGCGTGGCCTGTGCGCTGGGCTATCTGGTGCATGCGCGGCACCACCCCAACCCGCTGGTCGACCTGTCGCTGTTGCGCCTGCGCAGCTTCGGCGTAGCCCAGGCCGGTGGCGGGTTGTTTCGTCTGGGTTCGGCGGCGCAGCCGTTTCTGATCGTGCTGTTGTTGCAGAATTGCCTGGGCATGAGCCCGCTGGCGGCCGGGTGGCTGGTGGTCAGTGGTGGCGTGGGCGCGTTGCTGATGAAGTTGCTGGCGGTGCCGCTGGTGCGGCGCTACGGCTACCGCCGGGTGCTGAGTTGCAACGCGGTGCTCAGTGGCGCCGGCATTGCCCTGTGTGCCAGTTTCGACCGCGATACCGCGGTGTGGTTGATGGCCGTGGTGCTGTTTGCGGCAGGCCTGGTGCGCTCGCTGCAGTTTTCCACGCTGGGCGCTGCCAGTTATCAGGATGTGCCGGGTGAGCGCTCGGCGGCGGCCTCTTCGCTGTCGGCCATGTCGGTGCAGTTGACCATGGCCATGTCGGTCAGCCTGGCGGGCGTGCTGCTCGGTGTGTTGGCTGGTGCAGACGGGCGCAGCGAAACCTCGGTGGCGGATATCGCCACGGTGATGCTGGCGTGCTCCGCATTGTGCGGGTTGTCCGGGGCGGTGTTCCGCCGCTTGGCGAGCTGACCCCGCTCATACAACAAACGCTGACTTACTGATTTGCCGGGAACCTTGTAGGAGCGGCTTCAGCCGCGAACACCGGCGAAGCCGGTGCCATCCACCGCGGCGCCTGCTTCGCGGCTGAAGCCGCCCCCACAGGGCTCAGCGAAGTCCTTATGCGGGCTTGCCCGCGAAGAGGCCAGTACAGTCTCGATAAATCTCAGATCGACAACCGCACCAACCGGTTATCCACCACCTGTGGCTCGGGCCCCCGCCGTTTGTTGACCACCAGTTCGCCAATCGCAATCAGCCGGGTACGCGTGACATTGCGCGATAACCCCAGCAGCTGCGCCGTATGCACCTGGTTGTAATGGCAGAAGTGATACGCCGAGCGCAGCAGCGCATTCTCGACTTTCTCGTACAAATCCCCGGGCTGTTCCTCGTACAGCCGGCTGAACGCCTGCTGCAGCAAATCCTCCACGCCATTGCTCGCCGGTTCTTCCTCCTGGCGCTCCAGGCGCAGGTTGGACAAACGCAGGTCCTGGGCCTGCACCAGCCCGTCACCACAGGTCAGCAAGCTGTGGTGAATCACGTTCTCCAGCTCGCGAATGTTGCCCGGCCAACTGTACTCCACCAGCTTGGCCTGGGCCTTGGGGCTCAGCTCCACCGGCCCGTAGCTCAGCCGTTCGCTGTAGGTGCGGATGAAGTGCCGGGCCAGCGGCAGGATATCGCCGGGCCGATCACGCAAGGGGTGTAGCTGCAGGGTCACCACGTTCAGGCGGTAGTACAGGTCTTCGCGAAAATGCCCGGCGTTGATCGCCTTTTCCAACTGCACGTTGGTCGCTGCCAGCACCCGCACATTGATCGGGATGCTCTTGCGCGAGCCGAGGCGCACCACCTCACGCTCCTGCAGCACGCGCAGCAACTTGACCTGGATCGGCAGCGGCAAGTCACCGATCTCGTCGAGGAACAACGTGCCGCCATTGGCCTCCTCGAACCAGCCGGCCTTGGCTGCCAAGGCGCCGGTAAAGGCGCCTTTTTCATGGCCGAACAGCTCGGCTTCGACCAGCGATTCAGAGAAAGCACCGCAGTTCACCGCAACGAACGGGCCGTTGCGCCGGCCGCTGAGGTTGTGGATATGGCGCGCGACCAGCTCCTTGCCCGTGCCGGTTTCGCCGATGATCAGGACGCTGGCCTCACTGGGGGCGACCTGTTGCAAGTGGGCGAGCAGCGCCTGCGATCTGGGGTCTTCGAAGACCTGTGCGGTCGCCCTGATCGAGGTAGCCAGTTGCGGTGACGGGGGAAGGGTCAGCAGTTGCATGGGCGATCCTTAGGAATAGAAGGATGGGGCAGGGCGCTTGCCGCTGAGGGCCCACTCGCCGAGCTCGTGGATACGGTAATCCACCGGGTCGTGCAGGGTTTGCGTCCTCAGGTTGCGCCAGTGGCGATCAAAGCGCAGCGAGGCGTGGGTGGCGCGGGCGCCGGTCACCTCGAACAAGCGGTTGCAGATGTCCAGGCCGTGGCGGGTGGCCGCGACCTTGGCGGTGCCGATGGCCAAGGCCAGGTCGCCACGCTCCTCGGCGGTCAGCGCCTGCTCCTTGGCCCAGGCACTGTCGAGCTGGTTGGCGGCGCGCTCGATCAGCAGCCGTACGCTTTCCAGGCCGACCCAGAACTCGCCGTAGTGGCGCAGCACGTAAGGGTCCTGCGCGGTGCTGGTTGCGCTGGAGCGGAACCACGGCCGGCTTTCCTTGAGGGTGTACTGGCGCGCTTCGTCGAACGCCCCTTCGGCGATGCCGAGGAACAGGTTGGCAAAATGCAGCTGGGCAATCAGCGGGCGCAAGGCGGCGAACGGGGTGCTCAGCGGGCCTGGGTCCAGCAGCAGTTCGTTATGCTCGACCCGCACCCGCTCGAAGGTGGCGCTGCCACTGTCGGTCTGACGCTGGCCGATGTTGTTCCAGTCGTTGTGCAGGGTGATGCCGGTGCGCCCGCTGGGGATCGCGGCGATCAACAGCTTGCCCCCGGCGCGTTCGTCCACTGCCGAGGCAATCAGCATTTCCGAATCGCTGGCGCCGGAGCAGAAGCTTTTTTTGCCCGAGAACTCGCACCAGCCATCGAAGTGCTTGACCACCGTGCGAGTGTCCAGCGGGTTCAGGGCATTGCCCCAGAACCAGTGTTTGCGCGCGGTCTGTTCAAACCACGGCTGCCATTGATCGGGGCGCGAAAACAGGCGCACGGTGGCCAGCATCAGGTGATGGAAACCGAATACGTGGGCGATGGAGCTGTCGACGCGGGCGAACTCGCGCACCACCTCGAACGTGTCGCGCCAGCTGGCGCCCTGGCCGCCGAAGGCCTGCGGAATCGCCAGCGACAGCAGGCCGCTGTGGCGCAGGGCGTCGCGCTCGGCCTTGGGGCTGCCGCCGCGCTCGTCACGCTCGACGGCGCTCTGGGCGAACTGCCCGGCCAGTTCCCTGGCGATGGCCAGGGCAGGGCGTTGGGCTGGATTCACAGATGCATTCATGGCCGCTCCTCAGGCGCTCTTGCGCAGCGCGTGGTGCGCGCCGAACAGGGGGACGGCACGCTCGGCAGCCAGGCGGATGCGGGCGCTCAGGGCGTCGCTGGACACCCGGTAGTCAGCCAGCTCGGCTTGGCTGGCATACACGCCAATCGGCAGGGTCAGGGCCTGCAGGAAGCTGAACAACGGGCGCAACTGGTGATCCAGTACCAGTGCGTGGCGTTCGCTGCCGCCGGTGGCGGCGAGCAGCACTGGGGTGTCGACTAGCGCGTCCTGGCCGATCAGGTCGAACAGGTGCTTGAAGTGGCCGGGGAAGCTGCCGCGGTAGACCGGTGTGGCAACGACCAACAGGTCGGCCTTCTCCACCAGGCGCAGCTGTTGTTCGACAGTATCGGGCAGTTCGCTGCGCCACAGTGCGCCACCCAGAGGGCGGGCGATGTCGCCCAGCTCGATCAGGTGCGGCTTGATGTTCAGGTGCTGGCCCAGTTCGGCAAGGATCGCTTCAGTCAGGGTCAGGGTGCGCGACGGGCGGGCAGTGCCGCCGGACAGGGCTACGACATTCAGTGGGGCGCTCATGGCAGGTCTCCGGTTGAATAAGCGGGACTTTGCTTGAGCAATCGTCGTGCCGATTTTTAATTCTGATAGGGATCAACAGGTTGCGTGCTTTTACGGGCAGCTACCGGTGTTGCCTTGTGGGCGTTGAGTGTTGATCGGGTGTTGCGCTGCAGACAGTTGGCCAGGTGTTGGCGGCTATACAGTTGGAGGAGTTATAGAGCAAAACCATATGGTAAAAAAAGAATAAGAATTCATATTGTTATTCTTTTTTTGTTTTGAGTGGCTGTGGTCGAGGTTCTCTGAAGCCTGCCGGGGGCGCGATGCGCCCCTTTCGCGACACAAGGCCGCTCCCTAAGGGGGGTGCAGTGCTTTTGCATGGCAGCAGTGAAATCAAAGGGCTTGGGCAACCTTGGTCGCGACCTCAGCTGGTAACCAGGCTTTCCATACATCCGGGTTGTTGCGCATGAAAGCTTGGGCGGCCTTCTCGGGCGCGAGGCGCTTGTCGTTCATCTCGGCCAGGGCCTTGTTCAGGCGGTCGATCGGTAGGTCTGCCTTTTCGAACACCGCCACCAGCTCCGGGTAATTCTCCTTGAATGCCTTGGACACGCCGATCGACAGCTTCGCTGGCAACGACTGGCTGCCCCGCGGGTTCGGGTTCTTCGGGTCGGTCAACGTCGCCCAGGCTTGGGCATCGAAGGGAGGTTCCTGCAGCCGTACCAGGTCGTAGCGGCCAATCAGCGGGGTTGGGCTCCAGTAGTAGAACAGTACAGGTTTACCACGGCGGATCGACGATTCGACTTCAGCATCCAGCGCCGCGCCGGTGCCGCTGCGGAAGTTGGTGTACAGGCCGTCGAGCCCGTAGGCTTTGAGTTTCTGGCTGTTGACGATCTCCGACGTCCAGCCGCTGGGGCTGTTCAGGAAACGGCCTTTGCCAGGCGCTTCCGGGTCGTTGAACACCTCAGGGTAGCGCTTGAGGTCGTCGACACTGCGCAGGCCCGGCGCCAGTGGCTTGAGGTTGCGCGTCGGGTCGCCCTTGATCACGTAGGCCGGTACCCACCAGCCTTCTTCGGCGTTTTTCACCGTGTCGCCCAGGGCGAATACCTGGCCCGCCTCTTCGGCCTTGACCCAGGCAGGGCTGCGCCCGGCCCATTCCTCAGCCACCACCTGCAGGTCATTGCGCGCCAGCGCCACTTCCATGCTCACGGTGCTGCCGGGGAGGGTGTCGGTGGGGTAGCCGTAACCGTGTTCGACGATCAGGCGCAGAATCTCGGTGGTCAGCGCGCCGCTTTCCCAGTTGATGGCGCCGAAGTGGATGGGGGCGCGCGCTTCGGCCGAGGCGGCGCTGTCGGTGCTGGCCAGGCCTGCGGCCAGCAGCAGGCCGGCCAGCAGCGTTGGAATTTTCTTCATCGGGACCTCGAGGGTTGTCACTCGGTGTGCCGGGCAAGTGTAGCCGACGGCATCCCGGCGCCTTGGCGGCAGCTGCGGAACAGCTTCTGTCTGTCCATGAGCGGTACTGGATGGAAGGCTTGGCGCCCGCCCGCAATCGCCGGGCCAGTCGAGACGACAGGAGTACGAGATGAGATTGAATCTGGATTTTGTGTACTACCGCAACTTCACCTTCGATGGGCATTTTCATGTGCGTTGCAGCGGTGACGACCTGAACAAGGTCAAGTCCATTCATTACCTGCTGGAGCGCGTGGACACCGAAGGTGTGGTCCTCCTCGACGGCAGTACTGTGGCCTCGCAGGTGAGTAGCGGCAAAGTCGCCAACCACGGTTGCCCGGCCACCTTGAGCTGCGCCGCGGCGGCGGGCAGCTACCGGGTCCGACCGCAGATTACTTTGGTGGACAGCGAAATCCTCAAGCTCAACCTGGGTGCCGACGCGGATGCCACACTGCATCCAGAGCCTCTGGTCATTGACATCAGCCAAGGCGAACTGACCCGTCGCCTCCTCGACAGCGTGCCGCTGCCTTCAACCTACACGCGGCGCAAGCGAACCGTGCAGACAGCAAGTGCATTCCCCTATCGCCCGGAGGGCCAGCGTTACCCGGCGTTGATCGTGGTGTTTGGTGAAGGCGGGTACGCGCGGCTGATGGCCGACCTGGAACCTGATGCCACTTCGTTATTGGCAAGGCGCTGGCCTGGGCTACGGGAGCTGCTGGATGTGCAGCCGTTTCTGGACCAGCAAGAGCGAGAGGATGAGCGCTTTCACGTGCTTGCCAACCATTACTGGATCGAGCAGCCTCACAGCATGCTCAACGACACGTTCGTGGCCTTGATCCAGACCCTTGAGGCACTGGATTACGTCGATGCCACGGCGTTTGTGCCTCCGCACATCGAACCGGGCAATCTGCTGCTGGCCGGGGCTGCAGCTGTCATTGCCACGCTGCTCACGGGGGCTGCGTATTTCAAGGGTACCAATGCTTTCGAGGAATCGCAGCCGACACCGGACTTTGAACCTTTGCAGCATTATCTGGACGCACCTGATGGCAGGTACCAAGGCTTGAACGTTCGCAGAGCCTGGGAGGCTGGCGTGGAGGGTAAGGGTGCACGGGTGCATTTTTCCGATGGCGGCCTGCATGCCAACCATGAAGACTTGCGTGGCAACCCGAAGTTGAAGTTTATCCCGCCATCGGTCAACAGCGATCCAGATCACGGCACCGCATCGGTGGGTGTGCTGTTGGCACGGAACAACGGATTCGGCATGACCGGTGTGTGCCATGCGGCTGAGCTGTTTCTGTATGACAATCGGGCAACGGATGCGCGCAGCTACTCACAAACGCTGAAAAAACTGCTGGCTTATACAAGGGCTGGAGACATCGTTGCCGTCAACCGGCAGACGGCCAACCTCAACGTATTGGGCACCTTCTTGCCCTCGCTGCACGACAGGACCTGGTGGGAAGTCACCCGGTCGCTGAGCCAGCGTGGCGCTGTGGTGCTCAATGCAGCGAGTAACGGTACAAGCGTGGGCGATGACAGCGCTGGCACGACCGCAGGCTATGGGGTGGATCTGGAGCAGTGGCGTTACTTCGACGACCACGGCGACGCCGACGCGATTCTGGTGGGGGCTTGCCATGCCTGGGATGGCAAGCCGCATCAGTACTCCAACTACAACTACCGGTACCGTATGCTCAATGGGTGGGGGAACAGTGTCGCGACGCTGGGTTACGGCGCACTGCAAGACAAGGACGGCCACGACCGTGACTACACCGACAACTATGGCGGTACCTCCAGCGCCACACCGCTGGTGACCGGAGCCTTGGCCTTGATCCAGTCATACGCCATCGAACAGCACCACCTGTACCTGAATGTCAACCAGATGCACCTGCTGGTGATGCAGTCGGGCTACAAGGATGCCACCTTGCCTGCCAGTGACAAGCTGCCGATGGGCGCCCGGCCAAACGTACTGGGCGCCTTGATGCTGCTCGATCAGATCCTGCAGGCCGGCAGGTTCCACCTGCCGGACGATGGCTTCTGCGGCGACGACTGCGCGCCCCAGGGTCAGACCCGGAACTGATCCATCAACGCTTGCTGCTGGTTGGCCAGGCTGTTGAGCGACTGGCTGACCCGCGCCGATTCGTTGGCCTGCCCCGACAGCGACTCGGTCACATCGCGGATGGTCGCGACATTGCTGTTGATCTCCTCGGCCACCGCGCTTTGCTCCTCGGCCGCCGAGGCGATCTGCAGGTTCATGTCGCTGATCACCGTCACTGCCTGGCCGATGCGCTGCAGCGCGGTGACGGCTTGGCCGACCTGTTCCACGCCGCCCTGGGCCTGGCGGTGGCTGTTGTCCATCGCGCCTACCACTTCGCGGGTGCCGGCCTGCAGGGCTTCGATAACCTGACGGGTTTCTTCCACCGACTCCTGGGTCCGCTGGGCCAGGTTGCGTACTTCATCGGCGACCACCGCAAAACCACGGCCGGCCTCACCGGCGCGGGCGGCTTCGATGGCGGCGTTGAGCGCCAGCAGGTTGGTCTGCTCGGCGATCGAGCGGATCACCTCCAGTACCGAGCCGATCTTCTCGCTGTTCTGCGCAAGCCCTTCGACTTCGGCCATGGCATTGCTCATGTCCGCGGCCAGGGCATCGATGCTGCGCGTGGTGCGGTCGATCACCGCCAGGCCTTCACGGGTTGCCTGGTCGGCGTCGCGTGCAGCCTGTGCGGCCTGGGAGGCGCTGCGGGCGACGTCCTGGGCGGTGGCGCTCATCTCGTGGGAGGCGGTGGCCACCTGGTCGACCTGGCGGTACTGCTGCTCCATGCCGGCGCTGGTTTCGGTGGCAATCGCAGACGACTGGTCGGCAGTGCCGCGCGCAGCCTGCACCGAGCGTTTGACCTCGGCGATGGTCGGCTGCAGTTTGTCCAGGAAACGGTTGAACCAGCCGGCCAGTTCGCCGAGTTCGTCACGTTTGTCGTAGGTCAGGCGGCGGGTCAGGTCACCTTCGCCACTGGCGATGTCCTTGAGCATTGCCGCCACGCCCAGAATCGGCCGGGTCACGCCACGGGCCATCAACCACACCAGCAACAGGCCGGCGATTGCCGCTGCCAGGCCCAGGCCCAGCTCCAGCAGGGTGCCGCTGGTGTTCAGGGCATCCAGCTCTTGCTTGAGTGCCTCGGCCGGGCCGGTCAGGGCGTTTTCCGGCACATCCAGCAGTACACCCCAAGGTTGCGCACCGGGGATCGGCTGGAAGGCGGCGAGCACTTTCAGGCGCTGCTGGTCGTGGTGCACGCTCAGCTTGCCTTCGGCCAGCGTGCGCACCAGTTCGGCGCCGTTGCGCGGGTCGACCTGGTCAAAACGTTGGGCCAGCTTGCTGGCGTCAGCGCTGTAACCGGCCAGCAGGCCCACGGGGCTGAGGATGCCGACCGTGGTGCGGCCTTCGTACAGGCCGCGGCTGGCCTCCTGGCTAAGGGCCTGAAGGCTGTTGAGGTTGATGTCGATGGAGAGGGTGGCGATCACCTTGCCGTTGACTGCCAGCGGGAACACGATGCTGGTCATCAGCACGCGTTGGCCGTCGATGTCGTAGAAGTACGGCTCCACCACGCAGACCTTGCCGCTGCTGCGCGGGCACACCCACCAGGTGTTGGCGGGCTGGCCGCTGGGGCCGATCTCGGTGTTGGCCATGTCGTGCTCGGGCAGCGCCATGGCGGTCAGCTGGCCTGCGCGCGGCTGTGACCAGTAGAGGGCGAAGCGCCCGGTTTCGTTGCTGCCCAGTTCCGCCTGGCCGGTGAACAGGCTGTCCTTGTTATCCAGGGCATTGGGTTCGAACACCAGCGACAGGCCGAGTAAATCCGGGTTGGCCTGCAGGGCGGCGCGCACCTGGCGGGTCATGTCCTCACGCAAGTCGAAGGCGTCCAGGTAGCGTTTTTCCGCCTGCTCACGCAGGAACAGCACCTGGCGGGCGAAGCCGGCACCGTACTGGTAGGCATCCATGAACTGGCGGCGGATGTTCAAGGCCTGAACCTCGCCCTGCGACTCGATGCGCGCCTGCGCGGCCTCGCTGAGCATTTGCATGCTGCTGGCTTTGACCAGGTCCGAGCTGTGGTCCATTCGGTACAGCGAAAGGCCGACGAGCAGGCTGACGATGCCGGCCAGGCACAGACCGGCGAGCAGGGTGATCTTCCACTGGATGGAAAGTTGTCGCAGAGGCATGAGGGGGAATCCCTTTTTTTTGGCAGTAAGGGTTTGGCGTTGGGCGTTGGGAGGTGCCTGTCTTGAGGTTTTTAGTGTTTCGCAGATCGAGCGCCGCCCGCGCGGCGCTTCGCGAAGCGCTTGCCTTGAGACTTTCAGCGCCCTTGAGATCGAGCGCCGCCCGCGCGGCGCTTCGCGGGGCAAGCCCGCTCCCACATTTGTTGCAACGT
>NZ_JBIBEB010000033.1:0-22151 GCF_042902325.1 Pseudomonas sp. NPDC012596 | reverse complement strand
GTAGTGAAACGATGCATCGCCGATGGTAGTGTGGGGTTTCCCCATGTGAGAGTAGGTCATCGTCAAGATTCATTTCGCAAAACCCCTATCTGCGCTAGCAGGTAGGGGTTTTGTCTTTCCGATATTCGCACACCTTTCGCCAATCAAATATATTTTGTCCTTCTCGTACCTGCGCAAAAGCGCTCAAGGGTGCGACAATTAATCCTGTTCGTTTACGTGACTTTGCCCTGCCCAAGCTGCGTCAAGGCTTAGGTTCGGGGCATCCTCGCGCCCGGACAGAGCGATGCCAGCGTGCCGTGCTGCGCATTTATGGACCTTCACCGTCCTATACAATTGAGGTTACAAGCAAGATGGCCAAGGCCGCCGATGTCGTTGTGCAATGCCTGGAAAACGAAGGTGTCGAGTATGTGTTCGGCATTCCGGGTGAGGAAAACCTCGACCTGCTGGAATCCCTGCGCAAGTCGAAGATCAAGCTGGTCCTGACCCGCCACGAGCAGTCCGCGGGCTTCATGGCCGCCACCTATGGCCGCCTGACCGGCAAGACCGGCGTCAGCCTGTCGACCCTGGGCCCTGGCGCGACCAACCTGGTGACCGCCAGCGCCTACGCCTATCTCGGCGGCATGCCGATGATGATGATTACCGGCCAGAAGCCGATCAAGAAGTCCAAGCAGGGCCGCTTCCAGATCATCGACGTGTGCGGCATGATGGACCCCATCACCAAGTACACCCACCAGTTCGCCTCGGCCGACAACATTCCGGCCCGCATGCGTGAAGCGTTCCGCCTGGCCGAAGAAGAAAAGCCGGGTGCCGTGCACCTGGAGCTGCCGGAAGACATCGCTGCCGAGCAGACCGATGCCATGCCCATCCCGCGCAGCCTGCACCGCCGCCCGCTGGCCGAGCACGTGGCCATCGAAGCCGCCATCGAGAAGCTGCGCACCGCGCGCAGCCCGATCCTGGTGATCGGCGCCGGCGCCAACCGCAAGATGACCGCCAAGGTTCTCAAGCAGCTGATCGACAAGACCGGCATCCCGTTCGTCACCACCCAGCTGGGCAAGGGTGTGGTCGACGAGCGCAGTCCGCGCTTCCTGGGCAACGCCGCGCTGTCGTCGGGTGACTTCGTGCACCGTGCGATCGAAGCGGCCGACCTGATCATCAACATCGGTCACGACGTGATCGAGAAGCCGCCATTCTTCATGGTCCGTGGCGGCACCGAAGTCATCCACATCAGCTTCCGCTCCGCCGAAGTCGATGCCGTGTACTTCCCGCAGGTCGAAGTGATCGGCGACATCGCCAACGCCGTCTGGCAGATCGCCGAAGGCCTGGGCGACACCTCGCACTGGGACTTCACCCGCCTCATGGCCATCCGTGAAGCCAACGAAGCGCAGATCGCCGAAGGCGCCGATGACGACCGCTTCCCGGTGTACCCGCAGCGCCTGGTCGCCGACATCCGTCGCGTGCTGCCGTCCGAAGGCATCGTCGCCCTGGACAACGGCATCTACAAGATCTGGTTCGCCCGCAACTACAAGGCGCACAAGCCCAACACCGTGCTGCTCGACAACGCCCTGGCGACCATGGGCGCCGGCCTGCCATCGGCCATGGCGGCGCACCTGGTGTACCCGGACCGCCCAGTGATTTCGGTGTGCGGCGACGGCGGCTTCATGATGAACAGCCAGGAGCTGGAAACGGCTGTACGCCTGGGCATGCACGTAACCGTGGTGATCCTGCGTGACGACGGCTACGGCATGATCCGCTGGAAGCAGGCCAACATGGGCTTCACCGATTTCGGCCTGGACTACGGCAACCCGGACTTCGTCAAATACGCCGAAGCCTACGGTGCCAATGGCCACCGTGTGGAAAGCGCCGAAGGCTTGCTGCCGCTGCTCGAGCACTGCATCAAGACCCCGGGCGTGCACGTGATCGACTGCCCGGTGGACTACAGCGAAAACGACCGCATCCTCAACAGCGAGCTGCGTGAGCGCGCGCTGGCGGTGTAAGGCTTAAAGCCCCCCCTGTTCGCGGGACAAGCCCGCTCCCACACGTCAGCATAGTTCTTAGGAACTGTGTAGTACTTGTGGGAGCGGGCTTGTCCCGCGAATGCTTTCGGCTAGGCAACATATCCCTCGATCCATTCCCCATGTGCTAGGGTGCAGGCAAATCTTCACCCCAGGACACCTGCACATGCTCCCCGCGCTCAGCGACAAAGAACTCGACCGCCTCGAAGACCTGCTGATCACCTACGGTAACGACTACTCGGTGCTCAACCTGGCCGAGCTCAACGGCTTCTTCACCGCCTTGGCCAGCTCCCCGGTCAGAATCAACCCCGAGCAATGGCTACCGTCGGTTGCCGGTGGCAAGGTGCCGAAATTCAAGAAGCCTGCCCATGAAGAGGCCTACACCGCGCTAATGCTGCGCTATGCCCACCAAGTGGCGGAACAGCTGGCGGATGACCTTGATGGGTTCGAGCCGCTGTTCGAACAGAGCGAAGCCGAAGAAGGGCCGGCAATCATCATGGAAGAGTGGTGCTTCGGCTATATGCGCGGTACCCAGGTCGCAGCATGGGGTGAGCTGCCTGCGCAGCAGGACCAACTGCTCAAGGCCATTTCCCTGCATGGCCTGGAGGACAACTTCGAATTGCTCGACACCATGAGTTTCGCTGAGCTGCAGGCGTGTGTGCCGCAGGTGGTCGAGGCGGCCAAGGGTTTGTACCGGTACCAGAAGCAGCAACGCCATTGATCTGCCTCGAGTCATTATTCCGCCTAGCGAAATTATGATCTCCCCTGCGCGCTGATTCTGCTGACCGCCGAATCAGCGCAGCATGTGTTCCAGCAGCACCACCCCGGTGCCACCCCTGGAGCGCAGACCATGATCAAACTCTACAACTTCCCCAAGTCCGGCCATGCCCACCGCATCGAGCTGATGCTGTCACTGCTCAAACTGCCCACCGAACTGGTCTTCGTCGACCTGGCCAAAGGGGCGCACAAGCAGCCGGAATTTCTCGCCATCAACCCGTTCGGCCAAGTGCCTGTGATCGATGACAACGGTGCTGTCATCGCCGACTCCAACGCCATCCTCGTCTACCTCGCGAGTACTTACGACAAAAGTGGAAAGTGGCTGCCCCATGACCCGCTTGCCGCCGCCCGCGTGCAACGGTGGCTGTCGGTTGCTGCCGGGCCCGTTGCTTTCGGCCCTGCTGCCGCTCGCCTGGTCACGGTGTTTGGCGCCTCGTTCAACACCGACGAAGTCATCGGCCGTGCCCACGGCTTGCTCAAGGTGATGGATGCCGAGCTGGCCAAGACGCCGTTCCTGGTGGGCAGCGAGCCAACCATCGCCGACGTTGCCAACTACTCCTATATCGCCCATGCCCCCGAGGGCAATGTCTCGCTGGACCCGTACCCCAATGTACGTGCCTGGCTGGCACGTGTCGAAGCGCTGCCCGGCTTCGTCGCCATGCCACGTACCGCCGTGGGCCTGCAAGCCAGCGCCTGAGCCGCCACCCCACCGAGGAACGCCGCCATGCAAGAACTACCAGACCCTCGTACTTCCCCTTGGCACGCTGGCGAGAAACGGCTGCAGGAACAGGCCGGTGTGGCGGAGCGCATGGAGGTGTTCGGGCAGAAGGTCATTCGTGACTACATGCCCGACCAGCACCGCGATTTCTACCGGCAGCTGCCGTTTCTGGTTGCGGGTGCCGTGGATGCGCACGGCAAACCGTGGGCGACGCTCCTCGAAGGCTCGGAAGGTTTCATCAGCTCGCCTGACCCGCGGCAACTGCTGATCGACGCTGCCCTCGTCAGCGACGACCCGGCAACCCCAGGTTTGGTGGCAGGCGGGGCGATCGGCCTGCTTGGGATCGAGCTGCACAGCCGCCGCCGCAACCGTATCAATGGGCTTATCCGGCAGGCGTCCGGCAGCCAGCTGGCGGTGGCAGTGGAGCATGCCTTCGGCAACTGCCCGCAGTATATTCAGCAGCGCGCCTACACCCGTGTCGATGAGCCGGCGCAAGGGCGGCTGGATTCGGTAGCGCTGGCTGACCATGCGGTGGAAATGATCGAGCAGGCCGACACGTTCTTCGTCGCCAGCTACATCGACCACGCCGATGGCCATCGCTCGGTGGACGTCTCGCACCGTGGTGGCAGGCCTGGGTTCGTGAACGTCGAAGGTAATCGCCTGACGATCCCTGACTATGCCGGCAACCTGCACTTCAACACCCTTGGCAACCTCCTCGAGAACCCGCAGGCGGGCCTGTTGTTCGTCGATTTCAGCAACGGCGATGTACTGCAGGTGACCGGGCGTGCCGAGGTGGTGCTCGACAGCCCGCTGATCAAGGCCTTCGAAGGTGCCGAGCGGTTGTGGACGCTTGACGTAGAGCACGTGGTGCTGCGCCGCGCGGGCGTGTCACTGCGCTGGGCATTTCAGGAGTACGCACCCACTAGCCTGATGACCGGCACCTGGCGTGAGGCCGAGCAACGCCTGCAACAAGCCGAGCGGCAGCGCCAGTGGCTGAGCTGGCGGGTAGAGCGGGTGGAGCAGGAAAGCCGTGATATCCGCTCGTTCTACCTGGCTGCAGATGCCCCGGTGACGTTCGCCCCGGGGCAGCATATTCCTGTGCGTCTGCCGCTGGGGGGCGACATGCCGTCGATTCGTACCTACAGCCTTTCTTGCGCGCCGTCGGACGGCCACCTGCGCATCAGCGTCAAGGCCCAGGGCCCTGCTTCACGTTACTTGCACGAGCACGTCGGGGTAGGGGACATGCTCGAGGTGCGCCTGCCCATGGGCAGCTTCACCCTGCATGATGACAGTGACAGGCCCATCGTATTGATTAGCGCGGGCGTGGGCATAACCCCGCTGATTGCCATGCTGCGTGAGCAGTTGGCCAAGCGTCAGGGCCGGCGTATCCACCTGTTTCACGGTGCTCGCAGCCTCGCCGAGCTGCCGTTCCAGCAGGAGTTGAGCGACCTGCGCCAGCAGGCCGGCGGCCTGTTGAGCGTGCATCGTTCGCTGAGCCAGCCAGAGCCCGACGCTGTTCAGGGGCGCGACTACGACCATGCCGGCCGGCTCGGCATCGGGCAGGTCAAGGCCACCCTGGCGCTGGATGACTACGACTTCTACCTGTGTGGCCCAGCCAGCTTCACGCAAGACTTCTACGAGGGGCTGCGCGCAGTGCACGTTCCGGATGCGCGCATTCATGCCGAAGCCTTCGGCCCGTCGACGCTAAGGCGGCATACCGACGATAACCAGCCCACGCTCAAGCAGCCGCCTGCAGCCAGCGAACCGGTGCCGGTGTACTTTGCCAGTTCTGCTAAAGAAGCGCGTTGGGCGCCGGGCAGCGGCACCTTGCTGGAGCTTGCCGAGGCCCGTGGGCTGTCGCCGGATTTCAGCTGCCGTGGAGGTTCGTGTGGCACCTGCAAGACGAAGGTGGTGAGTGGTCAGGTGCATTACCCGAACCCGCCTGCCGAACTGCCGGAAAGCGGTACGGCACTGATCTGCTGCGCGGTGCCTGCCCAGGCAGAGGAGGGTGTGCAAGCGCTGGTGCTGGAGCTTTGATGTCGCCTTCGCCGGCCTCATCGCGGGCAAGCACGCTACTACGTGCGATGACGCCGGCAAAGCCCAGCACAAAACCTGCAGATAACCGATAATCCCCCCACCCCCGATGCCCAGGAGCCGGCATGGACCAGATTCACCTGATGAAGGTGTTCGTCGCCGTTGGCGAGTTGGAAAGCTTCGCCGCTGCAGCCCGCCGCCTGGACATCTCGCCCGCGGCGGTCACCCGCGCCGTCAGCGCCCTCGAAGACCAGCTAGGCGTCAAGCTGCTGCTGCGTACCACCCGCAGCGTGCGTGTGACCGAAGCGGGTGGGCGCTACCTGGAAGACACCCGCCATATCCTCGCCAGCATCGCCGAGGCCAACGAGGCCGCCGCCGGCATCAATGCCACGCCCAAAGGCGAACTGGCGGTGACCGCGCCGATCCTGTTCGGCAAGAAGTTCGTCATGCCCTTCATCGTGCGCTACCTGCAGCAATACCCCGACGTGGACGTGTCGGCGTATTTTCTCGACCGCATCGTCAACCTGGTCGAGGAGGGCATGGACGTGGCCGTGCGCATCGGCCCGTTGCCTGATTCCGGCCTCAAGGCCCTGCGCGTGGGCAAGGTGCGGCGCATGCTCTGCGCCTCACCTGCATACCTGGCGCGGCATGGCGTGCCGCAGCACCCCTCGGACTTGCCGGAGCATGCGGTGATCGCCACTACCAACCTTTCCCCACGTGCTGGCTGGCGGTTCGGTGTGACCGACGAACCGACCATGGTGCGGATGAAACCGAGGCTCACCGTGACCAGCAACGACGGTGCGATCGCGGCGGCGGTGGGTGGGTTGGGGATCGCCCGGCTGCTGTCTTACCAGGTGGTCGACGAAATCGCCAACGGCCAGTTGCAGGTGATCCTTGCCGAGTACGAGGAAGCGCCGTGGCCGATCCATGTGCTGCACCGGGAGAGCAAATACGGCTCGGCCAAGGTGCGCGCGTTTGTCGACCTGCTGGCGCAGGGCCTGCGCGCTCAGTCGCTGGATTAAGTCGTACTACATCTGCTGGCCAATATATGGTGATTTCCCCCCGAATCACCGGTGAAGTCGTGGTTGAATAATTTGTGTTGTACGACGACCTATGACGTGGCAATCTTCGCCTGAAATAATTTGTCTCAATTAGCCCTGCCGGCGCTTGAGGCAATCACCCGCACCTCTAAAAATAATATTCAGGTGAACCATGAAGATGAAAGGCATCCGTTGGTGGATGGTCAGCCTTGTCACGGCTGGGCTCGTCGTCAACTACCTCGCCCGCAACACCTTGTCGGTGGCTGCCCCCACCTTGATGACCGACCTGTCCATCAGCACCGAGCAATACGCCAAGATCGTCGCTGCCTGGCAGGTGTGCTACGCCCTCATGCAGCCTATCGCCGGCTGGTTCATCGACTTCATCGGCACCAAGCTGGGCTTCGCCGTCTTCGCCATGGCCTGGTCAGTGGCCTGCGCCGGCGCGGCATTGGCGACGGGCTGGCAGAGCATGGCGTTTATGCGCGGCCTGTTGGGGATGACCGAAGCGGCCGGCTTGCCCGCCGGCGTCAAGGCCACCACCGAGTGGTTCCCGGCCAAGGAGCGCTCGGTGGCCATCGGCTGGTTCAACATCGGCTCATCGTTGGGGGCCTTGCTGGCGCCGCCATTGGTGGTCTGGGCGATCCTGCACAGCGGCTGGCAACTGGCCTTTGTCATCGTCGGGGTATCCGGCATCGTCTGGACCGTGCTGTGGATGCTGTTCTACAAGCACCCACGCGACCAGAAACGCCTGAGCGCGCAAGAACGTGACTACATCCTTTCTGGCCAGGAAGCGCATTTCAAGGAAGAGAAACGTGAGAAGGGCGCCTGGAAACGCATTTTCAAGACCCGCAACTTCTACGCCATCGCTTCGGCGCGCATCCTTTCGGAGCCGGCCTGGCAGACCTTCAATGCCTGGATCCCGCTGTACCTGATGACCGAGCGGCACATGAACATCAAGGAGGTGGCGATGTTTGCCTGGCTGCCGTTCCTCGCAGCCGACATCGGTTGCGTGCTCGGCGGTTACCTCAGCCCGCTGTTCCACCGCTACTTCAAGGTGTCGTTGTTCACCTCGCGCAAGATGGTGTTGGTGTTCGGTGCCAGCTGCATGATCGGCCCAGCATGCATCGGCCTGGTGGAAAGCCCGTACACCGCGATCCTGCTGCTGTGCATTGGCGGCTTCGCGCACCAGACGCTGTCGGGGGCGCTGTACTCGATCACCTCGGACTCGTTCAGCAAGGACCAGGTGGCGACGGCCACCGGTATGGGCGGTATGTGCGGGTACCTGGGGGCGGCGGTATTTACCTTGGTGTTTGGCATTCTGGTGACGCAGATCGGCTATAGCCCGCTGTTCGTGGTGCTGGCAGCGTTCGATATCGTCGCGGCAGTGTTGGTCTGGAAGGTGGCGCGGGAGGTGCGGGGCGAATCGCCTGTGCGCCCGGCTGCGGCCAGTCGCGAAGTCCTGGTTTGAGCTTGAGATAAGAGTTGCTTTGCTGCCCCTCGCGGGTACAGATACAGCGCCGCTCCGTGTAGGAGCTGGCTTGCCTGCGATGGGCCGCACAGCGGCCCCAATTCACCCAACCCGTTCAAAGCGCCCGGTACACCATCGTGAACCCCAGGCTCATCTCCTCACCCTGTTGCAGCAACCGCAACCCCGGTCGCCCAGGCAGGTGATGCGCATTGATCGGATGGCTGACCGGCTCAAAACAGAAGAACGGCTTGCCCTGCGGGCAGAACAACAGGAAATGCTCGGTACCACTGGCACTGCACTCCAGCTGATAACCCGCAGTGGGCTGCTCGATCACGCAATGCCCGGGCCACCCGCCGAACGCATGGTCGACTACTGTCGTCGGCAGTGGGCCCGGTGCGTCGAAGGCCCAGTCCTGAGGAACCTCTGCCTGATACGAAGGCAGCTGCCCTTCTTCGGCCAGCCACACATGTCGCGCCGTTGCCCGCAGACGCGTGTCGGGATAGCGCGGAAAGTAAGGGTGCAACCCCAGCCCGTACCAGGTGGCGGCTTCATCCAGATGCGTCACGTGCAGGTCAAGCCTCAGGCACCCGTCGTGCAAGTGCACATCCAAGACGGCGCGATAGGTAAACGGCACCTTGCTGTGGAGCATCAGCCGGGCACGCCGCGCACTGTGGTGGTCCACCTGCCAGGCCTGCTGCCAGGCAGTACCATGGATCGGGTAGGGGTCGTGCGCGGTATTGGGCGCCAACAGCAGCCAACCTTCGGGCCGCGCGAAGCCCCCCTCGGCAATGCGGTTGGACCAGGGCGCCAACGGGTAGCACCCCAGCTGCCGCGGGGTACCGCTGGCCAGGGCAGCCTGGTCGCTATGGCGCAGCAGGGCTTGCCCGGTGGCCATGACCTCCCAGTTGATCAAGCTGGCGCCCAGTTCGGGTGCGAGCGTGAGCCGGGTCAGGCGGTCTTGCAGGTGCAATTGGGTGACAGCCATCGAGGGCTCCTTTCAGAATGGGCTCAGCTCGCCCGGCGGTAGGTCAGCAGGACGATGCCGCACACCACCACGGCACCGCCAAGCAGTTGCACGCCGCTGAGCTGCTGGTCGAGCAACGCCCAGCCCAGCAGCAATGTGGCGATGGGTTCGACATTCATCACCGGGGCGTTTTGCGCCATGTTCAGCCGCGGTACGCAGACGAACAGCAAGGTAAAGGCCACGCCATACAACACCACCAGGCTGGCCAATGCCGCCCAGCCACTGCCACTGGCGGGCAATGCCAGGCCAGACGGCATGACCCCGCTGGCCCCGGCCACCAGCATGCTGGCGAACACGATCAGCAAGGTCAGCAGGCTGCGCACCGGGCCGCGCACGGCTGCCAGTTTGTGGTCGGTGATCCACAGCGCGCAGGCGAAGACGCAGGCGGCGCAGAACGCCAGGCTAACGCCCAACAGCCAGTGCGGGTTGGCCTCGCCATTGCTGCCCAAGTGCGCCGGTACGTCCAGCGCCAGTACCAGGCCACACAGGATCAGGCCCATGAACAGCACGGTGCGGCCGGTGGGGCGGGCGCCGCCGAGCGCCCAGGTGAGCAGGGCCAGCAGCATCGGGAAGGTGTTGCCCACCAGCAGCGCCAGGGCTACCGGGATGCGCGCCACCGCCGAGTACAGGCACAGGCTCTGGGTAGCGATCAGCAGGCCGAGCAGCAGCTGCCAGCGCCGCGCACCGGTTGGCAGGCTCAGCGGCTGGCGCTGCCACAGTACCAGGCTGGCCAGCACCAGAAAGGTAATACCGGAGCGACAGAGGATCGCCAGCAGCACGCCTGTATCGTCATCGAAGGCAATGCGCGCGGCGATGTGGTTGCCGGCGAACGAGCAGGCCAGCAGCGCCAGCAGCGCGACCGCCAGCTTGCGCGGGAAAAGGGAGGCAGAAGCAGCGACAGCCATGTGCAGGGTCCATTTGCAGGGGGCTGCTGCGCAGCCCATCGCAGGCAAGCCAGCTCCTACAGGTTTCGCATAATCCATCAGATCGGCGTTGTACCTGCGGGAGCCGGCTTGCCGGCGATGGGCCGCATAGCGGCCCCAGATTAGGTCTGTTACAACACCACGCTCGGCAGCCACAGCGAGATCGCCGGGATGTAGGTAACGGCCATGAGCACCAGGAACAGCGCCAGGTAGAACGGCAGCAGCGCCTTCACCGTGGCCTCGATGCTCACCTTGCCGATTGCCGACCCGACGAACAGCACCGCACCCACCGGTGGGGTGATCAGCCCGATGCCGAGGTTGACCAGCATGATCATGCCGAAATGCACCGGGTCCACGCCGATGCCGTTGATCACCGGCAGCAGGATCGGTGTGAGAATCAGGATCAGCGGCGCCATGTCCATCACCGTGCCCAGCAGCAGGAGCATGAAGTTGATGCACATGAGGATCACGTAACGGTTGTCCGAAAGCGTCAGAAACGCCGTGGTGATCTTCGACGGGATCTGCATCAGAGTCATCACGTAGCCGAAGCTGGCGGCAAAGCCGATCAAAATCATCACGATCGAGATGGTGCGCACCGTGCGGTGCATCAGCTTGGGCAGGTCGCGCCACTTGTAGTCGCGGTAGATGAACATGGTCACGAAGAACGACCACACCACCGCCACTGCGGCCGACTCGGTAGCGGTAAACACGCCCGAGAGGATACCGCCGAGGATGATCACCATGGCCATCAGGCCCCACAGCGCTTCACCGGCAATCTTCAGCGCTTGGCGCAGTGGGATCACCTCGCCCTTGGGGTAATCACGCTTCTTCGCGAAAATCAGGCACAGCCCCATCATCACCGCGCTCAACAGCAGCCCCGGCATGACCCCGGCCATGAACAGCGAAGCGATCGACACCGTGCCGCCCGCTGCCAGCGAGTACAGCACCGAGTTGTGGCTGGGCGGGGTCAGCAGCGCCTGCACCGAGCCGCTGACGGTCACCGCAGTGGAGAACTCGCGCGGGTAGCCCTTGCGCTCCATTTCCGGGATCAGCACCGAACCCACCGACGCGGTATCGGCCACCGACGAGCCGGAGATCGCCCCAAAGAAGGTCGAGGCCATGATGTTGACCAGCGACAGCCCGCCGCGCACGAAGCCCACCAGCACCCCGGCAAAGGCCACCAGCCGCCGCGACATACCGCCCTCGGCCATGATCGCACCGGCCAGCACGAAGAACGGGATCGCCAGCAGCGAAAACTTGTTAACCCCACTGGCCACCTGGATCATCATCGCTTGCAGCGGAATGTCGATCCACCAGGCGCCGATCAGCGCCGACAGGCCTAGCGCATAGGCCACCGGCATGCCGATGAGGATGAGCACGATGAAGCTGCCCAACAGAATGAACGCATCCATTTACGCAGCTCCTTCGTTTTCTTCCACCAGGTCGAAGCGCACCACCTTGCGGTTGCTCTGATCGCCCAGCAGGAGTTTTTCCAGCACGAAAATCAGTGTCAGCACGCCACCGAGCGGGATTGGCGCGTAGGTCATGCCCACCCGCACGCCCGGCAAAGAAGCCAGCGACTGGTTCCAGGTGGTCAGGCACAGCTTGGTGCCGTACCAGGTCATGAACACGCACACCAGGATCATCAGCACCTGCACCAGCAGGGCGACCAGCTGGCGCTGCAGCGGTGGCAGGCGGTCGGTGATCATCCCTACCGCCATGTGTGCCCCGGCGCGGTAGCTGGCGGCGGCGCCGACGAAGGTGAACAGCACCATCAGCAGGATCGACACCGGTTCCGGCCAGCTGGAGCCGGTACCCAGTACGTAGCGGGCAAAGATGCCCCAGGGTATGATCAGCGACATGGTCAGGATCGACAGGCCGGCAACCCAGATACAGCCGCGGTACAGCGTGTCGTTGACGCGCAGAAAAAGCGTTTTCATAGGCATCACCAAAGCGGCAGGGCGACGGGCGTCGCGCTGCCGAGGTCATCTTGGAAGGGGGGCCGGTGTTACTGGACCGCGTCGATACGCTTCATCAGGTCGGCATACTGCGCGCCGTACTTCTCGCGCACCGAGGCAGTGGCGTCGTAGAACGGCTTCTTGTCGACAGCGATGAACTCAACGCCAGCGGCCTTGAGCTTCTCTTCACTGGCGGCGGACTTGGCGTCCCACAGCGCGCGCTCCTCCATCTGCGCTTCGCGGGCGACTTTCTTCACCAGCACCTGCTGCTCAGGGGTGAGCTTGTTCCAGGTGGTCTTGGACATCACCACCGGCTCCGGCAGGATCAGGTGGCCGGTGAGGGTGTAGTACTTGGCGCTCTGGAAGTGGTTGTGCTCGAGCAGGGTCGGCGGGTTGTTTTCCGCGCCGTCGATCACGCCGGTCTGCAGTGCGCTGAAGATCTCGCCGGTGTCCATGGCGATGCCGTTGCCGCCCATGGCGTTCATCATATCGATGAACAGCGGGTTGCCCTGCACGCGGATCTTCATGCCCTTGAGGTCTTCAAGGCTGCGCACCGGTTTTTTGGTGTAGATGCTGCGCGAGCCGCCATCCATCCAGGCTAGGGCCACCAGGTTGAATTCGGAGTTGGTGATCTTGTCGAGGATCTCCTGGCCGATGTCGCCATCGATGATCTTGCGCATGTGCTCATGGTCGCGGAACACGAACGGCATGTTGAACACGTTCACGTCCGGCACCACCGGGCCGACGATCCCCAGGCTCACGCGGGTCATCTGCACCGCGCCGATCTGCGCCTGCTCGATAACTTCCTTCTCCGAGCCGAGTACGCCACCGGCGAACATCTTGAAGGTGATTTCGCCATTGCTGGCGGCTTCAAGCTTTTTCCCCATGTTCTGCTCGGCGACCACGGTCGGGTAGCCGGCCGGGTGAATCTCGGCGAACTTGATGTCCAGCGCGTGGGCTGGCAGGGCGAGGCTGAAAGTGAACGGGAGTGTGGCAAGAAGCAGCTTGCGTTTGAGGGTCATGATGAAACTCCGTGTTTTTTATTATCTGGTTTCGGTCGTGTCGGTGCAGGTGCGGCAGTGTCGCGTTCACCCTCGGTAGGCAGGCTCCTCCAGGCCTTTGACGCCAAGCTCGAAGGCGAATACCCCACCCGCCAGCGGCTGGTCGGAAAGGTCGACCCCCGCAGGGCGAATCGAGGTAACGAACAAGGTGTCCAGGTTGGCGCCGCCGAAGGCGCACATGGCGGGCTTTTTCACCGGTACGTTGAGTGAGCGGTCGAGCCGGCCGTCGGGGGTGAAGCGGTGGATCTGGCCGGCGTCGTTACCGCAGATCCAGTAGCAGCCATCCTGGTCGATGGCGGCGCCGTCAGGGCGGCCGGGGAAGGCGCGCATGTCGACGAACAGCCGCTTGTTGTACGGTGTGCCGGTGTCGATGTCGTAGTCGAACACCCAGATCTTCTGCACATTGGGGTGCGAGTCGGACAGGTACATGCGAGTGCCGTCGGGGCTGAAGGCCAGGCCGTTGGGCACGATCATGCCATCCTGTTGCAGGTGCAACTGCCCTTCGCCGTCGTGGCGGTACAGCGCACCCACGTGGGCGCCTTGGGGCATGTCCATCAACATTGTCCCGGCCCACAGGCGGCCCTGGCGATCGCAGCGCCCATCGTTGAAGCGCATGCCGCTCTGGGCATGGTCCACGGAGGTAAGCAAACGGCTGTCGAGGCGGCCATCGGCCTTGGCGTCGAGCTGGAAGACGCCGCTTTCCATACCGGCGACCCAGCCGTTTTCGGTACGGGCTATGCAGGCGAGCATCTCGTCGCCCAGCCAGGTCTGGTGGGCGCCATCCTGCCAGCGATGCAGCTGGCGGGCGGGGATGTCGACCCAGTACAGGGCCTGTTCGGTGGGGTGCCACACGGGGCTTTCGCCGGTGCCGTTGCGGGCGTCGACGATCAGTTCGCAGTTCATGGCGGTGCCTCCTGGCGCGCAGGTGTCAGTTGAACGGTCCGGCCACGGCGAAGGCGCCGCCCTGATAGACCATGCTCGGGTCATCGGCGGCTGGCGCCGGCTGGGCCTCTACCGCTTCGCGGAACACTTCGGAGGTGTCCTTTGGCACATAACCCAGGTGCTCGGCGTGGCGGTTGTCCCACCACACAGTGCGGTTGTCGGAGGCGCCGTAGACGATGGTGTGGCCGACATTTGGCGTGAACAGCCCGCGTTCGATCAGTTGCACCAGGTCGTCATAGCTCAGCCAGGTGCAGAGCATCCGTGGGTTCTGCGGCTGCGGGAAGGACGAGCCGATGCGGATACTGACGGTCTCGATGCCATAGCGGTCGAAGTAGAAGCTGGCGATGTCCTCGCCGTAGCATTTGGACAGCCCGTAGTAGCTGTCGGGGCGGCGCGGGGAGTGGGCGTCGATGCGCTCGTCCTGGCGGTAGAAGCCGATGGTGTGGTTGGAGCTGGCGAAGATGATGCGCTTGACCCCATGCTTGCGCGCCGCCTCGTAGACGTGGAATACGCCACAGATGTTGGGGCCGAGGATGTCTTCGAAGGCGTGTTCGGTGGAGACGCCGCCGAAGTGGATGATGGCGTCGACGCCTTCCACCAGTGCATGTACCGCTGCCTTGTCGGCAAGGTCGCAGGCCACGACCTCTTCATGCGGGCCCGCGGCGGGCGCCATCGGGCTGATATCGGAAAGGCGCAGTACCTCGGCGTAACCTTGCAGGCGTTCGCGAAGGACCTTGCCCAGGCCGCCTGCGGCTCCGGTGAGCAGCAGGCGATTGAGGGGGGTAGTGGTCATGGCCGGCTCTATTTGTTAGTTGTTGTAAGTTGTCGTATGACTTTACTGATTATCGGTAGCGGCTTCCGGAGTTGTCAATGTTAATTCTGCGGCGCTGATGGCCTCATCCCCAGCAAAGCGGCGCCCACGCTGTCCTGCTCAATCCATGAGCTTGCGCAATAACCTGTGGGAGCTGGCTTGCCTGCGATGGGCCGCGACGCGGCCCCAAGGCTCACGCCATTACAACAATGACAACGGGTAGTTGAAGATCAACCGGTTCTCGTCGAATTCGTTATTGCTGTAATCCCGCCGAATGCTCGAATTGCGCCACTTCACGCTCAGGTCCTTGAACGGCCCGCTCTGGATCACATACGCCAGCTCCGACTCGCGTACCCACTCCTTGCCATCGGTCACCGCCCCGGTGTGTACGTCCTGCCCGCTGATGTAGCGGTTCATCAAGGTCAGCCCCGGCACGCCCAAGGTGACGAAGTTGAAGTCATGTCGTACCTGCCACGAGCGCTCGTTGGCGTTGTCGAAGCTTGAGTTGTAGCTATCGTTGGCCAGCGTTCCGCCGCTGGTGCCGTTGACCCGCATCCAGGTATCGCCATCGACCTTCTGCAGGCCCACCCAGAAGGTGTTACCGCCATATTTGGCCGAAAACATCCCCGAATACGTCTTGTTGTCCAGCTTCCCGGCCTTCTCCGAACCGTCCTCGCCCCCATGGAAGTAGCCCAGGTTGGCGCCAAAGGTCCAGCTGCCCACCGGCTGGCTGTGGGTCAGTTGCAGGTACTGCTGTTCATACACGTCCTTGAGCACCGCGTTCCACAGCCCGACCAGCGTGCGGTCCTGGTTGAACTTGTACTCGCCGCCGACAAAGTTGAACCGGTCCGACACCCCACCGCCGTAACTCATGTCGTCCATGCTCGCATCGTTGCGCGGGCTGTTGCCACGGAACTGCCCGCCATACAGCGTCAGCCCGGCAACTTCGCTGGAGGTCACCTGCCCACCGCGGAAGGTCTGCGGCAGCGAGCGGCCATCGTCGGAGCGCAGGATCGGCAGCACCGGCATCCACTCGCCGATCTTCAGCTCGGTCTTCGAGATCCGCGCTTTGCCTGCCACCGCCAGGCGCCCGTAATCATCCGCCGGCCGCCCATCGTCATGCCGCGGCAACAGCGCGGTACCGTAAGTGCCGCCACCGCCATCGAGCTTCACCGACCACAACCCCAGCACATCCACGCCGAACCCGATCGGCCCTTCGGTAAAGCCCGAACGCGCATCGAGAATGAAGCTTTGCGTCCACTCTTCGGCCTTGCTCTGCGGGTTGCTGGGGTTGGTGAAGTTACGGTTGATATAGAAATTGCGCAGGCCCAGGCTGGCCTTGCTGTCCTCGACGAAGCCTGCGGCCAGGCTGGTGCCTGGAAGTGCCGCAATCACGCCGGCACCCAGCAGGGCAAAGGGGAGGGTTTGGCAGATTTTCATTATTGTTGTGCTCCACAAAAAGGGTGTGGCAGCCCGTCCACCGGGCACGCGCAAGTGGCCTGCAGCAGGGGCGGGTGGGTAACGGGCCCGTCTGGGCCTGGGAGGGTGAAGCAGGGTTACGGCACTAGGTGGCCGTGGGTGATTGCGTGGGGGGAAGCGAAAGGCGTGGGTGTAGCGCGATTGATGTCGACATGGCAGATCATCCGCTGATTGTTGTTTTTGTTATGTGTTGTCGTACAACTTAGGCGATTTTTTAGCAAGCGCAGGCGGTAATGTCAACGTCTATAAAGGCGGAAATTCCTGGTTTAGCACCTTTTTTAGATGCATATTTCATCAACAGAAGCTCTAGCCTGGGCATCACCCGTTCTTGAAAGAGATACTACGACTAAAGTCGGTGTGCAGGGAGTTGATTGGCAGGTAATCCCAGAATTTTGCCTCTTAGGACCGAGTCAGGGGGTTAAGACACGTTATGTTGGATTAAAGCCCGGCGAGATTGATAAGCGTGTCTGTAAGCGTCTGCGAGCGGACCCCACGTCCCCATGAACCATTGATAACAATACATGTCTTACTGCCACTATCGACATGACGTCATTCCACACGCAAGGAGGCTCCACCATGCAATCCACCCCACCCACGTCCACCGGTAACCTGCTGGGCACCTATGGCTACGGCAAGGCGCTGATCATCAGCATGCTCATCCTGGGCAGCATCTTCCTCGGCTTGGCCGCTTTCGTCGGGTACCTGAGCGTCGCCAGCGACCTGCAATTCAACGGGCCTAAGCAAATCTTCTACTTCACCGTAGCCTTGTTGGCCGTGCTCGGGCTGAGCATGTTTGCTCTGGCCCTGTGGCAGACAAAGCTGCGCAAAGCGCGTTACGAGGTCTACGAAAAAGGCATCTGCCAGATCATCGGCAGCGAACGTGACTACGTGCCATTCAGCGAGATGAATGACTTGTACCTGTTCGCCTCTGGCCAGACAGCCTTCGCAGGCCTCACCAACAACCTGGCTTATCGGCGCAACGCAAGCGAGCCTTTCCGCCGGGTCAATCCGCACCTCAAGGGCCTGTTCGCCTTTATCGAACAAGTGCGCGACCAGTATCTGAACGAACGGCTGCCAGCGGTATACGCCACGCTTCAAAGTGGTGGCAGGGTGCAGTTCAACTATCTCGACACCAAACAGGTATGGAGCAAGCGGATCAGTGGCGACTTCTTCAACGTTACCACCAAGCCCCTGACGGTCACCCGCGACGCGCTCGACATCGATGGCCGTAAGGTCTCGTTGAGCAGCCTGGCCAATGTCGATCTCAATCAGTGGACCGAGTTGGTCGTTATCAAGGACGAGAGCGGCCAAACACTACTGTCGACCGTGGGTAACGGGATCATGAGCTTTGACCTGTTCCTCAATATCCTGCACAACCTGCTAGACGCACCGCAAGCGCAGGCGGACAACGCCGTCACTGCCTGACGCTAGGTATCAGGAGCCGCTTGGCGGCTCCTGATTAAGTTAAGCCTGAATTGAAGCGCTGCGAGAGGGTTTGGCGTCTCCGCCAACCGGCCCTATACTCATCTACGGCCTCGCCCTCGACCACGTGACTGGCTTGTTCCATGTCGGGCACACTTCTGCCCCTGTCGGCGTGGGCGAGGCCTCTTCCTTATCCAGTTGTCCCCCCGGTTGATAATCGAATACTGTGCTTGCAGGTCATTCAGGGGCTGTAGACGAACTCATCCACACCCTTTTTCCACGGTAAGGCGCCGGAGCGCGGTGACCTCAAGCGATCCGGGTTGCCGGATGTAGATGTACAGTGAAGGCATTAGAAATCATCCTCTGAGATATGCTTGAGCCGCACGCGATGCTCTGTGGTGTAGGGCGCGGGGAAGGTCTCTGGGATTTCTTTGAAGACATCCTCAAGCAGGCCGAGATGCCAAAGTGCGGTCATATAGCTGCGCATTTCCACGGTAGGCGTACCTGCTTCGATTTTGCTCAGCGTGGTGATGGATAGGCCGGATTGAGCTGCAAGATCCTTCTGACGGAATCGGCGTTCTAGCCGTCTGGTTTTGATCAAAAGCCCGATTTTTGTCAGTCGGTCGGCACACATCAAGGGGAAAGCCAGCATTTTAAGACCTTCTATAAGCGTTCTTATCGTAGATAAGTTTGGCTATAGCACTGCTTATATGTGCTGAAAAGATACCTAACCGAATGTATGGGCCGACGAATCATGGGTGCTACGTCTTCCACTGGGTTCTGCAGCGCATTCGAGGTAGGCAGCGAGCTCCTAGGACTTCAGCATTCAACGCCTCTATAAGCATGCTTAAGTAGCTTAAGCATGCTTATAGAGGCTTTTATGAAGAGCGTTTATCGGCATCCGCTACGTGGCGCTCACAGCAACTCTTTAGACGCCATGCATGCGCAATGCCCGCTGCGCGCACTCGCGCCAGCTCATCTTGCGCTTCGCCATCGGCAGCTGTCCGGTCGCTTCCCCCGCCATCATTACCGGCATATCCCGCATCCGAACCCAAGGCTCACTTTGCCAATACAACAGCGTCACCGTACGCCCGCCTGGCCAACACATCTGTCCAAGTCGCGGCACATCCTCGAACGCTGCCGCCTGCCCATCGCGCAGAACCCCCACCACCTCATGCGTCAGCCACCAGCGCAGATGACGGTTCTCCGGAATGTGATGATGCGCCAATAAGGTGTAGGCCCCGGATTCGCTGACCATCATGGTCTCTTGACACTGCCCATAGCGCAGCAGCTGCACGTTGCGGTACTGGTCCGGGTCGAGTTTGCGAACGCAATGTTCATCGAAGAAGCGAGCGCTCAGTCGGCCGAGTTCGTGAGCGCAGAACCAGGCTTGGGATTCGAGCCAGAGGGTGTGGAGGGGGCGGTTATGGCGGGTGAAGAGGGTGGGGGTGTGAAGGTCAGTCATGGCTGGCCTCCGTGGTCGTTAGATCGTTGAGCATGCGAGATGCAGGTGCGAACGGCCAACGAATACTTTCTTTGATAGGCATATCCAATACCTCAGTCTGTTGTCAGCTTTCTTAGGGCTGGGTGTCGGGAGCTAAGAAACCTCACACAGCAGGCCGGACGTATTTCCCTTTCGGGTCTTGTATTAGCCCACTCCCGACGTAACAGAGTGTTTCATGCGTGCAGTAGTAGACCACAGGCATGGAAAATCCGCATCTATCGGGAGCGGGTGGACCGCTGTGTGAAGGCGTTTCTTAGGCGCCGTTTGTAACCTAACCTGATACGGGAGTCAGAAGCAAAATCTTTCTTGTAGGAATTCTCTGAACTTCAAGTTGTTGAAGCAGTACCCCAATCGTCAGCCAGATGTAGTGGTGCCTAAGTCGAGCCACAGGAAATTGCCTGTGGTTTATTGGCACTCAGTAAGTGGACCAAGGCTGAGATTGAGCTGCTCCTGCGTGAGCTTTATATTGGGTCAGGCTGGGGCGCTTAGAGAACAAATATTTTCAAGAAGGGGGCGTGCTGATACCGCTCCCTTGGTTTTGTATGGCTGAATCTTCAGGCGGCTAGTTCAAGCGTATAAGGGCTGCCCGTCGAGGCTTGCCTCCAGCGGGCAGAGATAATTATTCTTTTTTTAGCGATAGTAGGAGTGCGCCGGCTGTAGCTTGCGGAATTAGGCCTTGAGTTATTTTTTTCTGAAGGTACGAGGGGAAATTTTTAGGTAAATACGTGCCCTCTAACCATATCCTGAAATCCCCTAAAGCGCTGAGCGGATAGATATTGGCCTCCGTGTTCGCAGCGGCCTGTGGAAAATAACTTGGATACTCATGTGGGTGCTTTAACCGCTCCCCATGTTTATCGCTAAGATTATTCTTCTTCCAATGGTTTGCCCACATTTGGCCGACGCTTATATCTGGTACTGTATGAGAGTCTATTATTAGCCCTGACTCAATCGCCGAGACTACGATATCGGCAATTTCTCGAAATACGCTAAAATATCCAGCGGGAAGCTTGTTCAACAGAATTCTGTCGTGATAGTGCTTCCAAGAGTTTAATTTTAATGATTCCGGCGAGAAGCCAATGCTCTCATAAATAAAGTCTCTGAGAGTTTTTCTAGCTAGAAGCCGATAGTTTCTTTGCGCTGTTTGAGTGTCTGTACTGTCGGAGTCAAATGCATAATATTCCAGTACTGCCATGCAGACAGCATCAGGGTAGGCGCTTATCTTTTGTCCGTTTTGTTCTGTTTTAATTACTAGTCGTTCAGATGTGAAGCTGTGATCTATTAGTATTTGCTTGATTCGCCTGCCGCGGGGTTTAAGCCTCTCTTCGCTCCAGTTATTGGCGAGGTCGCTAATTGTTTTAGGGTTTACACCACAGAGCCTCGCCAGCCCGCGCTCGGTAAGGTAGGGAGTAGTGTCGTTTAAAACCCCCATCTGTATGCCGTTTACCTCAGCAAAAGAGGCGGATGGAAGCTCAAAGGGGAGTTCTGACTGCTGAACAAGCTGGTTCATATTAAATCCCTATAAGTTTTTTTGCTTCTGCTATAAGGGTGTCAGGATAAAGGTGATCTTTGGGTGTCGTAGCATGGCCCTTCTTTTTGAAAGGAATGTTTTGTTCTAGGCAGAGCTTTGCGCACATTGCGGCCAAGTGAGGGCGATCTAGTTCTAATTGATGGAGGTCGCAGTAGGTGTCTATATCGACAAGGTTACTGTCGACAGGTTCGAGGACTATAGAGTCTATCTTTTGATCTATCTCTAGAAGCTTTCTCTCAGTCTGCTCAAATCGAATTTTTGTTTCTGCCGCCAGCTTCTCGCGCTCTTCAATTTCTTGAACGAGCAAGTTGGTGTGCTGAGCTAATGCCTGTGCTAAAGACTTTATGTCTGAGTTGCTTTGAGATACTGGAGGTGGATAGGTTCCATGTTTTCTAACTGATGGCAGAACGTCATGAAATATCCAGCGTTGAAATTTTTTGCTAGCTGGTGTGTTGTCTCGAGAAATAATTCTATACAGTCCCGGCTCTGTAATGAAGGCTTCGGATCTTGAATTTTGATCTATTTCAGACGGAAAGTGTTGATACTCGTCTTTATCAAGAACTTCCAGTTGGGCCTTTACGAGTGCGCCGAGACCGGATTTCTGAGCATTAGTCAATGATGAGTTATTCTTGGCAAGCGTTAGGACGACGTCTTCTAAAGATATGTATAAATAACCATTAATATATAATGTTCGTATCTTGGAAAGTCCATGGTCGGCTTGGTAGTCTAGGAGAATTGGTGTGTGCATTGTTGTCGTCCATAAAAAACCCCGCAATCGCGGGGTTCTGCTCTAACGCATCCGAACGTTAGTTATATCATGGCCATGAGCCATCATCAATCCCAGCTCAACGCCCCACCCGTCTGATACTCGATCACACGCGTCTCAAAGAAGTTCTTCTCTTTCTTCAAGTCCATGATCTCGCTCATCCACGGGAACGGGTTGGTCGTCCCTGGGTACTCTTCCTTCAGGCCGATCTGGGTCAGGCGACGGTTGGCGATGAACTTGAGGTAGTCCTCCATCATCGCGGCGTTCATGCCCAGTACGCCGCGTGGCATGGTGTCACGGGCGTATTCGATCTCCAGCTGGGTCCCTTGCAGGATCATCTGGGTCGCTTCTTCCTTCATCGCCGCGTCCCACAGGTGCGGGTTCTCGATCTTGATCTGGTTGATCACGTCGATGCCGAAGTTCAGGTGCATCGACTCGTCACGCAGGATGTACTGGAACTGCTCGGCCACGCCAGTCATCTTGTTGCGGCGGCCCATGGAGAGGATCTGGGTGAAGCCGCAGTAGAAGAAGATGCCTTCCAGCACGCAGTAATAGGCGATCAGGTTGCGCAGCAGCTCTTTGTCGGTCTCGACGGTGCCGGTGTTGAATTCCGGGTCGGAGATGGCGCGGGTGTACTTCAGGCCCCAGGCGGCTTTCTTCGCGACCGACGGGCTCGCGTGGTCC
>NZ_JBIBEB010000032.1:0-25101 GCF_042902325.1 Pseudomonas sp. NPDC012596 | reverse complement strand
TGGTAGTGTGGGGTTTCCCCATGTGAGAGTAGGTCATCGTCAAGATTCATTTCGCAAAACCCCTATCTGCGCGAGCAGGTAGGGGTTTTGTCTTTAAGTAGGAACTACAGAGATTCGCTGGTACGTCCACAGGACGGGCCGGCACACAGAATTTCTTGACGACCATAGAGCATTGGAACCACCTGATCCCATCCCGAACTCAGCAGTGAAACGATGCATCGCCGATGGTAGTGTGGGGTTTCCCCATGTGAGAGTAGGTCATCGTCAAGATTCAAATCCAAAGCCCCTGTCTGCACTGCAGACAGGGGCTTTGTCTTTTCCGGCCTACAGCATTGCGACCTTGCGCGCCTTGCTCTTGCGCCTCGCCTGCAGCTTGCGCCACCACACGTAGACCCCGGTGACGGCCAGCACGGCAATCACGATGCCCAATACCGCAATAAGGATCTGCCCGGTCATACCGATGATCCGCCCGCCATGTATGGGTAGCTGCAACCGATAGAACTGCTCACCCAGCGTGCCTTGCCCGGCGATTTCCTGGCCGAGCAGATGACCATCGGTGCCATGGAAGAACAACCAGGACTTACCGTGGGCATCGGTATCGTGCTGGCCAAAGCCGGCACCGTAGAAGTTGTATTCGAAGCTGTAGTACAGCTCGCCAATGGCAGCCGTAAGCCCTAGCCGCGAGCCTTCTTCCAAGGCCCGCTGATAGGCCTGTTGGTACGTCAGCTTGGTAACCCCCAGCTCTTCCTTCGGCAACGCACCACGCGCCTCGTAGACGCTCGGCTCAACCGGTGAGAACAACGACACTGCCGGCTTGAACACCTGGGCTGGCAGGTTCATCGCAACGCTGCTGATCGCCACCGGCAGCAAGAGCAGCCAAAGCCATAACCCACTGGCCCTGTGGATATCCAAGTTGAGCCGGTAGGCATGCCCGCCCTTGATCTTCCAGGCGGTTGCCCACTTGCGCCAGAAAGGTCGCCCCCGGGGCAAGGTCAGCAACACGGCAATGAAACAATCCACAACCCACAGGATGGCCACCACGCCCATCAACAGCAGGCCCCAATTGCCCGGCAGCGTCAGGCTGTAATGCAGCTCGAGGATGAACGGCATGAAGTTCTCTCGCGAGAAGCAACATTCGCCCCAATAGCGTTGGCCCAGCGCCTGGCCGCTGACAGGGTCCATATAGAACACAGTGTTCTTTTCGGCATACGGCTCGCCGGTCTGAGGATCATTGCGCGGCACCATGGCCAGCAGGGCAGAGTGCCCAGCCTCCTGTGGATACTCCATGTACCAGACCTGCAGGCGAGGATGTTGCGCCTGTAATTTATCCACAAGTACCCCAGGCTGTTGAACAACCCCTTTGGCCGGCGCGTCATAGAAACCCGGGTTCAGCCACTCGTCCAGTTCGTGATGAAACGCAAGTACGCTGCCAGTCAGGCCAGCAAGCGCAAGGAACACCGCAGTCACCAGCCCCAGGTAACGGTGCAGCAGTACAGAGAATTGACGCATCTAGCCAAGCTCCCAAAAACACCAGAAACGAAAAAGCCAGCGCCTGAAGTCAGGTGCTGGCTTTGCAACCAAGTTGAATCCCGTCAGAACTGATAACTGACCGTAGCGCTGACATTGCGCTCTTCACCCATGTAGCAGTAGTTCAAGCTGGCACACGATGTGACGTAGGTTTCGTTGGTGAGGTTGTTGGCATTCAGGCGCACATCCACACCCTTGAGCCCCACCTTGCCGAGGTCGTAGCCCACCGAGGCGTCGAACAGGGTATAGGAGGGGACCTTCATGCTGTTTTCCGCATCCACCCAGCTGTAGCCCACGTACCGCAGGCCGCCACCGAGGCGCAGGCCGTCCAGCGGCCCTTGGTGGAAGTTGTAGTCCGCCCACAGCGAGAACATCTGCTTCGGTGCCTGGGTCGGTGAGTTGCCTTTGTTGTCGAGACCCGACACCAGGCTGGGCATCGATTTGGAATATTCGATATCGGTAAAGGTGTAGCCACCCAGCACCTTGAGGTTGTCCGTTACCTGCACGTGGGCTTCCAGCTCCAGGCCCTGAGAACGCACCTCACCAACAGGGCGGTAGAAGTCTTCGTTCGGCTGCTTGGACGCCAGGTTTTCCTGCTCGATGCGGAATACCGATGCGGTGAACAGGTTATCGCTGCCCGGTGGCTGGTACTTGATGCCCGCTTCCCACTGGGTGCCCTCGGTCGGCGCCAGTGGGCGGCCATCCTGGTCGGACACGGTGTTGGGGTTGAAGGATTCCGAGTAGCTGGCATATGGGGCAATACCGTTCTCGAACAGGTAGAGCACGCCGGCACGGGTGGTGAACTTCGAGCGGTCATCGCTGGCCCGGGTGTCGCTGTCGCGGTTTTCTTCCGAAACTTTTACCCAGTCTTGGCGCAGCCCCAGCGAGAAGCGCCATTGGTCCAGCTCGACCAGGTCCTGCAGGTATACCCCAGTCTGTTGCAAACGGCGCTGATAGCGGTTTTCGCCGAGTACCTGAAGGTTGCCATTGCCGTATTGCGGGTTGCCGGCATCCAGCGGGTTGACGGTGCCATAGCGCCAGGCCACATCGGCCTTGCGCCGTTGATAGTCGGTGCCCAGCAACACTGTGTGCTTGGCCGCGCCGGTGAAGAATTCCGCCTGCAGCATGTTGTCGATGATGTAGGAGTGCAGGCGCTCGTCACCCCCGGTATAGGCGCGGTTGAGGATGTTGCTGTCAGCATCTGCCCAGCCTGCGGAGTAGACCTGGTCCATCGACACGTCGGAATCCTGGTAGCGGAAGTTCTGCCGTGCGGTGAAGACATCGTTGAATCGATGCTCGAACTGGTAGCTGAACGACTGCTGGGTGCGTTCATAGTTATCGATGCCCGGCTCGCCTTCGAAGAAGTGATCGGACAGCCTCAAGCCATTGCGCTTGTGCAGCATGCCATCGGCCGGGTTGCCGCCATGGTAGCCACCGTTGGGGTCGTGCTGCAGGTAGGCCTGCAGTGTCAGCGAGGTGTCCTCGGTAAAGTCGATGCTGATCGCGGGCGCGATGGCGTAGCGCTCTTCCTTGTTGTGGTCGAACTGCGTGTCGGAAGCATCCGCCAGCCCGGTCAGTCGGTAGGCGATGCGCTTATCGTCATCCAGTGGGCCGCTGAAGTCGAAACCCATGCCACGCTGGCCCTGTGTGCCGACAGTGGCCTGTACCTGATGGTAAGCCTCGAACAGCGGCTTCTTGGTGGTCAGCGCCACCAGCCCGCCCGGAGAGCTACGGCCATAGAGCACCGAGGAAGGGCCTTTGAGGATGTCGATACGCTCGATGAAATACGGGTCTACCTGCATGGTGCTGTAGGTGCCGTTATCACCCATGGACTTCAGGCCATCGACGTAGATGTTGTCCACCGAGCCGTCGTTGAAGCCGCGCATCGCCACATAGTCATAGCGATGCGTTGCGCCATAGGGGTTGGTCAGCACGCCGGGGGTGTAGCGCATGGCCTGGGCGACAGTCTGCGAGCCCTGGTCATCGATCTGTTGGCGGGTCACTACCGACACCGATTGCGAGGTTTCCACCAGCGGCATGCTGGTCTTGGTCGCAACCTGGCTGTGGGTGGCGTTGTAACCGTCCATGCTGCCCAAGGCGTTGCCGAGGGTGAAGCTGCGCACATCGGTATCAGGCAGTGACAACGCGGCTTCTGCAGGCTGGGCGTGCAGCACATAGCTGCGGCCGTCCGCGCTGGTAGCCTCCAGGCCAGTGCCATTGAGCAACTGGCGCAGTGCTTGGTCTGTCGGGTACTGCCCCTGCAGGCCGTTCGAGTGTTTCTCGCCGGTCAATTGCGGGGTGCTCGATAGGGTGATGCCAGCCTGGCGGGCAAATTGGTTGAGCACTTCGTTCAGCGGGCCTGGTGCGATCGCGTATTGCTGGCTCAGCTGCGCCGGTTCGGCGGCGTTCGCCAGTATTGGCGCGCCGCTGATGCCAAGGGCGGTGCCGAACAGAGCGGCGCGTACCGCCTTGCGCAGCCTGGCTGAATTCAAGACAGGTCGAAAATCATTCTCGGTAGCGAGGTACGCTGAGGGTGAAGCCATGGGCATGTCGAAGTCCGTCGAGTCGTTATAGGGCAGATGGAGTTGCTTACTGTCCTAGCCGGACGCGTCGTCAAAACCCGCCAGAAATTTCTTGCTGATGTCGAATCAGGCCACACGCTCGATCCGTATCCACCAGCGTGTACGTTGGCGAAGCTGGACTGGCAGCGTCTGTGGCAGCAACTGCAGCAATTGGTCCGGGTTTTCCAGGCGGAATACCCCAGACAGGCGCAAATCGGCGATATCGTCACTGCAGCCGAGGTATCCATGCCTATAACGGCTCACCTGCGCGAGGAAATCGGCCAGGCGCATGTCACGGGTGACGATCAGCCCATCCGCCCACGCTGCAGCGTCCATGTCGACTTGCGCCAGGCGGTGCGCCCCCAATGCGTCTATCCGCCAGTTCTGGCCGTCGGCCATCCATTGCAGTTCGCCTGTACCTGGGTGGTGTATGGCAACCCTGCCCTGGCTGACGCTGACCCGCGTGCAGTCGGCATCCTGGCGGACCACAAACCGCCCTTCGAAGCCCTCCAGCAGGGCATCACGGGTCTGCACCAGCAGCGGCTGCCCTTTGTACGGTGTTTGGCTACACGTGAGCATCAGCTCGCCGTGCTTGAGGCGAACCATGCGCTGTTGCTCGGTGAACGCCAGGTCTACTGCGGTGCTTGTGTTGAGTTGCAGCAGAGAGCCGTCGGGCAAGTGGACGGTGCGGCGTTCGCCGGTAGCGGTGGCATAGTCCGAGGTCCAGGCACTGATGGTATCGAGGTCTTTGGCCAGCCAGCCCGCCGACCCTACCATTGCAGCGCCGCCCAGCAGCTTCAGCGCCTGGCGCCGGTGCAGGCGCCGTTGGCTGGTTTCCAAGGTCTGCAGTGCGACGCCCGCTCCGGGAATGGCGCGCAGGTCGAGATCCTGTTGCAGGCTCGTCACGCGTTGCCAGGCCAGCTCATGCTCGTGTTGGGTATTTCGCCACCGCTCGCATTGCTGTGCCAACACCGGGTCGTTGCGGCTTTCCCGCAGGCGGAGCATCCAGTGAATAGCCTGTTTGACGGCTTTGGAGGAGGGCGCCATGTCAGCGTTCGTCTTCGTAGCGCAACAGGTAGCAGTGGTAGAGCGCATCGGCCACGTGCCGCTCAACCGAGCGCAGAGAGATGCCCATCTGTTCGGCGATGGCCTTGTGGCTCAACCCTTCACATTGGGCCAGCAGGAACGCGCGGCGTACTTTGGGTTTGAGCCCGTCGAGCATTCGCGCGATGCGTTCCAGCAGCTCCAGCAGCAGTTCGCGGGTTTCGGCCGAGGGCACCTGCCCCTCGGGAACGTGTGCCAGGGCTTGCAGATAAGCACGGTGCAGCTCTTCACGCCGCCAGTGGTCGATGACCAGGCCGCGGGCGATTGTGCGCAGGAAGGCTCGTGGCGCGTTCAGCTGAAGCTGCTCATGGCGTTGCAGCAGCCGCACGAAGGTGTCCTGGGCAAGGTCCGCAGCATCAGCGGCATTGCCAAGCTTGCTGCGCAGCCACGTATTCAGCCAGCTGTGGTGATCACTATAGAGCGTGTGCACGGAGTCATTCGAGGGCATGACGAGCAATCGGCATAAATGATAATTAGTCTCATTGTTTGCCGGAGCGGGTGCTGTTTGCAACTTTCATTTGCAGCCGGCCCACTCAGTTGCGCGATTGCTTGTCCAGGTAAGTCCTGATCACCCGAGCACCATTGTTCAGGTGCTGCTCCAGCACCCTCACGGCTTCATCTACCAGCTTGTCACTGGCGGCGTCCGCCAGCGCGTTGTGATCGTCCTGGGTCAGCTTGCCCAGCCCCATCGACGACAGGTGGAAGCGCAGAAAGCGTTCTTCCTCGTTGAGCTCGTTCTCGATCAGGCGCAGCAGCTTCTGGTTTGGCGCCTTGCCATACAGCGCCATGTGAAAGAGCCGGTTGAGGCGGCCGATTTCGGCATGGCGGGTTTCGTTTTCCAGCTGCTGGATATAGCCACGGGCGCGAGCAATGTCGTCGGCATCGAGCAGCGGAATGGACTGGCGCAGCGCCTCGGACTCGAGCAATACCCTCAGCGCGTAGGTATCGACCGCGTCTTCGCCGATCAGGGGCGCGACGACCGCGCCCTTGTGCATCTCCACGTTCACTAGCGATTGCGCCTCGAGCTGGCGCAAAGCCTCGCGCACAGGCATGCGGCTGACGCCATACAGGGTGGCGAGTTCTTGCTGGCGCACGGCTGTGCCGGGCGGCAGGCGGCCATCGAGAATGGCGCTGCGCACGCGCTCTTCGATCACGGCACGGGCCAGGTGTGCCGGCAGTTGCTCGCTGGCCAGCACATTGCTCAGTTTGATTTTCTCGGCCACGCGGAGTCTGCCTCGACGACGAAAAGTTGGATCCAATGACACTAGTAATAGGCAAGGGGCCTTGTCAAACCGACGCTCGCAGCGGAGCGAACGATACAAGGCCATGGGATATGGTGTATGAAGTCGCTTGGCAAAGGAAGCGACATATACCAAGCGCTATCAAGAAAGTTATAGCGGGCTTGCCACCGCCACGCATGATTGCAGGGTGCCATTGTTTTTTACGCTTGCAGGCCGCACCATCGCTGCTTTCGATTGGTCTGAACAGGTCTTTGCAGTGGCGATACCCTGGCTGCTCAAAACCGCCGTACGACGTGTAGGCCTTGCTGTTCTGCTGGGTTGCTTGCTGCTGGGCGGCTTGCATGCAGACTGGGATTTTTCCCAGATCAGCCGCAAATCACAGGCCTTATACGGCCCGCTGGGGGCGGGGAAGGGCCGCATCGACGCCTGGCAGCAACTGATGGTTGCACAAAGCCAGGGGTCCGAGCTGCAGCGGCTGCAGGCGGTCAACCTGTTTTTCAACCAGCAATTACGCTACGTCGAAGACATCGACCTGTGGCACGAAGTCGATTACTGGGCCACGCCGATCCAGGCTTTGATCAAGGGCGCCGGCGATTGCGAGGATTACGCCATCGCCAAGTATTTCAGCCTGCGGCGCATGGGCATCCCCAGCGAGAAGCTGCGCATCACGTACGTCAAGGCCCTGCGCCAAAACCGCGCGCACATGGTGCTGACCTATTATTCAAGCCCACAGGCCCAGCCCCTGGTGCTCGACAGCCTGATGGACGCCATCAAGCCGGCCAGCCAGCGAACAGACCTGCTACCCGTGTACGCCTTCAACGGCGAAGGCTTGTGGTTGACGGGGGCAGCGGGCAACAAGAAAGTCGGCGACACCAAGCGCCTGTCACGCTGGCAGGACGTGCTGAAGAAAATGCAGGCCGAAGGGTTCCCGGCCGAACCGGTTTACTGAAGGAGCACAGATGTCACTGTTCAAACAATTACTGTTGGCCATTTGCCTGTTCCTGGTGGTCGCCTTCAGCGGCAGCTTCATGGTCAGCCTGGAGAGCTCGCGCAGCCAATACGTCAACCAGCTGCGCTCGCATGCCCAGGACGCAGCCACGGCGCTGGCGCTGTCACTCACGCCAAATATCGACGACCCGGCCATGGTCGAGCTGATGATCAGTTCGATTTTCGACAGTGGCTATTACTCCAGCATCAAAGTGGTCGATCTGGCGTCCAATGCCGTGCTGGTGGAGCGACATGCCGAACCTGACCCGGGTGGCGTCCCTGCCTGGTTCACCCATTTGATCGGCCTGGAACCGGCCGGTGGTGATGCCATCGTCAGCCGCGGCTGGCAGCAGGCCGCGCGGGTCGAAGTAATCAGCCATCCGATGTTCGCCATCGCCAAGCTGTGGCAGAGCGCCCTGGGCAGCCTGGGCTGGCTGCTGCTCTGCGGTGCGGCCAGCGCCGTGCTCGGTGCCTTGCTGCTACGCCGCCAGTTGCGCCCGCTCGATTACATGGTTGAACAGTCCCACGCCATCGCCCGCCGCGAGTTCCTGAGCCTGCCAGAGTTGCCGCGCACGCCCGAGCTGCGTCGGGTGGTGCAGGCGATGAACCAGATGGTCGAAAAGCTCAAGGCGCTGTTCACCGAGCAGGCAGAGCGTAGTGAGCGGTTGCGTACCGAATCCTATCAGGACAGCCTGACCGGGCTGTCCAACCGCCGTTACTTCGAAATGCAATTGACCACCCGGGTCAGTAACCTGGAAGAAGCACGCGCTGGCTATTTGCTGTTGCTGCGTGTCCAGGACCTTACCGGGCTCAATGCCCGCCTGGGTGGTCAGCGCACCGACCAGTTGCTGCAGGCGGTGGGCGAACAGCTGCGGCGTACTTGCGCAACATTCCCCGAAACCAAAGACCTCATATCCCGCAGCCGTGGTGGTGAATTCGCTGTGCTGGCGCCTGGGATGGTGCACGAAGAGGCCGTGCAGCTCGCCCAGGCCCTCGAGGCCACCTTGCAGAGCCTGCACGAGACTGGCGCCACCGACGTTGACCCGGTGGCTTGTATCGGCCTGGCCCCCTTCAGCCCTGGAGACGCACCTCAAGCGCTGCTGAAGCTTGCCGATGAGGCCCTGGCGCGTGCCGAAAACCAGCCAACGCCAGGCTGGGTGTGCCTGGAGCAGGGCGCGGCAGCAGTGGCTGGCGATAGCCATCATGACTGGCACACGCGGCTTGACCAGGCCTTCGTCAAAGGCCAGTTCGAACTGTTCTTCCAGCCGGTGGTTGATTGCAAGGTGGTGCACCGTGTGCTGCACCACAAAGTGATTTCGCGGCTGCACGATGATCAGGGCGAGCCGCTGCCGGCTGGGCGGTTCCTACCATGGCTGGAGCGTTTTGGCTGGATGCCACGGCTGGATGTACTGGTGCTGGAAAAGGTGCTGGCGCACCTGCGTAGCCATGCTGAAGTGCTGGCGCTCAACCTGTCCGCAGCCACCTTGGCCGACCCCAAGGCTTTGCAGCGGGTTTACGAACTGCTCGGCCAGCATGCCGCACTCGGGCCGCGCCTGGTTCTGGAGATCGGTGAAGAACAATTGCCCGCGCAAGCTGTGCTCGAGCAATTGACCCGGCGCTTGCACGGGCTAGGGTTCGGGCTGGCGCTGCAGCGTTTCGGTGGCCGGTTCAGCATGATCGGCAACCTGGCGCACCTGGGCCTGGCCTACCTGAAGATCGACGGCAGCTACATTCGCAACATCGACCACGAGCAGCACAAACGCCTGTTCATCGAGGCGATCCAGCGCGCGGCGCACAGCATCGACCTGCCGTTGGTTGCCGAGCGGGTCGAGACCGAAGGTGAGCGGCTAGTGCTGGCGGAGATGGGCGTAGAGGGCATCCAGGGGCAGCTGGTCGGTGAGCCTGCCCCCTGGCGCTGAATGCGACCTGAGGGTGCAGGCCGCACCCTCAGTGCCGATAGCTGCGGCGATCAGCGTTCGCGCAGGGCCTCGGAGCGGGCTTTCATGATCGGCTTGAGCAGGTAGCTCATGATGGTCTTCTTGCCAGTCATGATATCCACTGTGGCTACCATGCCCGGGATGATCAGCAAGGGCTTCTCGTCGGTACCCAGGTGACTCCGTTCGGTGCGCAACCGGATCAGGTAGTAGGTGGTTTTCTTGTCTTCATCGGTGATGGTGTCGGCACCGATCTGCTCAAGCTTGGCCTTCAGGCCCCCGTAGATGGTGTAGTCGTAAGCCGTAAACTTGACCGTTGCTTCCTGGCCCGGGTGAAGGAAGGCGATGTCCTTGGGCAGGATCTTCGCTTCGACCACAAGGCTGTCATCCAGCGGCACGATTTCGACGATATCGCTGCCCGGCTGGATCACTCCGCCGACGGTATTGACCAGCAACTGCTTGACGATGCCGCGCACCGGCGAGGTGACCATGGTGCGGTTGACCCGGTCATCCAGGGCCTTGCCCGTGGCGGTTGCCTTGTTCAACTCGGTGCGGGCTTCGTTGAGTTGGGTCAGTGCATCGCTGCGGAACTTGCCGCGGGTTTCCTCGATCTTGCTCTGCACTTCCTTGATGGCCGCTTCGGCGCGTGGGATGGCCAGCGCGGTAGAGTCCATCTGGCCGCGGTTCTCAACTTCGGCGCGGCGCAGGCGCAGCACTTCAACCTGTGAAATCGCCCCTTGGGCTACCAAGGGTTCGGACATGGCGATCTCTTGGCGCAGCAGCTGCAGGCTGTTGGCGTACTGTGCCCGCTTGGAGGTGAATTCGCGAAGCTCCTGCTGTTTTTGCACCAGTTGCTGTTCCAGGCCGCTGATCTCGTCCTGCAGTTGCTGGCGCCGGCTCAGGTACAACGACTGCTCGCTGGCCGCTTGGCTTGGGGCGGCCTTGCGCAGTTCTTCGTCGATCTGCAGCGGCTTGTCGTCCACTTCGGCGCTAAGGCGCTGTACGCGCAGGGCCATGGCCAGGCGGTCGGCTTCAGTTTCACCCACATTGGACGCAAAGCGGGTTTCGTCAAGCCGCAGCAACGGCTCACCGACTTCGACGATCTGACCCTCCTTGGCATAAATCTGCGCGACGATACCCCCTTCCAGGTTCTGAATTTTCTGCACCTTAGAGGAGGGTATCGCCTTGCCTTCGCCGCGGGTCACTTCATCGATGGGGGCCACGCTGGCCCAGATGATCATGACCAGGAAGAACGCGATGATGCCCCAGATGGTCAGGCGCACGATGCGCGGCGCATCTTCGACCAGGGCCTTCTTGACCTCGGGCAGGGGTTGCCCGACGAGCGACTCGGAACCCTTGAAATAGCGGCGCAAATTATCCTTGAACCGCCCCATATCCAGCTTATGCAACACTGATCTGCCCCTTCTTCAGCGCATCCATGACGGCGGCCTTCGGGCCATCCGCAACGATCTGTCCACGGTCGATCACGATCAACCGGTCCACCAGCGACAGCAACGATGCCCGGTGGGTTACCAGCAGCACGGTCTTGCCTTCCACCACCGCCGCCAAGCGCTGCTTGAGGCGTTCTTCGCCGGTGTTGTCCATGGCGCTGGTGGGTTCGTCCAGCAGCAGAATTTGCGGGTTGAGCAGCAGCGCCCTGGCCAGGGCAACGTTCTGTCGCTGGCCCCCGGAAAGGTTCTGGCCGCGTTCACCAACCTGCAGCTCATAGCCGTCGGGGTGCAGGCGAGCGAACTCATGCACGCCGGCCAGTTCGGCAGCTTGCAGGATGAGTTCGTCTTCGATGTAGCGGGCGCCGCTGACCAGGTTGTCGCGCAGGGTCCCTGCCAGCAGCTGAATGTCTTGTGGGACATAACCGATGTTGTGGCGCAGCTCGCTGACGTCGATCTGGCGGATATCCACGCCATCCACCAGCAACGAGCCGTTGTCTGCCTCGTACAGGCCGACGATGAGCTTGGCCAGCGAGCTCTTGCCCGAGCCGCTGCGGCCGATGATACCTACCTTCTCGCCCGGGCGGATATTCAGGTTGATGCCCCTGAGCGCCTGGTTCTGCTGATTGGGGTAGGTGAAGTCGACACCGCGGAACTCAACCGCGCCCTGCAGTACCTGACGGCTCAGCGGCCGCTCCTCGAAATTGCGCTCCTGCGGCAGCTCCATCATCTGGTCGGTGGCCACCATGGTCACCTTGGCCTGCTGATAGCGGGCCAGCAAGCCATTCAGCGAGCCAAGCGGGCCAAGTGCCCGACCGCTGAGCATGTAGCAGGCAACCAGGCCGCCCATGCTGAGGTTGCCATCGATGATCAGGTAAACGCCCACGCAGATCATCGCCACCCCCGCCAGCTGCTGGATCAGCATGGTGATGTTCATCGCCAGGCTCGACAGCACTTTCACGCGCAGCTCGAGGCGGCTGAGGGTGCCGAGGGTCTGCTCCCACATGTACTGGCGTTCGCTTTCGGCGTTGTTGACCTTTACAGCATCCAGGCCGGCCAGCGTTTCGATGAGGCTGGACTGGCGCTCCGATGCCAACGCCATGGTGCGCTCCATGGTAGCCATCAGCGGCTTCTGCAGGGCATAGCCGATGCCCAGAGCCAACGGGAAGGCCAGGACCGGGATCCACACCAGGTGCCCGCCGATGATGGCAATCACCAGCAGGATCAGCAGGGTAAACGGCAGGTCGATCAGGGTGGTCAGCGTAAGCGAGGCCAGAAAATCGCGCAGGCCTTGGAATTCGTGGATGTTCTGGGCAAAGCTACCGACCCTCGCAGGGCGGTACTTCATCGACATACCCACGATACGCTCGAACAGCGTCGCCGAAATGATCAGGTCGGTCTTCTTGCCGGCAAGGTCGAGGCAAAGCCCGCGCAGGCCTTTGAGTATCAGGTCGAACACATAGGCAAAGCCGATGCCCGCAGCCAGCACCCACAACGTCGAAGTGGCCTGGTTGGGCACCACCCGGTCGTACACGTTCATCACGAACAGTGGCGCGGCCAGTGCAATCAAGTTGATCACCAGGCTGGCCGCGATGGCGTCGATGTACAGCCACTTGCTGCGCATCAGCGTGTCGCGGAACCAGGAGCGGGCGCGCGGGATGAGGTTGCCGTGATTGACGTCGAACTTGTGCTGCGGCTGGGCGAAGAACACTTTGCCGCTGTAGTCGCCCTGCAGCGCCTCGCGGCTGACCAGCACCTCACCGCCGTCGCTCTCGCTGAGCAGCAGGCGGGCGGTGTCCTGGTTTTCCCAACCCAGCAGCACGGCGCAGCGGCCCTCATTGAGCAGCAACATGGCCGGCATGGCGATGCTCGGGATCTGCTCCAGCTTGCGCTGCAGCAGGCGCCCTTGCAGCCCGGCCCGAGCTGCGGCACGCGGCAGTAGATCGGGGCTCAGGCGCTGGGCCGGCAAGGGCAGGCCGGTGGTCAGCATGGCCCGGCTCGCGGGCTTCTGGTGCAGAACACACAGCGTCAGCAGGCTATCCAGCAACGGGTCATCGTGCTGACTGCGTGGATCGTGGGTGAGTTGGACTCGACTGACTTCGGATTCCACGCGGCGCTCTCTCATCCTTGCGGGTAGATGGTGCGGGTGCGCCTCAGTTCATGCCTGGCAGGTTCACTCGCGGTTTCAAATCATTCTGCACAACGGTGGCCATCGGGGCGACGACACCCTGACTTTTGAGCAGTTGGCCAATGGTCGCCTTGATTCGGTACTGAGTAAACAATTGTATGTTCTTCACCTCCACCAGACGGCGCTGGGCAGTGAAGGTTTCATTTTCACTGTCGAGCAAGTCGAGCAGGGTGCGTTCACCAAGGCTGAACTGCTGCTGATAGGCGCTGCGCACCCGGTTGCTGTGATCGACGTACTGCTGGGCGATCGGCACCTGGGCATTGGCATTCTCCTGCGCATTCCATGCCAACCCCAGTTCTTCGTTCAACTGGCGCAGGGCATTGTTGCGAATATCCAGCGCCTGGTTGGCCAGGTACGACTTGGATTCCAGGTCTGCCTTGTTGCTGCCACCCGCGTACAGGTTGAAGTTCATTCTCAGCATGGCCTGCCACTCATTGCTATGGCCAACGGTCCCATCAACGTTGTTATCGGCCGTTCGTCCGAGTTCTGCATCGAACCGTGGATAGAAGCTCGACTTCGCTGCGTCGTACTGTTTTTCTGCCGCGGCGATATCCGACTCGGCAGAGCGCAATACCGGGCTGCTCTCGACCATCTGCGCGCGCGCCTCATCCAGCGTTGCCGGCAGCAGGTCGATGAACGGCGCTGGGGCGCTCAGTTCATCTGGCATCTGGCCTACCACGCTGAGGAAGTTGGTGTTGGCGTCGGCAAGGTTGGTCTGCTCGGTGATCAAGTTGTTGCGCGCTTGCGCCAAGCGGGCTTCGGCCTGATCGAGGTCGGCCAGCCGGCCCACACCACGGCTGGTACGCAGTTTGATCTGGTCGAGGATCCGTTCGTGATTGCGCAGGTTCTCCTCGGCAAGGCGCACCATCTCGCGTCGTGACAGCACATCCAGATACACCTGGGCCACATCGAGCGCTGTGCGTTCCGAGGTACCCATCAGCGAATAAGCGCGGGCATTCGCGGTGGCTTGTTGACGCCCGACTTCGCTGGAGGTGGCAAAACCGTCAAAAACCATTTGCCGGAGACGGATTGCTGACTCTCCTCGATTCATCGTTTCCCAGCGGTTGGCGGTACTCGGGCTGTCGGTCCCTTCACGGCCGTAGCCTGCGGTTATGTCCACCCGCGGCAAATAGCCGCCCTTGGCCGCTCGCAGTTGGTAGTCGGCAGCCACGCGGGCATTGACCCCGGCTTGGACCTCCGGGTGCACCTCGAGGGCTTTCTGCATGGCTTCGGGCAAGGTTTGTGCTTGTACGAAAGTGGCGGCAAAGGCGAATGGAAGAGCGGTAAACAGTGACGCACGCATTTTTTACTGATCCCCGAGGGCGCTGTTGTCCTGAATCACGGTCGAAGCGGTTCAGGTTTGGAAAATGACAACCTGATTTGACCGATGAGCAGCTTCCGACGGGGCACTGGTATTAGTACTAAAGGAAGGAGTAGCAAACGTTCAAATATCAATGTGACATTACATTGCCGATTGTTTAGGATGGCGATCATAAGGTCAATAGTTTGGCATAAAGTTAATAGCCGACAGTTATAGACGATATTTTGACGTCAAATATGTCGGGAACATTATCGACACAGTTCCGCCTGCAGTGGCTCATCAACGCCGCTCGGAGCATGGAAGTAGATCAGATCGGGTAACCCGGAGAGTCCAATGAGCAGCGTTGTAGCCATCGTTAAAAGTATTGTTGGCCAAGTCATCGCAGTATCCCCAGAAGGCATCCGGCGCGTACTGATCGAAGGCGATCGCCTGTTGGCCGGTGAAGAAGTTCTCACCGGCCCGGGCGGCGCCGTTACGCTTGAGCTGGCGGATGGGCGCCTGCTCGATTTGGGCCGTGACAGCCAGTGGAGCGCCGATGCGCCAGACAGCAGCACCGACCTGGGCCAGGCCACCGCGCAAGCCGCGCCGTCGGTAGAAGAGCTGCAGCAAGCCATCGCTGCTGGCGTGGACCCGACGACCGAACTGGAAGCGCCGGCAGCAGGGCCTGCAGCGGCAGGCGGTGGCTCGGTTGGCGGGGGTCACAGTTTTGTATTGCTGGAAGAAACCGCAGGCTCTGTGGACCCGACCATCGGCTTCCCGACAGACCCGCTGGGCTTCGCCGCCGGATTGAACAGCGATGAGGTCGGCGGGCTGGATACCGACGGCAACACCACCACAGCCGATACGCCGACAACGGTCGCCACTGGGCTCACCCTCAGCGCCACCCCTTCCATCTCCGAAGCGGGTGGCGTTATCGTCTATACCGCGACGGTCGGCCAAGCACCCACTTCCGCCCTGACCATCACGCTGTCGAATGGCGCCGTCGTGGTCATCCCGGCCGGGCAAACCAGCGGCACCGTCAGCGTCACGATTCCCGCTAACGATACGCCCTACATCGATGGCGGCCAGATCGCCACGACCGTTACTGGCACCACCGGGGGCGGCGGCCTGACGGTTACCGTACCGCAAACGCCAGCAGTCACCCAGATCACCGATACCGTCGATACTACTACTGCCACCCTTACCGCCTCGCCAAGCGTGACCGAAGGCGGCGTGATCACCTACACCGTGACCTTGAGCAACCCTGCTCAGACTCCGGTGACTGTGACCCTGTCGAATGGCCAGACCGTTACCGTTGAAGCGGGCAAGACCACCGGCAGCGTGGACTTCCAGACGCCGGCCAATGACGTTTACGCCAATGGTTCGACGGTCAGCACCACCATCACCGGTGCCACCGGCGGCAACTTCGAGCAGCTGGCGCCGAATCCGGCGCCTGCCGAGACCGTTATTTCAGACTCGGTCGATACGACCACCGCGACCCTCACTGCGTCTCCAAGCGTGACCGAAGGCGGGGTGATCACTTACACCGTGACCCTGAGCAACCCAGCCCAGACTCCGGTGACTGTGACCCTGTCGAATGGCCAGACCGTTACCGTTGAAGCGGGCAAGACCACCGGTAGCGCGGACTTCCAGACGCCAGCCAATGATGTTTACGCCAATGGTTCCACGGTCAGTACCACCATCACCGGTGCCACCGGCGGCAATTTCGAGCAGCTGACGCCGAATCCGGCGCCTGCCGAGACCGTGATTTCGGACTCGGTCGATACGACCACCGTGACCCTCACTGCGTCTCCAAGCGTGACCGAAGGTGGGGTGATCACTTACACCGTGACCCTGAGCAACCCAGCCCAGACTCCGGTGACTGTGACCCTGTCGAATGGCCAGACCGTTACCGTTGAAGCGGGCAAGACCACCGGTAGCGTGGACTTCCAGACGCCAGCCAATGATGTTTACAACAATGGTTCGACGGTCAGCACCACCATCACTGGTGCCACCGGCGGCAACTTCGAGCAGTTGTCGATCAATCCGCTGGACGCTGTGACCATTATCACGGACAGCATCGACACCTCTACAGTCACCCTGACTGCCAATGCCTCGGTGGTAGAAGGTGGAGTCGTCACCTATACCGCCTCCGTCAGTGCACCAGTTACCGGCAGCCCGCTGGTGGTCACCCTGGCCAACGGCCAGAGCATCACCATCGGTGTCGGCGAGTCGTCCGGCTCGGTCAACTTCACCGCTCCGAACAACGTTTACAACACCAATGCTCCGCTGACCAACAGCATCAGCAAGGTCGAAGGCGGCAACTACGAGCAGCTCGAAACTGCGGGCAACCCGACCACCACGGTCACCGACAGCCCGGACACTCAGGCCACCACTGACCTGGTGCTGAGCGCGACTGGCGATGTCGCTGAAGGCGGTCAAATCGTCTACACCGCGACGCTGAGCAACCCAGCGGGCACGGCGATGACCGTGACCTTGAGCAATGGCGCGACCATCGCTATCGCCGCCGGTCAAACGACTGGCCAGGTGACCGTCGCGGCCCCGGCCGATGACGTCTACAAGGACGCCGGCCAGGTCAAAGTGAGTGTTACCGGCACCACCGGCGGTGATTTCGAGAATCTGGCGGTCAACCCGGCTGAAGCTGTCACCAACGTCAGCGACACGATCGATACGTCGACAGTGACCCTCACTGCCAATGCTTCGGTCGTGGAAGGTGGCGTGGTCACCTATACCGCCTCGGTGTCGGCACCGGTCACCGGTTCGCCGCTGGTCGTGACCCTGGCCAATGGCCAGAGCATCACCATCGGCGTCGGCGAGTCGTCCGGCTCGGTCGACTTCGTTGCGCCAAACAACGTCTACAACACCAATGCTCCGCTGACCAACAGCATTACCAAGGTCGAAGGCGGCAATTACGAGCAGCTCGAAACTGCGGGCAACCCGACCACCACGGTCACTGACAGCCCGGACACCCAAGCCACCACCAACCTGGTGCTGAGCGCCACTGGCGATGTCGCCGAAGGCGGCCAGATCGTCTACACCGCCACCTTGAGCAATCCGGCGGGCACGGCGATGACCGTGACCCTGAGCAACGGCGCGACCATCGCTATCGCCGCCGGCCAAACTGTCGGTCAAGTCACCGTCGCTGCGCCGGCCGATGACGTCTACAAGGACGCCGGCCAGGTCAAAGTGAGTGTCACCGGCACCACCGGTGGCGATTTCGAGAAGCTCGCGGTCAACCCGGCTGAAGCTGTCACCAACGTCAGTGACACCATCGACACGTCGACCGTCACCCTGACCGCCACTCCAAGCGTGGTCGAGGGCGGCACCGTGGTGTACACCGCCTCGGTGTCGGCACCTGTGACTGGTTCGCCGCTGGTCGTGACCCTGGCCAACGGCCAGAGCATCACCATCGGCGTCGGTGAATCGTCCGGTTCGGTCAACTTCACCGCGCCGAACAACGTCTACAACACCAATGCCCCGCTGACCAACAGCATCAGCAAGGTCGAAGGTGGTAACTACGAACAGCTCGAAACTGCAGGCACGCCGACCACCACGGTTACCGACAGCCCAGCGACCCAAGCCACCACGGACCTGGTGCTGAGCGCGACTAGCGATGTCGCCGAAGGCGGCCAGATCGTCTACACCGCCACCTTGAGCAACCCAGCCGGCACGGCGATGACCGTGACCCTGAGCAACGGTGCGACCATCAACATCGCTGCCGGTCAAACGACTGGCCAGGTCACTGTTGCCGCGCCGGCCGATGACGTCTACAAAGACGCCGGCCAAGTCAAAACCACCATCACTGGCACCACCGGTGGCGACTTCGAGAAGCTGGCGGTCAACCCGGCCGAAGCCGTGACCAACGTCAGCGACACGATCGACACGTCGACCGTGACCCTGACCGCCACTCCAAGCGTGGTCGAGGGCGGCACCGTGGTGTACACCGCTTCCGTCAGCGCGCCGGTCACCGGTAGCCCGCTGGTGGTCACGCTGGCCAACGGCCAGAGCATCACCATTGGCGTCGGTGAGTCGTCCGGCTCGGTCAACTTCACCGCACCGAACAACGTCTACAACACCAACGCTCCGCTGACCAACAGCATCAGCAAGGTTGAAGGCGGTAACTACGAGCAGCTCGACACTGCAGGTAATCCGACTACTACCGTGACCGACGGTCCTGACACCCAGGCCACCACCAACCTGGTGCTGAGTGCCACCGGCGATGTCGCCGAAGGCGGCCAGATCGTCTACACCGCCACGCTGAGCAACCCGGCCGGCACGGCGATGACCGTGACCCTGAGCAACGGCGCGACCATCAACATCGCCGCCGGTCAAACGACTGGCCAGGTCACCGTCGCGGCCCCGGCCGATGACGTCTACAAAGATGGCGGCCAGGTCAAAGTGAGTGTCACCGGCACCACCGGTGGCGACTTCGAGAATCTGGCCGTTAATCCAGCCGAAGCCGTCACCAACGTCAGCGATACCATCGATACCAGCACGGTCACGTTGACCGCTAATGCCTCGGTCATCGAAGGCGGCGTGGTCACTTACACCGCTTCCGTCAGCGCACCGGTCACCGGTTCGCCACTGGTCGTGACCTTGGCCAACGGTCAGAGCATTACCATCGGCGTGGGCGAGTCCTCCGGTTCGGTCGATTTCACCGCGCCGAACAACGTCTACAACACCAACGCCCCGCTGACCAACAGCATCACCAAGGTCGATGGCGGTAACTACGAGCAGCTCGAAACTGCAGGCACGCCGACCACCACGGTCACCGACAGCCCAGCGACCCAAGCCACCACGGACCTGGTGCTGAGCGCCACCGGCGATGTCGCCGAAGGCGGGCAGATCGTCTACACCGCGACTTTGAGCAACCCAGCGGGCACGGCGATGACCGTGACCCTGAGCAACGGCGCGACCATCAACATCGCGGCCGGCCAGACCGCAGGCCAGGTAACGGTCGCCGCACCGGCGGATGACGTCTACAAAGACGCCGGTCAGGTCAAAGTAAGTGTCACCGGCACCACCGGTGGCGACTTCGAGAAGCTCGCGGTCAACCCGGCTGAAGCTGTCACCAACGTCAGCGACACGATCGATACGTCGACCGTGACCCTCACTGCCAATGCTTCGGTCGTGGAAGGTGGCGTGGTCACCTATACCGCCTCGGTGTCGGCACCGGTCACCGGTTCGCCACTGGTTGTGACCCTGGCCAACGGTCAGAGCATCACCATCGGCGTCGGTGAATCGTCCGGCTCGGTCAACTTCACCGCACCGAACAACGTCTACAACACCAACGCTCCGCTGACTAATAGCATCAGTGAAGTGTCGGGTGGCAATTACGAGAAGCTAGAAACCGCAGGTAACCCGACTACTACCGTGACCGACGGTCCTGAAACCCAGGCCACCACGGACCTGGTGCTGAGTGCCACCGGCGATGTCGCCGAAGGCGGTCAGATCGTCTACACCGCCACGCTGAGCAACCCAGCCGGCACGGCAATGACTGTGACCCTGAGCAACGGCGCGACCATCGCTATCGCCGCCGGCCAAACTGTCGGTCAAGTCACCGTCGCTGCGCCGGCCGATGACGTCTACAAGGACGCCGGCCAGGTCAAAGTGAGTGTCACCGGCACCACCGGTGGCGACTTCGAGAATCTGGCCGTTAATCCAGCCGAAGCCGTCACCAACGTCAGCGATACCATCGATACGTCGACCGTCACCCTGACCGCCACTCCAAGCGTGGTCGAGGGCGGCACCGTGGTGTATACCGCTTCCGTCAGCGCGCCGGTCACCGGGAGCTCGCTGGTGGTCACGCTGGCCAACGGCCAGAGCATCACCATCGGCGTCGGCGAGTCGTCTGGCTCGGTCAACTTCACCGCGCCGAACAACGTCTACAACACCAATACTCCGCTGACCAACAGCATCACCAAGGTCGAAGGCGGTAACTACGAGCAGCTCGAAACTGCGGGCAACCCGACCACTACCGTCACCGACAGCCCGGATACCCAGGCCACCACCAATCTGGTGTTGACCGCTACCGGCGATGTCGCCGAAGGCGGTCAGATCGTCTACACCGCCACGCTGAGCAACCCAGCCGGCACGGCGATGACCGTGACCCTGAGCAATGGCGCGACCATCAACATCGCCGCCGGTCAAACGACTGGCCAGGTGACGGTCGCTGCGCCGGCCGATGACGTCTACAAGGACGCCGGTCAGGTCAAAGTGAGTGTCACCGGCACCACCGGTGGCGATTTCGAGAAGCTCGCGGTCAACCCGGCTGAAGCTGTCACCAACGTCAGTGACACCATCGACACGTCGACCGTCACCCTGACCGCCACTCCAAGCGTGGTCGAGGGCGGCACCGTGGTGTACACCGCTTCGGTGTCGGCGCCGGTGACCGGTTCGCCACTGGTTGTGACCCTGGCCAACGGCCAGAGCATCACCATCGGCGTCGGTGAATCGTCCGGTTCGGTCAACTTCACCGCGCCGAACAACGTCTACAACACCAACGCTCCGCTGACCAACAGCATTACCAAGGTCGAAGGCGGTAACTACGAGCAGCTCGACACTGCAGGTAATCCGACCACTACCGTCACCGACAGCCCAGCGACCCAAGCCACCACGGACCTGGTGCTGAGCGCCACCGGCGATGTCGCCGAGGGCGGCCAGATCGTCTACACCGCCACCCTGAGCAACCCAGCCGGCACGGCAATGACCGTGACCCTGAGCAACGGCGCGACCATCAACATCGCCGCCGGCCAGACCACTGGCCAGGTAACGGTCGCCGCACCGGCCGATGACGTCTACAAAGACGCCGGTCAGGTCAAAGTGGGTGTCACCGGCACTACTGGCGGTGACTTCGAGAATCTGGCGGTCAACCCGGCCGAAGCCGTGACCAATGTCAGCGATACCATTGACACGTCGACCGTGACCCTGACCGCCACTCCAAGCGTGGTCGAGGGCGGTACTGTGGTGTACACCGCCTCCGTCAGCGCACCAGTCACCGGTAGCCCGCTGGTGGTCACCTTGGCCAATGGCCAGAGCATCACCATCGGCGTCGGCGAGTCGTCCGGTTCGGTCAACTTCACTGCGCCGAACAACGTCTACAACACCAACGCTCCGCTGACCAACAGCATCACCAAGGTAGAAGGCGGCAATTACGAGCAGCTCGACACTGCAGGTAATCCGACCACCACGGTTACCGACAGCCCAGCGACCCAAGCCACCACGGACCTGGTGCTGAGCGCCACCGGCGATGTCGCCGAGGGCGGCCAGATCGTCTACACGGCGACCCTGAGCAACCCAGCCGGCACGGCGATGACCGTGACCCTGAGCAACGGCGCGACCATCAACATCGCCGCCGGTCAAACGACTGGCCAAGTGACGGTCGCGGCACCGGCCGATGACGTCTATAAAGACGCCGGCCAGGTCAAAGTGAGTGTCACCGGCACCACCGGCGGTGACTTCGAGCAGCTGGCGGTTAACCCGGCCGAAGCTGTCACCAACGTCAGCGACACGATCGACACGTCGACCGTGACCCTCACTGCCAATGCTTCGGTCGTGGAAGGTGGCGTGGTCACCTATACCGCCTCGGTGTCGGCGCCAGTCACGGGCAGCCCGCTGGTGGTAACCCTGGCTAATGGCCAGAGCATCACCATCGGTGTCGGCGAGTCCTCCGGTTCGGTCAACTTCACCGCGCCGAACAACGTCTACAACACCAATGCTCCGCTGACCAACAGCATCAGCAAGGTCGAAGGCGGCAATTACGAGCAGCTCGAAACTGCGGGTAACCCGACCACCACCGTCACCGACAGCCCGGATACCCAAGCCACCACCGACCTGGTGTTGAGCGCGACCGGCGATGTCGCTGAAGGCGGTCAAATCGTCTACACCGCCACGCTGAGCAACCCAGCGGGCACGGCGATGACCGTGACCCTGAGCAACGGCGCGACCATCGCTATCGCTGCCGGCCAGACCTCTGGCCAGGTGACGGTCGCGGCGCCGGCCGATGACGTCTACAAAGACGCCGGCCAGGTCAAAGTGAGTGTCACCGGCACCACCGGTGGCGACTTCGAGAAGCTCGCGGTCAACCCGGCTGAAGCTGTCACCAACGTCAGCGACACCATCGACACGTCGACCGTCACCCTCACTGCTAACGCTTCGGTCATCGAAGGCGGCGTGGTCACTTACACCGCTTCCGTTAGCGCCCCGGTCACGGGCAGCCCGCTGGTGGTAACCCTGGCTAATGGCCAGAGCATCACCATCGGTGTCGGCGAGTCCTCCGGTTCGGTCAACTTCACCGCGCCGAACAACGTCTACAACACCAACGCTCCGCTGACCAACAGCATCACCAAGGTTGAAGGCGGTAACTACGAGCAGCTCGACACTGCAGGTAATCCGACCACTACCGTCACCGACAGCCCAGCGACCCAAGCCACCACGGACCTGGTGCTGAGCGCCACCGGCGATGTCGCCGAGGGCGGCCAGATCGTCTACACCGCCACCCTGAGCAACCCAGCCGGCACGGCAATGACCGTGACCCTGAGCAACGGCGCGACCATCAACATCGCCGCCGGCCAGACCACTGGCCAGGTAACGGTCGCCGCACCGGCCGATGACGTCTACAAAGACGCCGGTCAGGTCAAAGTGAGTGTCACCGGTACCACCGGCGGCGACTTCGAGAAGCTGGCGGTCAATCCAGCCGAAGCCGTGACCAACGTCAGCGATACCATTGACACGTCGACCGTCACCCTGACCGCCACTCCAAGCGTGGTCGAGGGCGGTACCGTGGTTTACACCGCTTCGGTGTCGGCGCCGGTGACCGGTTCGCCACTGGTTGTGACCCTGGCCAACGGGCAGAGCATCACCATTGGCGTCGGTGAGTCGTCCGGTTCGGTCAACTTCACCGCACCAAACAACGTCTACAACACCAATGCTCCGCTGACCAACAGCATCAGCAAGGTCGAAGGCGGTAATTACGAGCAGCTCGAAACCGCAGGTAACCCGACCACTACCGTCACCGACAGCCCGGCGACCCAAGCCACCACGGACCTGGTGCTGAGTGCCACCGGCGATGTCGCCGAAGGCGGTCAGATCGTCTACACCGCCACCCTGAGCAACCCGGCGGGCACGGCAATGACCGTGACCCTGAGCAACGGCGCGACCATCGCTATCGCTGCCGGCCAGTCCTCTGGCCAGGTAACGGTCGCGGCGCCGGCCGATGACGTCTACAAAGACGCCGGTCAGGTCAAAGTGAGTGTCACCGGTACAACTGGTGGCGACTTCGAGAAGCTCGCGGTCAACCCGGCCGAAGCTGTGACCAATGTCAGCGACACCATCGACACGTCGACCGTCACCCTGACCGCCACTCCAAGCGTGGTCGAGGGCGGTACCGTGGTGTACACCGCTTCGGTGTCGGCGCCGGTGACCGGTTCGCCACTGGTTGTGACCCTGGCCAACGGGCAGAGCATCACCATTGGCGTCGGTGAGTCGTCCGGTTCGGTCAACTTCGTTGCACCGAACAACGTCTACAACACCAATGCTCCGCTGACCAACAGCATCAGCAAGGTCGAAGGCGGTAATTACGAGCAGCTCGAAACCGCAGGTAACCCGACCACTACCGTCACCGACAGCCCAGCGACCCAAGCCACCACGGACCTGGTGCTGAGTGCCACCGGCGATGTCGCCGAAGGCGGGCAGATCGTCTACACCGCGACCCTGAGCAACCCAGCCGGCACGGCAATGACCGTGACCCTGAGCAACGGCTCAACCATCGACATCGCCGCCGGCCAGACCTCTGGCCAGGTGACGGTCGCCGCACCGGCCGATGACGTCTACAAAGACGCCGGTCAGGTCAAAGTGAGTGTCACCGGCACTACCGGCGGCGACTTCGAGAATCTGGCGGTCAACCCGGCCGAAGCCGTGACCAATGTCAGCGACACCATCGATACGTCGACCGTGACCCTCACTGCCAATGCTTCGGTCGTGGAAGGTGGCGTGGTCACCTATACCGCCTCGGTGTCGTCACCGGTCACCGGTTCGCCACTGGTCGTGACCTTGGCCAACGGTCAGAGCATTACCATCGGCGTGGGCGAGTCGTCCGGCTCGGTCGACTTCACCGCACCGAACAACGTCTACAACACCAACGCTCCGCTGACCAACAGCATCACCAAGGTCGAAGGCGGCAACTACGAGCAGCTCGAAACCGCAGGTAACCCGACCACTACCGTCACCGACAGCCCGGATACCCAGGCCACTACGAACCTGGTGCTGAGCGCTACCGGCGATGTCGCCGAAGGTGGTCAGATCGTCTACACCGCCACGCTGAGCAACCCGGCGGGCACGGCGATGACCGTGACCCTGAGCAACGGCGCGACCATCAACATCGCCGCCGGCCAGACCGCAGGCCAAGTGTCCGTCGCGGCACCGGCTGATGACGTCTACAAAGACGCCGGTCAGGTCAAAGTGGGTGTCACCGGCACTACTGGCGGTGACTTCGAGAATCTGGCGGTCAACCCGGCCGAAGCCGTGACCAATGTCAGCGATACCATCGATACCAGCACGGTCACGTTGACCGCCAACGCCTCGGTCATCGAAGGCGGCGTGGTCACTTACACCGCGTCCGTCAGCGCGCCGGTCACCGGCAGCCCGCTGGTCGTGACCCTGGCTAATGGCCAGAGCATTACCATCGGCGTCGGCGAGTCGTCCGGCTCGGTCAACTTCACCGCGCCGAACAACGTCTACAACACCAACGCTCCGCTGACCAACAGCATCAGCAAGGTTGAAGGCGGCAATTA
>NZ_JBIBEB010000031.1:0-26802 GCF_042902325.1 Pseudomonas sp. NPDC012596 | reverse complement strand
GCTGCCGCCTCACCTGTCTTCAGTCATGCGCCAAGGCGGACAACCATGGCCTGACTGGAATGGCACGTTGCAACAAATGTAGGAGCGGCGGTGCGGCGATCCGACTTGCCCGCGATGCGCCGCGCGGGCGGCGCTCGATCTCATAGGCGCTGAAGATCCTAAGGCAAGCGCCGCGCGGGCGGCGCTCGATCTCCCAGGCGCAGAAAATGCTACGACGACCACACATACGGTCATCGTATCTCTTAAGCGGGATAAAAAACGATCGCGGAGACAGGCACAGGCCCGCCGCCCGCTTCCACGGGAAGTGTTCTGGGACCAGCAGAGGGTGACCGAGGAAGCGGGGGCGACCTTGCGCCGCCCCGCGATCAAAACCTAACGAAGCTGAGGGTCAAGCCGCCTGTTGGCGCTTGATCTGGGACTTGCGAACCTGGGCACGGCAGGCATCGCCGAAGGCCTGGAAGATCTTGATAGAGTCAGGGTTCTTCGCAGCTTGCCACTCCGGGTGCCACTGCACGGCGAACAGGAACGGCGAAATGCTCGGGCCGTGGATCGCTTCGACCAGGCCGTCTTCAGCATGGGCGATCGGCTCAAGGCCGGCACCCAGGTTGCGCAGGCCCTGGCCGTGCAACGAGTTGACGCGGATCTCGTCGGTGCCGAGGGTGTCACGCAGCCAGCTGCCCGGCTTGATCTTCACGCTGTGCACCTGGGCGTACTGCACCTCGACCGGGTCTTCCGGGTTTTCGCGGTGGTCGTTGAAGCCAGGTTCGGCGTAGACCTTCTGGTAGATGTCGCCGCCCAGGGCCACATTGATTTCCTGCATGCCGCGGCAGACGCCGAAGATTGGCAGGCCGCGCTTGAGCGCTGCCTTCACCAGCGGGATGTCGAACAGGTCGCGATTGACGTCCTGGCCTTTGCCCGGGGTCTGGTTTTCCTGGCCGTACAGGCTTGGCTCGATGTTGCTGCCGGCACCGGTCAGGTAAACGCCGTCGGCCATGTCCAGATAGGTCTCGAGGTCTTCGACGCCACAGCAGGTGGGCACCAGAACCGGGACGCAATCGGAGAAGTCGACCAGCGGGGTAATGTATTTGTGGGTCATGACCTGATAGTCATGGCCTTTGCGCTCTTGGCTGCCCATGGTCATCAGGACGACGGGTTTGCGCAGGGAAGGTTGCTTGTTGCCAATGTTGCTGTTGGACATATGTCACCTTATGACAGGTTCGACCTGTCGTTGTTGTGCAGGTGCACGGCCCGGGGCCTGATGTGCTACCTGAAGCCCCGAGCACTGCCGGCTCGTCAGAGGCGACGATTCCGGTCGGGGCTTGTAGACAGCTTGCCAGAGCCGTTCGATATGTCAAACGACTGGCAGGGGGGTTGGAAGGGATAGCACGCCGAAATTCGGGGGCTCAAACCCTTGCGGGCCTCAGGCGGTAAGGGTTTGGCAGGGGGTGAGGTCAATAATATTTAACGACGCAGTTGGGTCATTGCAGCGGTGCAATGAAAGGCCCTTGCTATCGCCGGCAAGCCGGCTCCCACAGGGAAATCAGGCGCATCCAAGACCTGCGCCGTACCTGGACTGCCCCCAAGGGTTGGATTGGTGTCCAACTTCTTGGAGGGGGCAGTCCATACCTGTGGGAGCTGGCTTGCCGGCGATAGGGCCAGTGGCCTTAATGAAGGATCTGCGCCAGAAAACTTTTGGCCCGTGCGGTGCGTGGTTGGTTGAAGAACACCTGCGGCGGGCTGTCCTCGATGATCTGCCCCCCTTCAAGAAACAGCACCCGCTCTGCTACCTGCCGGGCGAACCCCATTTCATGGGTGACGCACAGCATGGTCATGCCGGTGCCGGCCAACTGCACCAGCACATCCAGTACCTCGGCGACCATTTCCGGGTCGAGTGCCGAGGTTGGCTCGTCGAACAGCATGATGCGCGGTTTCATGCACAGTGCACGGGCGATTGCCACGCGTTGCTGCTGGCCACCGGACAGCTGGCTGGGGTACTTGTGCGCCTGGCTTTCGATACCCACCTTGCTCAGGTACATCCGCGCCCGCTCCTCGGCGTCCTTGCGCGACAGCCCGCGCACGCTGGTGGGCGCCAGCAGGCAGTTGTCCAGCACGCTCATGTGCGGGAACAGGTTGAAATGCTGGAACACCATGCCGATCTCGCTGCGCACCTGGGCCGCCTGGCGGGTGGTGGCGGCGAGGTCCGTACCGGCCACCTGGACGCTGCCGTGTTCTGCGACCTCCAGGCGGTTGATGCAGCGGATCAGGGTGGATTTGCCCGAGCCGGACGGGCCGCACAGCACGATGCGCTCGCCTTCGCGCACCTGCAGGTCGATGTCGCGCAGCACGTGATAGGCGCCATAGTGCTTGTTCAGGCCCTCGATGCGGATGAGCACCGGGCGTGGGTCGGTTTCAGGGGCAAGGCTGGCAACGCTCAAAGGGGCGGTCATGTTGTGGTTCTCCCGCTTGGATTCAGTCGAAACGTGCCGCGCTGTAAGGCGCAGGGTCGGTAAAGGGGCGCTCGCCGGTGAGCAGTTCGGCCAGCAGCCGGCCGCTGACTGGGCCGAGGGTCAGGCCGTGGTGCGCGTGGCCGAAGTTGAACCACAGGCCTTCATGCCGCGGCGCCGGGCCGATCACCGGGCGCATGTCGGGCAGGCACGGGCGGCGGCCTAGCCAGGGCTTTTCGTCCAGACGCTCGCCCAGGGCAGGGAACAGCTTGCGCGCCAGCGCTTCGCAGCGTTTGAGCTGGATCTCGTTGCCCGGCGCGTCACTGGCGGCGAACTCGATGCCGGTGGTCAGGCGCACGCCACGTGCCATTGGGGCCAACACATAGCCGCCTTGGGTATCGCAGATCGAGTGCTGCAGCTGGGCGCCGCCGCGGGTGCCGTAATGCATGTGGTAGCCGCGCTTGATACCCAGCGGGATCTGGTAACCCAGGCGCTGGTAGAGGTCGGCTGACTGCGGGCCGAGGCAGGCCACCACTTCGTCGGCGGTGATCGAACCGCGCTGGCTGTCGACCTGCCACTGCCCGCCGGCCTGGCGCAGGCTGCATGCATCGCCATGCAGGAACTGCCCGCCACGCTGCACGAACAATGCGGCGTAACCACGCGTGAGGGCACCGGGGTCCTTCACGGTTTTCGGGTCCAGCCAATGGATGCCGCCGACCACGGCACTGTCGAGCTGATGCTCGCGGGCTTGCATTTGCCCGCGCTCGAGAATCTCGTAGCGCAGGCCGTAACGGGCCAGGCCCTTGAGCTCGGCCTTGGCCTGCTCGAACAACGCAGGGTCGCGGTACACCTCGATCCAGCCCTTGGCCTGCACCAGCCCTTCAAGGCCGGCGGCGGCGATCAACGCGTCATGCTCTTCGACGCAGCGCTGCACCAGCGGCAGCATATCGGCGGCAGCGCCGGCCAGCCGCCCAGGCGCTGATTGCCGCCAGTAGCGCAGCAGCCACGGCGCGGCCGTGGGCAGGTGCAGCAGGCTGTAGCGTACGTCCGGTTGGCGGTTCAGGCCGTAGCGCAGCAGTGCGCCGAATTGCCGCGGGAAGGCATAGGGAATGACGCTGGAGCGCTCGATCAGCCCGGCGTTGCCATGGCTGGTGCCGCTGCCGGGCTGGTTGCGGTCGATCAGGATCACCTGGCGCCCGCGTGCCTGCAGGTGCAGGGCGGTGCTGACGCCGACGATACCGGCGCCAAGGACAAGGGTCTGGCAATGCATGAATGTATCCTCGGTCAGTTCAAGTGGCGGCCCAGGCGGGCTTCCAGGTGTTTCAGCAGGCGCCGTACCAGCTCCACGATCACCAGGTAGAGCACAGCGGCCCACAGGTAGATCTGGAAGTCGAAGCTGCGCGAGAACGCCAGCTTGGTCACCCCCATCAGGTCGTAGATCGTCACCAACGAGGCGATGGCGCTGGCCTTGATCATCAGGATCAGCTCGTTGCCCAGCGGGCCGATGGCCACCAGCAACGATTGCGGCAGGATCACCTTGAAGAAGGTGGTCGAGCGTTTCAGGTTCAATGCCCGTGCGGCTTCATGCTGCCCGGGCGCCACCGCCATCAGGCTGCCGCGGAAAATTTCGGCCTGGTAGGCGGCGGTATTCAGGGTGAAGGCCAGCAAGGTGCACAACCAGGCTTCGCGGAAGAACCACCAGAGGCCGACGTCCTGCCAGAAGCCCTTCAACGAACCCAGGCCGTAATACAGCAGGAACAGCTGCGCCAGCAGGGGCGAGCCGCGGAAGAAGTAGACGTAGCCGGCGGCCAGCCGTTGCAGCACCAGGTGGCGCGACATCCGCGCCAGCGCCAGCAGCAGGCCGAGCACGGCGCCGAGGCTGAAGGAAATCGCCACCAGCTTGGCCGTTACCAGCAAACCATCCACAAAACGCGGCCCGTAGCGTTCCAGTAGCTCGGGGTCGAGCACCAGGTTCAGCAGTTGTTCGGCACTCATGTGCGTGCTCCTTGCAGGTGACGGTTGCTGCGCCGTTCGATGAAGGCGAACACCCGCCCCGACAGTGCTGCGAACAGCAGGTACCCCAGGCAGGCCACGCCATAGAAGAACATGGGCTCTTTGGTGACGCTGACCGCGAGGTTGGTTTGGCGCATCAGGTCGACCAGCGAGATGGTCGATACCAAGGAGGTGTCCTTGAGCAACGACAGCCAGTTGTTCGAAAGCCCTGGCAGGGCAATGCGCGTCAGCTGTGGCAGCACTACCTGGAAGAACGCCGTGCGCCTGCCCAGGCCCAGCGCCGAGCAGGCTTCAAGCTGGCCTTTGGGCAGGGTCTTGAAGGCAGCCAGCCAGATCTCGCTGGAAAACGCGGCGAACACCAGGCTGAAGGCGATCATGGCGGCGAGGAAGGTATTGATCAGGAACTCACCCTGGTAGCCCATCGCGGCCAGCAGCTTCTGCGCAGCGATCTGGCAGCCGTAATAAATGATCAGCAGGGTCAGCAGCTCGGGCAAGCCACGGAACACGGTGGAAAAGCAGGTTGCCCAGGCGCGCGCCAGGCGTTTGCGTGAGCGCGCCGCCAGGGCCACGGCCAGGCCCAGCGGCAGGCCGATGGGCAGGCAGGCGAGGGCCAGCGACACGGTCACCAGCGCGCCGGCCAGCAGCGCCTGGCCCCAGCCGCCACTGGCGAAGGACAGCAAGGACAATTGATCGAGCATGACACATACCTTGTATTGGCTGGCCCGGCCTCAATCGCCGGCAAGCCGACCCCACAGGTGTCGCAGCGAACCTGGGATCTCTGTGGGGGCCGACTTGCGGCGATTGGGGCGGAAAGTCAGTTATAGATGTCGAAGTCGAAGTACTTGCTGGCGATCTTCTGGTAGGTGCCGTTGGCGACGATCGCTGTCAGTGCGGCATTCAGGCGCTGGCGCAGCGCCTCGTCGTCCTTGCGCACGGCAATGGCGGCATCGGCCTTGGTCCCGGCCACGTCGCCGAGTACCTTGCAGCAGTCCTGGCCGTTCTTGGTCATCCACTCGTGCAGCGGGAACTTGTCGGCGATCACCCCGTCCAGGCGGCCGGCGGCGAGGTCAGCGTTGGCCTCGTCCAGGGTCGGGTAGAGTTTCACGTCGGCGCCGGCCTTGGCGTATACATCTTCGGCATAGATCGCTTGGGTGGAGGACGACTGGGCGCCCACGGTGTAGCCGTTGAACGTGGTCTGAGCGTCGCTGATCTTGCTGTCCTTGGCCACGGCGACGGTCAGCGGGGTGCGGTAGTAGTGCTCGGTGAAGGCGATCTTCCTGCGCCGCTCTTCGGTGTCGATCATCGAGGCCACCACGGCATCGTACTTGCGCGCCATCAAGGCGGGGATGATGCCTTCCCAGTCCTGGGCGACCAGGGTGCACTCCACTTTCATCTGTTCGCACAGGGCGTGGGTGATGTCGATGTCGAAGCCATGCAGCTGGTTATCGGCATCCACATAGTTGAAGGGCGGGTACGCGCCCTCGGTGGCGAAGCGCAGGGTTTCGGCGCTGGCGGCCCCCGCCAGCAGCAGGGCACACGCCCCCACCATAGCCATGGTCTTGTTCATCTTGCACCTCTTGCACTCTTGCTATTGTTGTTTGCCCGTCGTGTAGCCGACGAACTCGTTATGTAGAGCGGCAGTCGCTTCCAAGCGTTTTTCAACATCCGGCCCAAGTTTCTTGCAGACCTCGTTGACCATCAGGTGCACCCACGACAGCATCGCCGAGGTGGATTCCCAGAACAGATTGAATTCGGTGGGGATGCGGAACACCTCGTCGGCGTTGGCATCGGCCCAGTCACAGAACGTGTCGGTCACCAGCGTCACGGGTATGCCGGCCTGGCGTGCCTTCTGGCACAGCAGCAGGGCATGGCGGGAATAGCGGCGCGCCTCGAACACTACCAGGGCGCTGTTTTCCGGGCGGCCAAGCAGCACGTCGCCAAAGTGCCCAGCGCTGCCGTCCACCACTTGCACGCCATCGCGCAGGTAGTGCAGCAGGTGCGCCATGCACTGGGCGACGCCGCGCTCGGTCTGAAAACCGGCAATGAACACCCGTGGCCTGTCCGCCAGGCGCTGGGCGGCCTGGTGCCAGGCATCGCTGCGGCTGTATTCATGCACCCGCACCAACGCGGCGATTTCCAGCTCCAGGCTGCCCGCGCGGTGGCTGTCATCGTGTTGCTGGCGATACTCCTGCAAACGGTCGCCCACCAGCCACGGGCCGTCACCCAAGTCGCTCTGCAGGTCTTGCTTGAGCGCCTTGAGATGGGCATAACCGAGGGAGCGGCAGAAACGCCCGACGCTGGATTCGCTGACCCCCAGCTTGTCTGCGATGCTGGCAGAGGTCTGAAAAGGCAATTGCTGAAGATTGGCGAGCATGTAGCTGGCGATCTTGTGGCCCGAAGCCGTGGCCCCTTGCAGGCTGTTTTCCAGGCGTTGCTTGATCGGTTGGCTCATGCCGCTGCTCCAGGTGAGGCGTGGAATAGAAAATGGATGTTTTCTGTCACTGCGTCAATATTTGACAGATAGCTGTCACATGCAGGAAAGTTTTTGTCGCTGCCAATGCTGTTGCCATTCCAAATCCAAGAAAGGAGCTTCAGATGTCTGCACCTTCCACCGATCCCGTCGTGCGCGTGCCTTTTGCCGAGCTGCAGGGCCTGTTGCAAGCGATCTTCCAGCGCCACGGCTGCAGCGAGGCGGTGGCCGGCGTGCTCGCCCACAACTGCGCCAGCGCCCAGCGTGATGGCGCCCATAGCCACGGGGTATTTCGTATTCCCGGGTATGTCTCGACCCTGGCCAGCGGTTGGGTCAACGGCCAGGCCGCGCCGCAGGTGAGCGATGTGGCATCCGGTTATGTCAGGGTCGATGCGGGCGGTGGCTTTGCTCAACCGGCCTTGGCGGCAGCGCGTGGGCTGCTGGTCGAAAAGACTCGCAGTGCTGGTATCGCGGTGCTGGCGATCCACAATTCGCACCACTTCGCCGCGTTGTGGCCGGATGTCGAGCCGTTCGCCGATGAAGGCCTGGTGGCGCTGAGCGTGGTCAACAGCATGACCTGCGTGGTGCCGCATGGTGCGCGCCAGCCGCTGTTCGGCACCAACCCTATTGCGTTTGCGGCGCCGTGTGCTGGGCATGACCCGATCGTCTTCGACATGGCCACCAGCGCCATGGCCCATGGCGACGTGCAAATTGCCGCCCGTGCCGGCCAGCCGTTACCCGAAGGCATGGGCGTGGACGCCGACGGCCAGCCGACCACCGACCCCAAGGCCATTCTCGAAGGGGGCGCACTGCTGCCGTTTGGCAGCCACAAGGGCTCGGCGCTGTCGATGATGGTCGAACTGCTGGCCGCGGCACTGACCGGTGGGCATTTTTCCTGGGAGTTCGACTGGTCGGGCCACCCGGGCGCGAAAACGCCGTGGACCGGGCAGTTGATCATCGTCATCGACCCGAGCAAGGCCGAAGGCGACCGCTTTGCCCAGCGCAGCCGTGAGCTGGTCGAGCAGATGCAGGCGGTGGGGTTGACGCGGATGCCGGGCGAGCGGCGTTACCGGGAGCGTGAAATTGCCGAGCGCGAAGGGGTGGCGGTGACCGAGCAGGAGCTGCAGGGCCTGAAGGCGCTGCTCGGCTGAGTGCCCTGTGCATTCTTGCATAGACAACCTTGCACATTAGGTGATGTTCCTTCCCGCCGACTCCGGGTATCCTCAGGGCAGCCTTTCCGAACTGTCCTGATCCAAGGAGCTGCACGCTGTGTTCAAACATGTCGATGCCTATGCCGGCGACCCGATCCTCTCGTTGATGGAAACCTTCAAGGCCGACCCGCGCGCCGACAAGGTCAACCTGAGTATCGGCCTGTACTACGATGAGGCCGGCGTGGTGCCGCAGCTGGCGGCCGTGGATGCGGTGGAAAAACGCATTGCCGGTGTTGACCACGAAGCCTCGCTGTACCTGCCGATGGAAGGCCTGGCCAGCTACCGCCAGGCCATCCAGGCGCTGCTGTTCGGTGCCGACCACCCGGCCGTGACCGGCAAGCGCGTGGCCACCGTGCAGACCGTTGGCGGCTCCGGCGCGCTCAAGGTCGGTGCCGACTTCCTCAAGCGTTACTTCCCGCAGTCGGAAGTCTGGGTCAGCAACCCGACCTGGGACAACCACCGCGCCATCTTCGAAGGCGCCGGGTTCAAGGTTAATAGTTACCCGTACTTTGACCAGACTACCCGTGGCGTCGACTTCGACGGCATGCTGGCCACCCTGCAGACCCTGCCGGCCAACAGCGTGGTGCTGCTGCACCCGTGCTGCCACAACCCGACCGGCGCCGACCTGACCCAGAACCAGTGGCAGCAAGTGGTGGAAGTGGTGAAGGCTCGCCAGCTGATTCCGTTCCTCGACATCGCCTACCAGGGCTTTGGCGAAGGCCTGGTTGAAGACGCCTACGCTATCCGCGAAATGGCCCGTGCCGGCGTACCGTGCCTGGTCAGCAACTCGTTCTCGAAAATCTTCTCGCTGTACGGCGAGCGGGTAGGGGGCTTGTCGGTGGTCTGCGACGACGAAGCCACTACCCAGAGCGTACTCGGCCAGCTCAAGGCCACTGTGCGCCGCAACTACTCCAGCCCACCCAACTTCGGTGCCCAGCTGGTGGCCGGCGTGCTCGGCGATGCTGCCCTGAATGCCCAGTGGGAAGCTGAAGTGGAAGTGATGCGCAAGCGTATCCTCGACATGCGCCAGGCGCTGGTCGATGCGCTGGCGGTGCTGCTGCCAGGCCAGGACTTCCAGTTCTTCCTGCGCCAGCGCGGCATGTTCAGCTACACCGGTTTCAGCGTCGAGCAGGTCCGTCGCCTGCGTGACGAGTTTGGTGTGTACCTGATCGACAGCGGCCGGGTGTGCATGTCCGGCCTGCGCCCGGCCAACCTGCAACGGGTTGCCGAAGCGTTCGCTGCCGTTCAGAAGTGATGTGACAAGGGGGCTGCTTTGCAGCCCATTCGCGGGGCAAGCCCGCTCCCACAAGTGCTGAGTTGCACCTGTGGGGGCGGGCCTGCCCAGCGAAGCGGCCCTCCTGGTGCCACCTTGTTGTCATGACAAGTGCAACCGTCCCTCGGACGGGGCTTCGCAACCGCCCACTTTCAGTGCACAATCGCGCCCCTCTTGATCTGGTTGGGGTGCACGAAGCGTCTGTTTCGCCATTCCCAGCCCTGTTGCAGTCTTGCGAGTGGAGCTACACCCGGAATGAATGAGCAGGCCCCAAGCGTCGAACGGCGCTATGAAGAATCAACCCCGGCCGCCCTGGGCAGCTGGTCGCGTCAAGACACTACCTGGATGCTGGGCCTGTTCGGCACCGCCATCGGTGCAGGCACCTTGTTCCTGCCGATCAACGCTGGCCTCGGCGGGTTCTGGCCGCTGATGATCCTCGCCGCACTGGCGTTCCCGATGACCTACTTCGCCCACCGTGGCCTGACCCGTTTCGTGTTGTCCGGGCGCAGCGGCGGCGACATCACCGAAGTGGTCGAAGAGCATTTCGGCATCACAGCCGGCGCACTCATCACCGTCCTGTACTTCTTCGCCATCTTCCCGATCCTGCTTATCTATAGTGTGGCGCTGACCAACACGGTCACCAGCTTCATGGAGCACCAGCTGCACATGGCGCCGCCGCCACGGGCGTTGCTGTCGTTCGTGCTGATCCTCGGTTTGCTGGCCATCGTGCGTTGCGGCGAGCAGGCCACGGTCAAGGTCATGAGCCTGCTGGTCTACCCGTTCATCGTCGCCCTGGCGCTGCTGGGCCTGTACCTGGTACCGCACTGGACCGGTGGCATCCTTGACAGCGCCACCCAGCTGCCGTCGGGTTCGGCGTTCCTGCACACCGTGTGGCTGGCGATTCCGGTGATGGTCTTCTCGTTCAACCATTCGCCGATCATCTCGGCCTTTGCCGTTGACCAGAAGCGCCGTTACGGCGAGCACGCCGACGAGCGCAGCGGCCAGATCCTGGCCCGCGCCCACCTGCTGATGGTGGCCATGGTGCTGTTCTTCGTGTTCAGCTGCGTGCTGACGCTCGACAGCGCGCAACTGGCCGAGGCCAAGGCGCAGAACCTGTCGATCCTGTCGTACCTGGCCAACCACTTCAGCAACCCGACCATCGCCTTTGCCGCGCCGCTGATTGCCTTCATTGCCATCGCCAAATCGTTCCTGGGCCACTACATCGGTGCCAGCGAAGGCCTCAAAGGCATCATCGCCAAGACCGGCGCGCGCCCCGGCGCCAAGGCGCTGGACCGCGTGGTTGCCGCGCTGATGCTGGTGGTGTGCTGGATCGTCGCCACCCTCAACCCGAGCATCCTCGGCATGATCGAATCGCTCGGCGGCCCGATTATCGCCGTGCTGCTGTTCCTGATGCCGATGTACGCCATCCGCCGCGTGCCCTCGATGCGCAAGTACAGCGGCGCGCTGTCCAACGTGTTCGTGGTAGTGGTCGGGTTGGTCGCGCTGACCTCCGTGGTGTACGGCCTGCTGGCCTGATTCGCTGCTGGGCGTAGGAAGTGTCCGGGTTGGCTGTCGCCACCCGGACGTTTGTCCACAAGAATTAGCCATTAATGGAACAATTTCACCGGACCCCATAGGCACCCGGCCACCTTCATGCTTAACTCAGGGTCCTTTTCAAACCCCGCATAAGGATTTCGTCCCATGGCTCAAGTGACGCTCAAAGGCAACCCGGTTCAGGTCAACGGCGAACTGCCGAAAGCCGGTGCCCAGGCTCCTGCTTTCACCCTGGTAGGTGAAGGCCTGGCCGACAAGTCGCTGAAGGACTTCGCCGGCAAGCGCAAGGTGCTGAACATCTTCCCAAGCGTCGACACCCCGACCTGCGCCACCTCGGTGCGCAAGTTCAACGCCCAGGCCAACGATGTGGCCAACACCGTGGTGCTGTGCATTTCCGCCGACCTGCCGTTCGCCCAGGCTCGCTTCTGCGGCGCAGAAGGCCTGGAGAACGTGAAGAACCTGTCGACCCTGCGCGGCCGTCAATTCCTCGAAACCTACGGCGTCGCCATCGCCGACGGCCCGCTGGCCGGCCTGGCTGCCCGCGCCGTGGTGGTGCTGGATGAGAACGACAAGGTGCTGCACAGCGAGCTGGTTGGCGAAATCGCCGACGAGCCTAACTATGATGCGGCGCTGGCTGTTCTGAAGTAAGGATTGCGGGGGCAGGGCGGTTTTTTGTCGCCTGTTCCGGCCTCTTCGCTGGCAAGCCCGCTGCTACAGGTACTTGTTGGGCAACGGAACTCTCCACCCCCCATCCTCTCCAAGCAACACCCTGTAACGGCCCGGAACGCTTTCCGGGCCGTTTTCATTTAAAGTTCAACCTTTTGGCAACGTCAGGCAAAGGTAAACCTCTGGTAAAGGGCCTTTGCTAAAACGATGCCAGTGCTTATCGTTCACCCTCCCAAGTCGTCATTCCGAACAAGGTTCGTTCAACCCATGCAAGCTTCTGTCTCCCGATCCCCCCGTCGCTGGCTCGTCGGCCTGCTGATCCTGCTGCTGGTGGCCTTGCTGGCCTGGTGGCTGTGGCCCGCCGCAACGCCTGCCAACAAGGAGGGCGGCGGGGGGCGGCCGGGCAAAGGCATGGGCATGATGGGCGGCCGCCCAGGGTTCGGTGGCTCTACCGAGGCAGTGCCGGTGCGGGTCGAGCCGGTACGGGTGGGCGACTTCCCGCTCTACTACAAGGCCCTGGGCACGGTCACTGCGACCAATACGGTCAACGTGCGCAGTCGGGTGGCCGGCGAATTGGTGAAAATCCACTTCAAGGAAGGCCAGCAGGTCAAGGCCGGCGACCTGCTCGCCGAAATCGACCCACGCTCCTACCGCATCGCGCTGCAGCAGGCCGAAGGCACGCTCGCGCAAAACCAGGCACAGCTTAAAAACGCCCAGGTCGACCTGGCGCGCTATAAAGGCCTGTACGCCGAAGACAGCATCGCCAAGCAGACGCTCGATACCTCCGAAGCCCAGGTCGCGCAGTTCCAGGGGCTGGTTAAAACCAACCAGGCCCAGGTCAACGATGCTCGCCTGAACCTCGACTTCACCCAGATCCGCGCACCGATCAATGGCCGCGTGGGCCTGCGCCAGCTGGACCTGGGCAACCTGGTGGCAGCCAACGACACCACAGCGCTGGTGGTCATTACCCAGACCGAGCCGATCAACGTCGCCTTCACCCTGCCGGAAACCGAGCTGAGCACTGTGCTCGAGCGCTACCGCAGCGGCGCCAGCCTGCCGGTCGAGGCCTGGGACCGCAGCGACAGCAAACTTCAGTCCACCGGCGTGCTGGGCAGCATCGACAACCAGATCGACACCACCACCGGCACCCTGAAGTTCAAGGGCCGTTTCGAGAACAAGGACCTGGCCCTGTTCCCCAATCAGTTCGTCAACGTGCGCCTGCTGGCCGATACCCTCAAGCAAGTGGTCATGGCTCCGGCGGCGGCGATCCAGTTCGGTAACGACGGCACCTTTGCTTATGTGGTCAATGCCGAGAACACGGTCAATGTGCGCAAGCTCAAGGTGGGCGCCACCGACGGTGAGAACAGTGTGATCCTCGAAGGGCTGAAGGCGGGTGACCGGCTGGTGCTCGAAGGCACCGACCGCCTGCGCGAAGGCACCAAGGTGGAAGTGGTCGAAGACAGCTCGCAAGTGCCGACCACCCCAGGCCAGCACCTGCAGGGCCAGGACTCGAAAGGTTCGGCGCAGGCCGGTGAAGCGGCAGGCAAGGCGGGCGCATGAACCTGTCGCGCCTGTTCATCCTCCGCCCGGTCGCCACCACGCTGAGCATGCTGGCCATCGTCCTGGCCGGCCTGATCGCCTACAAGTTGCTGCCGGTGTCGGCCTTGCCCCAGGTCGATTACCCGACCATCCGGGTCATGACTCTGTACCCGGGTGCGAGCCCACAGGTAATGACCAGCGCCGTGACCGCGCCGCTGGAGCGCCAGTTCGGGCAGATGCCGGGGTTGACCCAGATGGCCTCGACCAGCTCGGGCGGTGCCTCGGTGCTGACCTTGCGCTTCAGCCTGGACATGAACATGGACGTTGCCGAGCAACAGGTGCAGGCGGCGATCAACGCCGCCAGCAACCTGCTGCCCAGCGACCTGCCGGCACCACCGGTGTACAACAAGGTCAACCCGGCCGATACGCCGGTACTGACCCTGGCGATTTCCAGCAAGACCATGCCGCTGCCCAAGCTCAATGACCTGGTCGACACCCGCGTGGCGCAGAAGCTTGCGCAGATCAGCGGGGTGGGCATGGTGAGCATTGCAGGCGGCCAGCGCCAGGCCGTGCGCATCAAGGTCAACGTCGACGCACTGGCCGCCAACGGCCTCAACCTGGAAGACGTGCGCACCCTGATCGGTGCGTCCAACGTCAACCAGCCCAAGGGCAACTTCGACGGCCCGACCCGGGTGTCGATGCTCGACGCCAACGACCAGCTGCGCTCCCCGGCCGAGTACGCCAACCTGATCCTGGCTTACAACAACGGCGCGCCACTGCGCCTGAAGGACGTTGCCGAAATCGTCGACGGCGCCGAGAACGAGCGCCTGGCGGCGTGGGCCAACCAGAACCAGGCAGTGTTGCTGAACATCCAGCGCCAGCCGGGCGCCAACGTCATCGAAGTGGTCGACAGCATCAAGCAACTGCTGCCGTCGATTACCGACAACCTGCCGGCTGGCCTCGACGTGTCGGTGCTGACCGACCGTACCCAGACCATCCGCGCCGCCGTCACGGACGTGCAGCACGAACTGCTGATCGCCATCGTTCTGGTGGTGATGGTCACCTTCGTCTTCCTGCGCCGCGTCAGCGCCACCATCATCCCCTCGATTGCCGTGCCGCTGTCGCTGATCGGCACCTTTGGCGTGATGTACCTGGCGGGCTTTTCGATCAACAACCTGACGCTGATGGCCCTGACCATCGCGACCGGTTTCGTGGTCGATGACGCCATCGTCATGCTGGAGAACATTTCGCGGCACATCGAAGAGGGTGAAACCCCGATGCAGGCAGCGCTCAAGGGCGCCCGGCAGATCGGCTTCACCTTGATCTCGCTGACTTTCTCGCTGATTGCCGTACTGATCCCGCTGCTGTTCATGGCCGATGTGGTCGGCCGCCTGTTCCGCGAGTTCGCCATTACCCTGGCGGTGGCGATCCTGATTTCCCTGGTGGTGTCGCTGACCCTGACGCCAATGATGTGCGCGCGGCTGCTCAAGCGTGAACCGAAGGAGGAAGAACAGGGCCGCTTCTACCGTGCCAGTGGCGCCTGGATCGACTGGCTGATCGAACACTACGGGCGCGGCCTGCAGTGGGTGCTGCGCCACCAGCCGCTGACCTTGCTGGTGGCCGTGGCCAGCCTGGGCCTGACTGTCGTGCTGTACATGGCGGTGCCCAAGGGCTTCTTCCCGGTGCAGGACACCGGCGTGATCCAGGGCATTTCCGAAGCGCCGCAATCCACCTCGTTCGCCGCCATGAGCGAACGCCAGCAGGCCCTGAGCAAGGTGATCCTGCAGGACCCGGCGGTGCAGAGCTTGTCGTCCTACATTGGCGTGGACGGCGACAACGCCACGCTCAACAGCGGTCGTCTGCTGATCAACCTCAAACCCCACGGCGAGCGCGACGTGACCGCCGGCGAAGTGATCAGCCGGCTGCAACCGCAGCTCGACAAGCTGGTAGGCATCCGCCTGTTCATGCAACCGGTGCAGGACCTGAGCATCGAGGACCGGGTCAGCCGCACCCAGTACCAGTTCAGCCTGTCCTCACCCGACGCCGACCTGCTCGCGCAGTGGAGCGGCAAGCTGGTCAGCGCCCTGCAACAACGGCCAGAACTGCAGGACGTGGCCAGCGACCTGCAGGACAAGGGCCTGCAGGTGTACCTGGTGATCGACCGCGACATGGCCAGCCGCTTGGGCATCAACGTTTCGCAGATCACCAACGCCCTGTACGACGCCTTCGGCCAGCGGCAGATTTCGACCATCTACACCCAGGCCAGCCAGTACCGCGTGGTGCTGCAGTCGCGTGACGCCGCCAGCATCGGCCCGCAGGCGCTGGAGTCGATCCACGTCAAGGCCAGCGACGGTGGCCAGGTACGCCTGTCGGCCCTGGCGCGCATCGAACAGCGCCAGGCCCAGCTGGCCATTTCGCACATCGGCCAGTTCCCGGCGGTGATGATGTCGTTCAACCTGGCCCACGGTGCGTCCCTGGGCGAGGCGGTCAAGGTGATCGAGCAGGTGCAGCAGGAGATCGGCATGCCGATCGGCGTGCAGACCAAATTCCAGGGCGCTGCCGAGGCGTTCCAGGCGTCGCTGTCGAGCACCTTGCTGCTGATTCTCGCCGCCGTGGTGACCATGTACATCGTGCTCGGTGTGCTGTACGAAAGTTACATCCACCCGGTCACCATCCTCTCGACCCTGCCGTCGGCGGCGGTCGGCGCCTTGCTGGCGCTGCTCATCAGCGGCAACGACCTGGGCATGATCGCGATCATCGGCATCATCCTGCTGATCGGCATCGTCAAGAAGAACGCGATCATGATGATCGACTTCGCCCTCGAGGCCGAGCGCCACCAGGGCATGACCCCGCACGACGCGATCTACCAGGCGGCGCTGCTGCGCTTCCGACCGATCCTGATGACCACCCTGGCAGCGCTGTTCGGCGCCATACCGCTGATGCTGGCCACCGGCTCCGGCGCAGAACTGCGCCAACCGTTGGGCCTGGTCATGGTCGGCGGCCTGCTGGTGAGCCAGGTACTGACCCTGTTCACCACACCGGTCATCTACCTGTACTTCGATCGCCTGGCACGCCGCTGGCGCCCGGCCACTGACGCCAGGCAGGCCGAGGCATGAACCTGTCCGGCCCATTCATTCGCCGGCCCGTGGCGACCATGCTGCTGAGCCTGGCGATCATGCTGCTCGGTGGCGTCAGCTTCGGCTTGCTGCCGGTAGCGCCCTTGCCACAGATGGACTTCCCGGTGATCGTGGTGCAGGCCAACTTGTCCGGCGCCAGCCCCGAGGTGATGGCGTCCACGGTGGCCACGCCGCTGGAGCGAAAGCTTGGCAGCATCGCCGGTGTTACCACACTGACCAGCAGCTCCAACCAGGGCTCGACCCGGGTCATCATTGGTTTCGAGCAAGGCCGGGATATCGACGGCGCAGCGCGCGAGGTGCAGGCGGCCATCAATGCCACCCGCAACCTGCTGCCCAGCGGTATGCGCAGCATGCCCACCTACAAGAAGATCAACCCGGCGCAGGCACCGATCATGGTGCTGTCGCTGACCTCGGATGTGCTGCAGAAGGGCCAGCTGTATGACCTGGCCGACACCATCCTGTCGCAGAGCCTGGCCCAGGTCAGTGGGGTAGGGGAAGTGCAGATCGGTGGCAGCTCGCTGCCCGCGGTGCGCATTGCCGTCGAGCCGCAACTGCTCAACCAGTACAGCCTTTCGCTGGACGAAGTGCGTACCGCCGTGGACAACGCCAACCAGCGCCGGCCGATGGGCTTTGTCGAAGACAGCGAGCGCAACTGGCAGGTGCGGGCCAATGACCAGCTGGAAAAAGCCAAGGACTACGAACCGATCGTGATCCGCCAGGAGAACGGCACAATCCTGCGCCTGTCCGACGTGGCGACCATCACCGATGGCGTCGAGAACCGCTACAACAGTGGCTTCTTCAATGACCAGAGCGCGGTGCTGCTGGTGGTCAACCGCCAGACCGGCGCCAACATCATCGAAACCGTCGACCAGATCCACGCGCAGTTGCCGGCCTTGCAGTCGCTGCTGCCGGCCAGCGTGCAGCTGAATGTGGCCATGGACCGCTCACCGGTGATCAAGGCTACCCTCAAGGAGGCCGAGCACACGCTGTTGATCGCTGTGGTGCTGGTGGTCCTGGTGGTGTACCTGTTCCTTGGCAGTCTGCGCGCCTCCTTGATCCCCACCCTGGCGGTGCCGGTGTCACTGGTGGGCACCTTCGCGGTGATGTACCTGTGCGGCTTCTCGCTGAACAACCTGTCGCTGATGGCGCTGATCCTTGCCACCGGCCTGGTGGTGGACGATGCCATCGTGGTGCTGGAGAACATTTCGCGGCACATCGAGGACGGCCAGCCGCCCATGCGCGCAGCGTTTCTCGGTGCCAAGGAGGTCGGCTTCACCTTGCTGTCGATGAACGTCTCGCTGGTGGCAGTGTTCGTCTCGATCCTGTTCATGGGCGGCATCGTGCGCAACCTGTTCCAGGAGTTCTCGATCACCCTGGCGGCGGCGATCATCGTCTCGCTGGTGGTGTCGCTGACCTTGACGCCTATGCTCTGTGCCCGCTGGCTGAAGCCGCATCGCGCCGAGCAGACGCGCCTGCAGCGCTGGAGCGACAAAGTGCACAAGCGCATGGTCGATGGCTACGACCGCAGCCTGGGCTGGGCCTTGCGCCACAGGCGGCTGACCCTGATCAGCCTGCTGGCGACCATCGGCATCAACATCGCGCTGTACGTGGTGGTGCCGAAAACGCTGATCCCGCAACAGGACACCGGCCAGCTGATGGGCTTCATCCGCGGTGACGACGGCCTGTCGTTCAGCGTGATGCAGCCGAAGATGGAGACCTACCGTCGCGCCCTGCTCGCCGACCCGGCCGTGCAGAGCGTTGCAGGGTTCATCGGTGGCAACAGCGGCACCAACAACGCCATGGTGCTGGTGCGCCTGAAGCCGATCAGCGAGCGCAAGATAGACGCGCAGAAGGTCATCGAGCGCTTGCGCAAAGAAATGCCCAAGGTGCCTGGCGGGCGCCTGTTCCTGATGGCCGACCAGGATTTGCAGCTTGGTGGCGGTGGCCGCGACCAGACCTCGTCGCAGTACCTGTATACCCTGCAGAGCGGCGACCTGGCTGCCCTGCGTCAGTGGTTCCCCAAGGTAGTCGCCGCCATGCGTGCGCTGCCCGAGCTGACCGCCATCGATGCCCGCGACGGCTCCGGCACCCAGCAGGTAACCCTGGTGGTCGACCGTGACCAGGCCAAACGCCTGGGCATCGACATGAGCATGGTCACCACGGTGCTGAACAACGCCTACAGCCAGCGGCAGATCTCGACCATCTACGACAGCCTCAACCAGTACCAGGTGGTGCTGGAGATCAACCCGAAATACGCCTGGGACCCCAGCACGCTGGAGCAGGTGCAGGTGATCACCAGCGACGGTGCACGGGTGCCGCTGTCGACCATCGCCCACTACGAGAACAGCCTGGCCAACGACCGGGTCAGCCACGAAGGGCAGTTCGCCTCCGAAGACATCGCCTTCGATGTCGCCGAGGGCTACAGCCCGGACCAGGCCATGGCGGCAGTGGAGCGGGCGGTGGCCAAGCTCGGGCTGCCCGAAGAGGTGATCGCAAAACTCGGCGGCACTGCCGATGCCTTCGCCAAAACGCAGCAAGGCCAGCCATTCATGATCCTCGGCGCGCTGGTGCTGGTGTACCTGGTGCTGGGCATTTTGTACGAAAGCTACATCCACCCGCTGACCATTCTGTCGACCTTGCCCTCGGCCGGGGTCGGTGCCTTGCTCGCGCTGTACGTTACGGGCGGGGAGTTCAGCCTGATCTCGCTGCTGGGCCTGTTCCTGCTGATCGGGGTGGTGAAGAAAAACGCCATCCTGATGATCGACCTTGCGCTGCAGCTGGAGCGCCACCAGGGCCTGACGCCGGAAGAATCCATCCGCCGTGCCTGCCTGCTGCGCCTGCGGCCCATCCTGATGACCACGCTGGCGGCCATGCTCGGCGCCTTGCCGTTGCTGCTGAGCCGGGCCGAGGGCGCAGAAATGCGCCAGCCGCTGGGCCTGACGATCATTGGCGGCCTGGTGTTCAGCCAGGTGCTGACCCTTTATACGACGCCGGTGGTGTACCTGTACCTGGACCGCCTGCGTCACCGATTCAACCATTGGCGTGGCGTGCGCACCGACGCCGCTCTGGAAACTCCGCTATGAACTTTGCCCAGACTCCACTCCACCACGCCCTGAAGTTGCTGACCCGCGGGCGTGGCTCGCGCCTGGTCGGCGCCGGGCTCTGCGTGGCGCTGCTCAGCGCCTGTACCCTGAGCCCGGACTACCAGCGCCCCGAGCTGAGCACGCCGGCGCAATTCAAGCAGGCTGAAGGCTGGACCCAGGCCAACCCGTCCGATGCCATTGCCCGTGGCGCATGGTGGGAGGTTTACGGCGATGCCGGGCTCAATGCGCTGGTCGAGGAGCTCAACCGCAGCAACCAGACCGTGGCGCAATCGGAAGCTCAATACCGTCAGGCTCAGGCACTGGTACGCAGCAGCCGTGCATCGCTGTTCCCCAGCCTGGACCTGAGCGCCAGCAAGAACCGTTCGGCGCAAGGCACTGGCAGCTCCAGCTCCAGCCTGTCCAACAACAGCAGCGGCATCCGCAACACCTACAATGCGCAACTTGGCGTGAGCTGGGAAATCGACCTGTGGGGCAAGTTGCGCGAAACCATGAACGCCAACGAGGCCAGCGCTGAAGCCAGCTTCGCCGACCTCGCCGCGATTCGCCTCAGCCAGCAGTCGGAGCTGGTACAGAACTACCTGCAGTTGCGCGTGATCGATGAGCAGAAGCGCCTGCTCGAAGCCACCGTCGCCACCTATGAACGGTCGTTGCGGATGACCGAGAACCAGTACCGCGCCGGGGTTTCCGGCCCTGACGCGGTGGCCCAGGCCCGCACGCAGCTCAAGAGCACCCAGGCCGACCTGATCGACCTGATCTGGCAGCGCGCCCAGTTCGAAAACGCCATCGCCGTGTTGCTCGGCAAGGCGCCGGCCGAGTTCGCCCTGGCCGACAGCAAGCGCATCCCGGCCTTGCCGCAGATCCCGGTCAGCTTGCCCTCGCAACTGCTCGAACGCCGGCCGGACATCGCCTCGGCCGAGCGTAACGTGATGGCGGCCAACGCCAACATCGGTGTGGCCCGTGCGGCGTATTTCCCGGATTTGAGCCTGAGCATGAGCGGCGGCTACTCCAGCAGCACCTTCAACAACTGGATTCAGTTGCCCAACCGCTACTGGTCGGTAGGCCCGCAACTGGCGCTGACATTGTTCGATGCGGGCAAACGCAGCGCCGAAGTGGACCGTACCGTCGCGGTATACGACCAGACCGTGGCGCAGTACCGCCAGACCGTGCTCGACGGCTTCAAGGAGGTCGAGAACTACCTGGTGCAACTGAAGGTGTATGCCGACGAGGCGGTGGTGCGCCAGGAAGCGCTGGATGCCGCGCGCGAATCGTTGCGCCTGACCGAGAACCAGTACCGCGCCGGGTTGATCGGTTACCTGGATGTGGTGAACGTGCAGACCACCGCGCTGAGCAACGAACGCAGCGCGCTTAACCTGCTTCAGGGCCGGTTGGTGGCCAGTGTGCAGTTGATTGCCGCGCTGGGTGGCGGTTGGGATGCCGATCAGGCGTTTGCCGAACAGGAGTGACCGGGGGAACGTGACGGGCTATGGGCTGACAGCAAACCGACCAGTGGCAATATGCCTGCACTCTAGCCGCGAACGCGTCTAGGGCAGGCTTCGTGCTGGTTTCGTCGCCTTATTGGAGCCGTTCCCATTCGCAAAAAGCCCGTGCGTTTCGGCAAAGCTTGAGTACAATCGTCAGTTTTTTCGGGCACCCCTGACCCGTTGCTGGAACTCCCAATGCTGACCGGTAGCTACTCCCCTTCGCTGGTGTTGATTTCGCTGTGCGTGGCCATCCTTGCGTCCTACACCGCCCTTGACCTGACCGGTCGTATCGCCACCGCCAAGGGTCGGGCCGTGTACCTGTGGATGGGCGGGGGCGCGCTGGCCATGGGCATTGGCGTGTGGTCGATGCACTTCATCGGCATGCTCGCCTTCAGCCTGCCAATCAACCTGGGCTACGACATTGGGCTCACGGCATTCTCGTTACTGATCGCCGTGCTGTCGTCCGGCTTCGCCCTCTGGCTGGTGAGCCAGCCCAGCCTGCCCGGGCTGCAGTTGGCGTTTGGCGCGTTGATCATGGGCGCAGGCATCAGCTGCATGCACTACACCGGCATGGCGGCGCTGCGCATGCTGCCGGGCATCGACTACGACCCCACACTGTTCGGCGCCTCGCTGGCAATAGCGGTAGGGGCATCGGCGGCGGCGTTGTGGATTGCCTTCCGCCTGCGCAAGCACACACCCTATGTGCGGCAGATCCGTGGCCTGGCTGCGGTGCTGATGGGCGTTGCCATCGTCGGCATGCACTACACCGGCATGGCGGCGGCGAATTTCCCAGCGGGCAGTTTCTGCGGTGCCCTGACGGGCGGCCTGCAGGGGGACAGCTTGGTGTACCTGGTACTGATCACTACCCTGGCGGTGCTGGCGGTGGCCTTGCTGACCTCGGTGCTGGACGCGCGCCTTGAAGCGCGTACCGCAGAGCTTGCCCGTTCGCTGACGCTCGCCAACCAGGAGCTGACCCAACTGGCGCTGCATGACACCTTGACCGGCCTGCCAAACCGCACACTGCTATCCGACCGGATCGAGCAGGCGATTGGCAAGGTGGCAGAGCAGGGTGGCTGTTTCGCATTGATGTTCATTGACCTGGATGGCTTCAAACCGGTCAATGATGCCTTCGGCCATCACGTTGGCGACCTGCTGCTCAAGGCGGTTGCCGCGCGCCTTCGTGGTCACCTGCACAGCCAGGACACCTTGGCTCGCATCGGCGGTGACGAGTTTGTGCTCCTGGTCGAACTGCAGGAGGCGGAAGATGCCATGGATGTAGCGGTCAAGCAGGTCAACCTGGTGTCACGAACGTTCCATGTAGCCGAACATGACCTGCAGCTGACCGCAAGCCTGGGCATTGTGCTGTACCCGGGCAACGGCCAGGACCAGCTTGAACTGCTGCGCAACGCCGACGCGGCCATGTACCACGCCAAGAGCGCCGGCAAGAACGGTTACAGCTTCTTCGACGTGTCGATGAACAGCAACGCCCGCCAGCAGTTGCAACTGCTGCAGGACCTGCGCCTGGCCCTGGAGCAGCGCCAGTTCCGCCTGCATTACCAACCCAAGTTCGACGCCCAGGCCTGCCAGCCAATCGGGGCCGAGGCTTTGCTGCGCTGGCAGCACCCGCAGCATGGCCTGCTGCTGCCGGACCGCTTCATCGGCCTGGCGGAGAAAACCGGCCTGATCATCCCGATTGGCGAGTGGGTACTGGATGAAGCCTGCCGGCAGATGCGCCAGTGGCTTGATCAGGGGCGCAAGGGGTGGCGCATGGCGGTCAACCTTTCAGCCATCCAGTTCTGCCATACCGGCCTGGTCGACAGCGTCGCCCGCGCCTTGCGTGACAACGACCTGCCGGCCAACTGCCTGACACTGGAAATCACCGAAACCACCGCGATGCACGATGCCGATGCCAGCCTGACGGTGCTGCAACGCCTGTCCGACATGGGTGTTGACCTGTCCATCGACGACTTCGGTACTGGTTATTCGAGCCTGATGTACCTCAAGCGCTTGCCGGCCAACGAGCTGAAGATCGACCGCGGCTTCGTGCGCGACCTGGAGCAGGACAGCGATGATGCCGCCATCGTCTCGGCCATCGTCGCCCTGGGCCAGGCGCTGGGGCTGCGTATCGTCGCCGAAGGCGTGGAAACAGACGGGCAACAGGACTTCCTGACCCGCCTGGGGTGTGATTCCTTGCAAGGTTATCTGCTGGGCCAACCCGTGCCGGCGGAGCAGTTCATGGACGAGTGGCAGGCCCTGCAGCAGAGCCCAGAAGCGGTCGCCTAGACCGCATTACGCAGCGCAAGGGCCGACCCGAACACTTCCATCTCCGCCTCCACGGCCTCGATGATGCGTTCGACATCCGCCGCCGCCATGATCGCGGTGCAGGGGATGCCGGCGATGGCCAGCAGGGTTTCGCCGGTGGCGCGGTCGAACAGGCGGGCGATCATGCTGCGTGGCGCATCCATGCTGGCTTCGAAGCCTAGCGGATGGAAGTGCCAACGCATCACCTGGCAGGCGTTGGGGAACGTCATCTTGTTCATGCCAGCCTCCTTGTCCGTACCTGGACGCGGTGATCGAGGGGCCGCGAAGACAGCCGCCGGGAAGCTAAAGATAGCACCGGTTCCGTGACTGTTCTGCGCCAAACAAGACAAATGTACTAATGCATGACCCCGGTCACAAAGGCGTCCTGCACACCGTTTGGCGGCAAATTGCCAGGCAAACGTTTTCCCTGCATGAAGGCAGCAGGGGTACCGGTGGGTTCTGCTATTTTTAACCCCATTCGGCGCACAACGTTTTCGGACGAGCGGTGCGAGCTGGGCAGACAGGGAGACAGTCATGCGCTATTCCACGCTCACTCAACGCATCGCCGGCGACGCCGCTGCTGCCTGGGATGTGCACTACCAAGCCCAGACGCTGCGCCGCGAAGGACGGGAGATTTTCCTGTTATCCGTGGGCGACCCGGACTTCGACACCCCCCCTGCGATTGTGGAAGCCGCGGTCAGCAGCCTGCGCCGCGGCGATACGCATTACAGCGATGTGCGCGGCAGCGTGGCCCTGCGCCAGGCCATCGCGCGGCGCACCGGCCCCCAGGTGAGCATCGAGCAGGTGGTCGTGCTGGCCGGTGCCCAGTGTGCGCTCTATTGTGTTTGTCAGTGCCTGTTCGAGGCGGGCGATGAAGTGATTGTCGCCGAGCCCATGTACGTCACCTACCACGGCGTGCTCGGCGCCTGCGGGGCGCTGCCGGTGCAGGTGCCCGTCCGCCCGGAGCAGGGCTTTCGCCTCGACCCGCTGGCCGTACGCCAAGCTATCACTGCGCGTACCCGCGCCTTGCTGCTCAACACCCCGCACAACCCCACCGGTGCAGCGATTGCGCCGCAGGACATGGCGCAACTTGCCCACCTTTGCCGTGAACACGACCTCTGGCTGATCTGCGACCAGGTCTACAGTGGCCTGCTGTATGACGGTGAAGCGGCTGACCCGGCCAACCTGCCGGGCATGGCCGAGCGCTGCGTGATCATCGACAGCGTGTCCAAGTCGCACGCCATGAGTGGTTGGCGTGTGGGTTGGGTCGTCGGCCCCAGCACGCTGGCCACACACCTGGGCAACCTGGCCATGGCCATGCTGTTCGGCTTGCCGGAGTTCGTCATGCGGGCTGCCTGCGTGGCGTTGGAACAGCACCCGGTTGTGGTTGGGCACATGCGCGAAACTTACCGGCAGCGTCGTGACCGGGTGTGCGCGGCCCTGGCCGATTGCCCTGGGGTGCGTGCCCATCGGCCGGCAGGTGGCATGTTCGTGATGGTCGATATCCGCGCTACCGGGCTCAGTGCCCAGGCCTTCGCCCAGCGCTTGCTGATCGAGGAGGGCGTTTCGTTGCTGCCGGGAGAGGCCTTCGGGCCCAGCGCCGCAGGGCATGTTCGCCTGGCGCTGGTGCTCGCGGCCGAGCAGCTCGAGGAGGTATGCCGGCGTGTAGCTGCCTGCGCCAGGCGCGTGCTAGCCGAGCAGGCCGGCCGCGATGTTGATGGTGAAGCCGAGGATCGCCGTGTTGAACACGAAGCCCACCAGTGAATGGGCCAGCACCACCTTGCGCATGCCGCGCCCGCTGACGCCGACGTCGGAGGTTTGCACGGCGACGCTGAGGGTGAACGAGAAGTAGTGAAAGTCCCAATAATCCGGGTTGCGTTCCCCGTCGGCGAAGCGCAGCGCCGGTTCATCACCCTCGCCGGTGTAGAACAGCCGGGCGTAATGCAGGCTGAAGATACAACCTATCAGCAGCCACGAGCCTGCGATGGTCAAGCTGGTGTAGAGGTAGTGCAGGGCCTGGTCGGTGCCTTGCAGGCCGCGGCTTGACGCCAATTGCAGGGTCACTGCGGCCAGGCTGGCAATGGCGGCGATGCACACGGTAAACAGCACCAGGCCCGCGTTTTCGTCTTCGACCCGAGCGACTGTGCGAACTTTCTCGGGGGTTGCCCGGCAGGTCAGCCAGAGCACCAGCAGCAGGTACAACCAGACACCGAAGTTCCAGCCGGCGAGAATGCGTTGGATGGTGTCTGCGCCTGGAATGAACCAGGCGCTGGCCAAACCTGCCAGCGCAGCAATGCTCAGGCGGGGGTGGCTACGGGTAAGGCGGTGCAGAGCCATGGGGCCTCATCGACAGGGAGTCATGGCTACCACGATAGCCTATGGGATAACATTTCAGCTCATGCCCGTGTCGAAGCCCCTGAATTTCAAGGAAATCACACTGGCCGCTTTACGCCTGGCGGGGTGCATGCCGCGCCAGGCACCGCTACAGGATCCACGTTTTGTCCGACCTTTCGCAAAATCCGCTGCTGCAATACCTCGCCAGGCTGGCACCCTCCAGCCAGCAGACCATGCGCTACATCCTTCAAGACGCTGCCGACCGGCTGGGTTTCGTTGACTGCAATCTGGTCGATGTGCCGTGGCACCGGTTGGAGCCGGGCCACGTGATCGGCCTGGTGGCGGCACTGCGCACCGATGGCTACGCGCCCAACAGCTCATCGCTGTACGTCAACGCCATACGCGGGGTGATGAATGAAGCCTGGCGTCAGGGCCTGATCGACCATGAGCAGCTGCTGCGCATTCGGGAGGTCAAGCCGGCCACCGGCAGCCGATTGCCGCCCGGGCGCAACCTGCGCCGCAGCCTGATTCGCGAGCTGATGGATGTGTGCGCAGCCGACCCACGCCCACAAGGGGTTCGTGATGCGGCAATCATTGCGCTGCTGTACGGCACCGGTATGCGCAAGTCGGAGTCGGTGGACATCGACCTGGACCAGGTGGACTTCGAAGCCCGTAGCCTGCAGGTTCTGGGCAAGGGCAACCGGCAGTTGATCAAGTATGCGCCGGTATGGGCCTTCGAAAAGCTGCAGGCCTGGCTTGACCTGCGCCGGCAGGACCTGCCTGCAGGGGCCTCGGACGACCCGTTCCTGTTCAATCGCATTCGTCGTGGCAACCACATCACCCGTGCTCGCATCACCAAGCATGCGATCTACTACATCGCCCGCCAGCGCGGCGCGCAGGTTGGGGTAAAAATCATGCCGCATGATTTTCGCCGGGCGTTCATCACCCGGGTGATCGAGGAGCACGACCTGTCGATCGCGCAGAAGCTGGCGCACCATGCCAACATCCAGACCACCGCCAGTTATGACCGGCGCGATGACAATGAGCGGCGGCGGGCGGTGGATCGGTTCGACTATTGAGGTGGGGCCGGGTGTAGGGCGGGGGCGTTTCGTTGCTTTTGAGATCGAGCGCCGCCCGCGCGGCGCTTCGCGAAGCGCTTGCCTTGGAATCTTCAGCGCCCTTGAGATCGAGCGCCGCCCGCGCGGCGCTTCGCGGGGCAAGCCCGCTCCCACATTTGTTGCAACGTGCCATGGCCTGTGAGGCCATAGTTGCCAG
>NZ_JBIBEB010000030.1:0-32815 GCF_042902325.1 Pseudomonas sp. NPDC012596 | reverse complement strand
CTGGAACGGCGCGTTGCAACAAATGTGGGAGCGGGCTTGCCCCGCGAAGCGCCGCGCGGGCGGCGCTCGATCTCAAGGGCGCTAAAGATCCCAAGGCAAGCGCTTCGCGAAGCGCCGCGCGGGCGGCGCTCGATCTACGCCCCACCACAACACTCAAGGCATGCGCCCCAATCAAGGCATGCGCCTCAACCCACCCTCACCCCTCAAAACCAGCGATCGTTCTTCTTCCGCCCACGGGTCAACGCCGGCAGGATCAACCCCATCAACAGCCCCGCACCGGCGATGCTGCCGCCGTACACCATGTAGCGCATCATCACCTGCTTGTTCTCGTCGCCCAGGCGCGCCTGGGTGTCGCGCAGGGTCGACTGGGTCTGGTCGAGCTGTTCGTTGAGCGCCTTGTTGCGCGCTTCCAGTTCGTCAACCAGCTGTTTGCGTGAGTCGAGGGTTTCCTGCATGCCCTGCACGCGGTTCTTCCAGCTGTCGTCGATGGTCTTGAGCTGCCCGGACAACTCTGCCACCTGGGCATCGAGCTGCGGCAGCCGTTCGTTCTGGCCGGGCACCGCTTGCAGGTCGCTGGAGAGGATCCATACCAGGTCGCCGTTCTGCCCGCGTACCTGGCTGTAGTTGCCCTGGCTGCCGACCAGGGTGAGCTTCTGCCCCGACTTGAGGGTGCCAACGATGCGGTGGCCATCGGTCGGGCCGCTGCGCACATAGGTGCTCAGGCTGTCACTGACCCAGCGCGCATCGCTGGCCGGCTCTTCGGCATGCACGGGGGCGGCGAGGGCCACCAGGGCGGCGATCAGGCTGCCGCGCAGGGCAGGGAGGGCGAGGGAGGCTGGGCGGGATTCAGGCATGTGGGGTCTTCGCTGCAACGGGGAAAATAGGCCCCCGACGGTGGATCGTGGGGAGGCCGGCGAACCGGTCGGTTAATTGACCGTCAGCGAAAGACCGCATTTTTGTAAGCAGGTTCACTGCTTGGTATAGGAATTGTCTGCAGGATGTTGCAAATGACGGGCTAGCGATGTCTAAACCGGACTCTCGCGGGCAAGCCCGCGCAGAGCCCGCTATTGCTCAACTTTCAGGCTGGGGAATGATGGCCAGCGCATCCGGCTCCGGCCCGGCCTTCCAGCGGGCCTTCTCGCTCCAGTTGGCAGTATCGATCACCGCCACCTGGTCACCGCCGCTGATCGCCACGTACGCCCGCTTGCCATCCGGCGACACCACCGCGCCGATCGGCAACGCCTCGGCACCCAGCAAGGTCTCGCGGTATTCGGCGCCTGCCTGCGCCAGGCCTATGCGCTTGATCTCACGCTTGGCCGCCACGTCGATGACGGCCAGTTCCGCCGACTTGGCGCAGGAAACCAGCGCGTACTTGCCATCAGGTGTCATGGCAATGCGGATCGGGAAGCGGCCGGTACGAATACGGTCAGTGACCTCCAGGCGTTCGGCGTCGACGATCACCACCTCATCGTCGTCATGGTTACTGACCCACACCTGAGTGCCGGTTGGGGCCACGGCAATACCTTCGCTGCCGTTGCCGGTAGGGATGTCAGCGATCTTTTTCTTGTGCAGCAGGTCGACCACCGACAGCGTGCCTGAACCCATATGGGTGACATAGGCGCGGTCGGCACCGGGAGACAGCGCGACCATGTGCGGCTTGCCACCACCGACGTCGATACGGTCCAGCACCTTGCCTTGGGCCAGATCGACGATCAGCAGGCGTTCGCTGTCCTCGGTGGTCACCACTACCCGTTGGCTATCCGGTAGAAAACGGATGCCGTGGGGGCGCGAGTCCTTGCCCAGGTCGATGGTGCGCACCACCGCGCGCGACGGCCAGTCGATCACGCTCAGGCTGTTGTTGGCCGTGCCTTGCACGCCATAGTTGCCGACCACCGCCAGCTGGCCATTGCCAGCCACCACCACTTCATGCGGGCCGGTGCCGACTGGCAAGCGTGCCAGCTCCTTGCCGTTGCTGATATCCAGTGCCGAAACGCTGGCGTCGGCCTTGTTGCCCACCAGCAGCACATCGGCGGCCAGCGCCGGTGCGGTGCAAGCCAGCAGTGCGCTGGCCAGGGCCAGGCGGCGGATGTGCGGGATCATCGGGTTGTGAGGGAAGGGCATGTGCAGTCTCCTTGGGTTTGCAGTCCATGTTGCATGCTCAAGGCTGTGACCGGGCCTGGCCTCAGGCGTTTAGATTTTTTTCCCGTGACCGGTGCCAGGCCCCAGGTTTGGCTGCACCATTTGTTGATACAGACCCTAGGGCGCCGCAAGGAAGGTACGCGCCATGCAGTCCTTGCAATTGACGATGGTCTCTTTCGGGCCGTGCTGTACATGCACCAGGCCCGAGCCGCAGTGTGTGCAAAAGCGATTACCTGCGCTGGTCGTGGTGCTCGCCCTGGCCCGCGGCAACTGCTCGATGTACTCGCCAATCTTGCGCCGCATACCGTGATCATCCTGTTTCAGCAACACGTCGAACAACACCCGGTTCAAACTACAGCGCGGGGTGTTGCTGTCGTAGTTGCACGGGTTGAACTGCCACTGTTCCCTGACAGCCCGTTCAGCCATGGCCAGCATGTTCCCGGGGATGGTATTGCTGGCATGAAGGCGGGTGACGCGGCTGCGCGCAATGAATGCCAGCGCGCCGCGCACTGCGGTGTTGGCAAGTGACTTGATAGAGTGCAGCGCATGCATCCCAAGCAGTTGAGTGGCGACCTCCGTGGCCTTTTTTCTGGCTTCGAAAGGCAGGCCATGCTCGGCACAGCGTGCGGCGATGAACGCGCAGACTTCTTCTACCGACAGCGTCTTGATGAGCTCGGCCAGCGCGTCGCGCCATTGCGGTTGCGGGCCGCTGGACAATGCCTCGTGCAGGGCCCGATACAGTGATGACAGGCTTGCACGTTGCCGGCCCTCCAGGCTGACATTGGCGACCCAGTACACCTTGTCGCGCCAGGCCTTGGGTGTGGGGTCGTCACTGAAGGCATCCTGCGGTGAATCGGGGTCGGCCAGCAGGATCAGGTCTTCGTGCAACGCCTGCAGGATTGCCGCGTCCATGGCGGCGCAAGGGCTGACCCGCGCGTCACCGGTGGGTTGCTCGGCCGGGATCAGGCGGCCGCGCTGACTATCCATGCGCACTTCGAGCATGGCCATCAGTTGCAGCTTGCAGGTAATGGACAAGCTGTGAAGGGGTACAGGGTCCCGCTTGGTCAGGCACCAGTGCTCCCGGATGCGCTTGCGCTGCTGCGCCTGCTGCTCAAGCCGCGCCTGCTGACGCGCCTGCAGGCAGGGCGGGCACGCGCAGTCACGCCGCCAGCGGGCACGCCCGGGAAAGTAATGGCGATGTGCGCAGGTTTTGCAGAAGGCCATGTTGTCCTGGCGGCTGGACGCGGTCTTGCTTTTGCGCCGCTCGTACAGGCTTGCGTGGCAGTAAGGGCAGCACAGGGTTGCGCAAGGCACCGGCGGGAACGCCTTGATCAGGCTGCTGGGCGGCAGGTCGATGGCGTAGCGCTCGAGCAGCTGCGCAATTTTCTCTCCACCGATGTACTCGCTGTACAGCGTTTCGACCTGTTCAGCGGTGAGGTGCTGCAGTTTTGCTTCGAAATCCGACAAAGCTGAATCTCCCTGAGTAAAGTCGGTAATGACGCACTCCAGGCATCATCGTGCTTGTCAGATAGCCCTGTGAAGTTGGCAGCGGCTGGATAATTCTCTGTTGCGTGTAGTCCTTTTCTGATTAGTGCCAACCCCTGCACTGTTGGCCATTGACGCCAGGCGACGAAGCGTGGGTAACCGCCACCGTCAGCCGAGGGCGAGGGGCTAGACTCAAGGTTCCCTGCTCACCCCTGGAGCCTTGCCATGACTGCCAAGAACACGATCTGCCTGTGGTTCGACCATGATGCGCAGGCCGCGGCCAACTTCTACGCCAGCACCTTCCCGGACAGCCAGGTGGTGGCGGTGCACCAGGCACCCAGTGACTACCCGTCGGGCAAGGCGGGTGATGTGATCACCGTGGAGTTCACCGTGATGGGCATCCCTTGTGTAGGCCTCAATGGCGGCAAGGCGTTTACCCATTCGGAGGCGTTTTCGTTCCAGGTGAGTACCGAAGACCAGGCCGAAACTGACCGTCTTTGGCAGGCCATCGTCAGCAACGGTGGCCAGGAGAGCGTCTGCGGCTGGTGCAAGGACAAGTGGGGGATCTCCTGGCAGATCTGCCCGCGGATCCTCATCGAAGCGCTTGGTAACCCAGACCGGGCCGCCGCCAAGCGGGCGTTCGACGCGATGATGGACATGGGCAAAATCGATGTGGCCGCGATCGAGGCGGCGTTGCGCGGCTGAAGCAGGCTATGCCTGGGTCAGCCGAATGATCTGCCGGGCACAGAACGCGCCGGTCAGGATCACGCCAAACAGGCGCAACGTCTGCATCGCCAGCACCAGGCCGACATCGGCGTGGGTTTCAACCGCGATGATCGCCATGGCATCCAGCCCACCCGGGCTGGTTGCCAGGTACATCGACAGGAAGTCCGTGCCCATCGCCAAGGCCAGCACCCAGGCACAGGCCGCGCACAACACGATCAATACCACCGCCCCGGCAATCATGGTCGGCAGGCGCTTGCACACATAGCGCACGGTCTGGCGGTCGAAGCGCAGGCCGATGTAGCAGCCGATGGCGCCGTAGGCGAGGGCCAGCAGCGGCTCTGGCAGGTTGATGGTCAGCAACCCGCTCAGCTGTAGCGCGCCGCCAAGCAGCAGCGGCATCAACAGGGCGCCTGCGGGCATGCGGCTACCGGCCAGTACGCCAACCGACACCACCCCAAGGCTGAGCAATATGTCGAGCACGTGCGCGCCTGCCACCCCCGCTGGCGCGCTGGCCGCAGCGCCAGCGCCCGGTGTGGCGCCGAGCAGGTGGCTGACCAGCGAGCCGATCATCACCACGCACACCACCCGCACATACTGCATGGTCGCCACCACCCTGGCGTCAGCGCCGTTTTCCTCGGCCATCGACACCATGGCCGAGGCCGCGCCCGGGGCAGTGCCCCAGGCGGCGGTGCTGCCGGGAATGCCGCCGAAACGCACGGTGCCGAGGCCGACGAGAGCGCTCAGGGCAACGGTGATGAAGGTGGCCACCAGCATCAGGTGCCAGGACTGCGCCATTGACACCAGCACGGCCCAGCTCACCGAGTGGGCGACCAACAGGCCGACGCAGCCCTGGCCGAAGCGGAACACCTGGCGGTGCAGGTTCAGGCGCGCACCGGAAACAGCAAACACGATGGCCACCAGCATGGGGCCGAGGAACAACCCGGCCGGTACGGCCAGGGCATGCAGGAACTGGCCGAAGGCACCGGCGCAGGTCAGTAAAGCGAGCCATTGGAAGAGGGTTCTGGAAGAGCCTGAAAGGGCGGTTTGCAACGGCGATACTCCTTGCGCAGCGATAACGCGGGCTGGCAGCGCCAGCGCAGAAAATTATCGACGCAGCAATCGATCAAGTCTATTTTCTACTTTTGATGAATCCATAACTGAAATTCATGAATCATGGACCTGCGCGACCTCACCTATTTTGAAACCATCGCTGAGCTCGGCCATTTGGGCCGCGCTGCAGAGAAGCTCAACCGCAGCCAGCCGGCACTGACCAAGAGCATTCAACGGCTTGAGGAATCGTTGGGCACACGCCTGTTCCAGCGCGATGGCCGGCGCATCAAGCTCACCGATGTCGGCAAGCTGCTGCTGGCGCGTGGCAAGCAACTGCAGTTGAACATTGCCGAAACCGAACGCGAGGTGCGCGACTTCGCCAGCGGGCTGGTGGGCAATATCCGCCTGGGCTGCGCGGCGAGCATGGCCGACCACTTGCTGCCTCACCTTACCGCCGCGTTGCTGGAGCGCGCGCCGGAGGTGACCTTGAAGCTGTCCATCGCCCAGGACGATGTGCTCAAGGAGTCGCTGCGGGCTGGGCGGTTGGATGTGATCATCTCGCCACAGATTGCCGTCGACCCGGAGTTCACCACCTACCCGATCCTCGAAGATGAGGCGATCGTGGTGGCCAGTGCCGAGCACCCGGTGTTCGCCGGCCCCATCGCACTGGAGGACCTCTGCCATTACCGCTGGGTGCTGGCCGGGCCGACGGTGACTGCCCGGCGCTGGCTCGACAATGTGTTCATCGCCCATCAGCTGCCGGCGCCCCAGGTGCAGATCGAGACCAATGCGATTTCGCTGTTGCCGCGGCTGATCGCCCGCACCCAGTTGCTCAGTTTTGCCGCGCGGGAAACCCTGGAGCATGGGTTGGGGATGTCGTGGTTGCGCGAGGTGCCGCTGAAGGCGACCACCATGCGCCGGACCGTGGCGGTTTCGGTGCGTACCGATGGCTACCTGTCGCCTGCGGCGGGGGCATTGGTGGCATTGCTCAAAGACAAGGGCAGCAGCTTTTTCGAGCGCGATTGAGCTAGCGCCCGCGCCGCCGCGAGACACGCGCCTCGATGTTCTTGCGGCCGATCAACAGTGGCGGTTTCTCCACCACCGGCTCGTCGGCCAGCCACTTGTACATCACCAGGCAGTCCACCAGGCCCAGGCGGGCGTGGCGGTAGGCCTTGGGCAGGCGGCCGACGGTCTCGAAGCCCAGCTTGTGCCAAAGGGCCACGGCCACTTCGTTGCTGGCCACCACCGAGTTGAACTGAAGCGCCAGAAAGCCCTCCTGGCGCGCCAGTTTCTGCGAGTGCTCGCACATCAGCCGGGCAACGCCACGGCCACGGGCAGCTTCGCAGACCATGTAGCCGCAGTTGCCGACGTGTGCGCCGGGGCCTGCGGCGTTGGCCTTGAGGTAGTACGAGCCCAGCAGTTCGCCGTCTTGTTCGGCCACCAGCGTGCGCAGGGGCAGCTCCAGCCACAATTGGCGTGCCTGTTCGAGGCTCAGAGCTGGGTCGAAGGCGTAGGTTTCGCGGGCCTGGACAACGGCTTGGAAGGTGGGCCAGAAACGCTCGAAGTCGGCGGGCGTCATGGGGCGAATGTGGATCATGGCGGTACCTGCAATGGCTAGGGCGCCAAGTCTGGGTGGCGCGGCGCCGTCGCGCAAGGGTAACGACGCCGCGTTGGCTTAGCTGTTGGCCTTGCCGACGGCATCCATGGCGCGGGCCGAATAGACCAGCGCGGCACCCGCGTTCATCGCCACCGCCACACCCAGGGCTTCGGCGATTTCTTCGCGGGTGGCACCTTGCTTGACCGCCTGCTGCGAATGCACGGCGATGCAGCCGTCACAACGGGTGGTGACGGCCACGGCGAGGGAGATCAGTTCGCGGGTCTTGGCGTCCAGGTGGTTGGTCTTGGCACCGGCGCCGCTGGCGGTCATGTAGCCGGCCACGGTGTCGGGGGACAACTGCTTGAGATCACCGATGCCCGACATTAGCTGCTTACGGTAGGCATCCCAGTCCATCATGCTCATCGTCTTCACCTTGGGGGAGGTTGCGAGTGGAGCTATCAGGCTAGTTGAATATGTGGGGAAGGGTGATGGGCTTGTCTTGAGATCTTCAGGGGTTATGAGATCGAGCGCCGCCCGCGCGGCGCATCGCGAAGCGCTTGCCTTGAGATCTTCAGCGCCCTTGAGATCGAGCGCCGCCCGCGCGGCGCTTCGCGGGGCAAGCCCGCTCCCACATTTGTTGCAACGTGCCATGGCCTGATAGGCCATAGTTGCCAGCCTTGATGGCATGAACCAATTTTTCGGCTGGTGCTGCCGGCGCCCCACCTGTCTTCAGCAATGCGCCAAGGCGGACAACCATGGCCTGTCTGGAATGGCGCGTTGCAACAAATGTGGGAGCGGGCTTGCCCCGCGAAGCGCCGCGTGGGCGGCGCTCGATCTCAAGGGCGCTGAAGATTACAAGGCAAGCGCTTGGCGAAGCGTCGCGCGGGCGGCGCTCAATCCCACAGCCGCCATCAACCGCCCGACATGCTCAGATATAAACAAACACCAGCACCAGCGCCGCCACCACCAGCCACTTCTCCAGGTAGTAACGCATGCGGTTGCGCTTCTTCAGCGCCTTGCCACGTTCACGGATCTTGTAGATGCGGGTGAACAGGCGGTTGATGCCGCCGGTCTTGTCGTTGGCGTTGTTCGGCGCGGCCGCTGCGGCCATCACATTGCGGCTGAACCAACGATTGAACGCGGTGGCCCAACGGTACTTCAGCGGGCGCTCGATGTCGCAGAACAGAATGATGCGGTTATGTTCCGTGGTGTTGGCCGCGTAGTGGATGTAGGTCTCGTCGAACACCACCGCTTCACCGTCGCGCCAGGCGTATTTCTCGCCGTCCACGTCGATGTAGCAGCCATCGTCGTTCGGCGTGTCCAGGCCCAGGTGGTAGCGGTAGGAGCCGGCATACGGGTCGCGGTGGCGTACCAGCTTGGCCCCTGGCGGCAGGGTGGCGAACATCGCTGCCTTGACGGTGCCGATGCCTTGCAGCAGTTCGGTGGTGCGTGGGCACAGGTTCATCGCCGACGGGTGGCTCTCGCCGTACCACTTCAGGTAAAAGCGCTTCCAGCCGGTCTTGAAGAACGAGTTGAAGCCTACGTCGTCGTAGTTTTCCGACTTCTTGATCTCGCCCACATGCAGCAACTGCTGGGCTTCCTGGCGGATTTCCTGCCAGTGGTCCTTCAGTGGCTGCAGCTCAGGGAAGGCCTCGACCGGCAGGTAGGGCTTGGCCGGGTGCCGGGAGAACAGGTAAAGGAAACTGTTGACCGGGGCCAGGAAACTGGAGTGGTCACCCAGCTGGCGAGTCAGCTTGTGACGTACCCGACCGCGCAGGTGAACATAGGCGATCGAGAGGGCGAAGATCAGTACGAGTGCAATTTTCATGGACGATTACTTGTCGAAAAAATGGCCATGCGCCATGGCATAAGCCCGCCAGCATAAACAATCATTGGGGTAGTTTGTACATATTGTTACGTGAATTCCGGGCGACTTAGGTGTAATGCCCTGCAGACTGCGCAAACGTTTAAGGTCAAGGAGCACCTATGGTTCAGGATATCCGCCCCAGTGGCGCCCCCTTCAAACGGCTGTTTTTTGCGTTGCCCGTGGCGGACGCCCAGCGCCGTGCTATCGCCCAGTGGCGGCGTGGCCTTGAGCTGCGCAGCGGCAAGCCGGTGCCCAATGAAAACTTTCACCTGACCTTGCTGTTTCTCGGTGATGTGGATGCGGCGCAAGTGCCGGCGATCTGCGCCGCGGTAGACAACCTGGCGCGCCCGGATGCGCCGCTGCGCCTGCTGCTGGACCAGCTCAAGGCCTGGCCGCGCGCCAATGTGCTGGTGCTGGAGCCGCAGGATACGCCGGCGGCGCTGCGCCAACTGGTGTATGGGCTGCAGCAGGCGCTGCTGCCCATGGGGGTTGCCGAGCAGGCCCGTGAGTACCGGCCACATCTGACCTTGTCTCGGGAGTTCCGCGGCCAGGCGCCTGAGGCCCTCGTGGCGCCAGACTTCTTCGTGACCGCCCGGCAGTTCACGCTTTATGAATCACGCAAGGGCCAGTACTGGCCACTGGCGCAGTGGCCGCTGGGGGCATGAGGCGGGTCAGAACTGCGGCGTGTACTTGACCGTGAACATGAAGTTGCGCGGCTCGCCGTAGTTGTTGCTGCCGTTGAGCTGGTTGAAACCGGCCACCCAGTACTTCTTGTCGAACAGGTTGTTGCCGTTCACCGCCAGGCTGACTTCAGGCGTCAGCTGGTAGGCCAGGCGCGCGCTCCACACGGTGTAACCGGGCACGGTATAGGAGCGCTCGTAGCCCAGGGTGTGGCTTTGGGTAGTGAAGCCAAGGCCGGTGCTCCAGCGCTGGCCGTCCAGCGGCAGGGTGTAGTCGGCCCAGGCGCGCAGCATGTGCTTGGGTGTCCATTGGCTGAATACCCGGCCTTCCTCATCCGGGTCGTCGAGGAACTTGGTGGTGTTGTAGGTGTAGCCGGCAAACAGCTGCAGGCCGCTGAGCACTTCGCCACTGATCTCGGCCTCGATGCCCTGGCTGCGCACCTTGCCCGCTGCGGTAGAGCAGTACCAGTCGTCACAGGCAAAGCCTGAGGCCACGTCGGTAACCGCGCGGTTTTCCTGATCGTAGCGGAACACCGCCAGCGAGGCGTTGACCCGCCCGTCGAACAGCTCGCCTTTCAGGCCCGTCTCGTAGTTGCTGCCGATCACCGGCTTGAGCGGCACGTTGTTGACGGCGCGTTCGGTCTGCGGCACGAAGACATCAGTGTAGCTGGCGTACCACGCCCACTCGCGGGTCAGGTCGTAGACGAAACCGGCATAGGGCGTGACCTCGCCCGACTCGGTCATGCGGCTGGTGGGGTAGCGGTTACCCGGGTCAGTGCGGCTGTTGAAGTCGATCGAGTCCCAGCTGTAGTCGAACCAGCTGACGCGCGAACCGACGATCAGCGTCAGGTCTTCGATGGGCTTGACCCGCCACACCCCATACAGGCCTTTTTGGCGAATGTCGTAGCTGGCCCGGTTGGCGCGGGCGAGTTCGCCGTCGAACATGCTGTCACGGCTGGGCTCGGGGCGGTTGTGGTCGATGTCGAAGATGTTGTCGTCGGAGGCATCGAAGTTGCGCCAGTAGGCGTCGTCCGAGGTCAGCTTGGAGTAGTTGCCGCCTACGGTGATTTCGTGGGCCACGGAGCCTGTGTCGAAGTGGCCTGTCACGTTCATGTCCAGGCCCAGCTTGGTGTTGTGAAAGTCGGTGATCCAATCGGCGTAGGTGATGCCGCTGCCGTCAGGCTCCACGCCCTGGCCGGTGGTCTGCACACGCTGGTGCGTGGAGGTGTTGGTTTCGTCCATGCGCACGGCGGCGGCCTTGAACGCCCAGTCGTCGTTGAAACGGTGCTCCAGGTCCAGGTAGTAGGTGGTGACCTCGTTTTCTGCCCGGCTCCAGCGGGCGCCGGTGTAGGTTGACCGCGGCAGGTCGATAGGCTTGCCGTCGGCGTAGCGGGGCAGGCCACGCAGCATCGGCCGCGACTGCTGGCGGTTGTAGCTGATGCCAGCGCCAACGGTGGTGGCGTCGGTCAGGTCGATATCCAGCGCACCGTACAGGGAGTGGGACTTGCCCCATTGGTAGTCGATGAAGCTGTCGCTCTGGTCTTCGTCTGCCACCACCCGGCCGCGCACGCGACCGTCTTCGGTCAAGGGGCCGCCGGCGTCCAGTTGCAGGCCATAGTGGTCCCAACTGCCGGCCTTGCCGGTGACGGTGACGGTCGGGGTGGCTTGGCCGCGCTTGCGCACCAGGTTGATCGCGCCGCCCGGGCTGCCGGTGCCCTGCAGCAAGCCCGAAGCACCACGCAGCACCTCCACGCGGTCGAAGAACACCAGGTCCTGGGTAGCCCAGTTGCCCAGCGAGTAGTTGTTGCGTGGGATCGGCACGCCGTCGTACTGCCAGTCGTCGATCTGAAACCCGCGTGAGGTCACCACCACGCCCGGCCCGATACCTTGGGCGCCGACGATGCCGGTGGTGTGGTTGAGCGCGTCCTGCAGGTCGGTGATGCCTTGGTCGTCCAGCTGTTTGCGGGTAATCACCGTGATCGACTGGGGGATTTCCTTGAGCGTGTGGGTACCTTTGCCCAGGGTAACCGCGCGTGCGGCGTACGAGCCGGTGCCCTCGCTGGTGGCATCCAGGTAGGCGTCGGTGATGCTGGTGCTCCCCAGCTCCAGCGCATCACCGCTCTGGGTGGCCGGGGCCACACTGAAATGCCCGCTGCCGGTGACCCGCAACTGCAGGCCACTGCCGGCCAGGGCTGCCTGCATGGCTTGCTCGGCGCTCATCTGGCCGACCACGGCCGGGGCTTGCTTGCCGCGCACCAGCGCAGGTTCCAGGGCGATGATGGTGCCGCTCTGGCTGGCAATGCGGTTGAGCGTTGCCGCAAGGCTTGCCGGCGGCAGGTTGAACGCCAGGGTTGGCGCCTGGGCGAGGGCGTTGAAGCTGGTCAGGGCGGCGACCAGGGGCAGGGCGCGGGGCCAGAGGTTGTGCACGGAGTTCTCCCGATTGTATTGGCTTGTCAGGAGATAGGTGGAACGAGAAATGAAAACCGGACACGCTTGCGAATGATTTTCATGATTTTGTTCGTTGCGGGTGGGCTGGGCCGATCAAGGTCAGCCACGGGCCGTAGTGTTCAATGCTGATCGGCAGGGTTTCCGCCAGTGCTTGCAGCGCCTCGCGGGGCTGATCGAGCGGGAACACGCCTTGCACCCGCAGGGCACGGATGGCAGGGGCCACACGCACGTAGCCACGCTGGTACGGGCGCAGGGCATCGATCACAGCGTGCAGCGGTTCGTCGAGCACTTCCAGGCGCCCATCTACCCAGGCGGCCCGCTGCTGTTGGTCGTCGTTCAGCGGCTCAATGGCATTGCTGCGCAGCAACGCGGCCTGGCCCTGCTGCAGGTCTAGCCAGCGGCCATCGGGCAGGCTGGTGCGCACGCTGTGTTCCAGCACCACGACACGCGTGGCGGTGTGCTCCTGGCTGACCAGAAAACGCGTGCCCAACGCCTGAACCTGGCCCTGGGCCGTGCGCACCCGCAACGGGCGGCGAGGGTCGGCGGCCACCTGGATCAGCAATTCGCCACGGCGCAGCACCAGCAGGCGTTGCCCGGCATCGAAGTGCAGGTCGACGGCACTGGCGCTGTTTAGGCTCAGGCGGCTGCCGTCGGCCAGGGTGAAAGTGCGCCGTTCGCCACTGCCGGTGTGCAGGTCGGCCCGCCAGTTTTGCGCGGTGTCACTGCGCCAGGCGCCCCACAACGCGCCACCGAACAGGCCAACGCTGGCCAGCGCGGCGAGCACTTCACGGCGCGAGTGGGTAGGTTGCAGTAACACCTGGCGCGCTTCGGCGGCCTGGCCGGGGGCACGCTGCTCCAGCGCGCGCAAGGTGGCGAGCGGGCGGCCAAGGCGGCGCTGCAGGCGCTCCCAGGCCTGCTGGTGGGCGGGGTCTTGCTGCAGCCAGTGCGCCAGGCGCTGCAGCAGGGCGTCGTCAGGTGTGCGGGCGTTGACTGCCACCATCCAGTCGATGGCCTGTTCGCTGATCGCATCCAGCGGCCGGCTGCTCATGGCTGCACCTCGCACAGGTAGCACTGGCGCAGGGCCTGCTTCATGTAGCGGCTGACGGTGCGCTCGCTGATCTGCAGCTTGCTGGCGATGTCGACATAGCTCATGCCGTCCAGCTGGCTGTACAGGAACGCCGCCTTGACGATGGCGGGCAGGCCGTCGAGCACTTGGTCGATGGTGACCAACGCCTCGATCAGCAGCAGTTGTTCTTCAGCCGAAGGGGCCACCGGTTCCGGCAGCTGCCCCAAGCGCTCGAGGTAAGCCTGTTCCAGCTGGCGCCGACGGTGGCGGTCGAAAATAAGCCGCCGGGCGATGGTCGACAAGTAGGCACGAGGTTGCTGGATGCTGTCGGGGTCGACACGGGCGCCGAGCATCTGGCAAAAGGCCTCGGCGGCGGTATCCTCGGCATCGGCGCGGTTGCGCAGGCGCTTGTGGATGTGTTGAAGCAGCCAACGGTGATGGTCGCTGAAGAAAAAGCCCAGCTTGCGGGTCGAAGTGCTGTCCAACGCCTGGCATCCAGTTGTGAGTGTGAATCGTTCTCAATATTAGCCGGGTCGCTGAATGACTCGCAATGGGGTGGCGCTGAACAGATGTTCCCTCAGACAGGCAAACTCTGATATGGCAGTTCATCCCCCGGGCTACGGGCAAACTGGCGCTTGTACTCGCGGCTGAACTGCGAGGTGCTCTGGTAACCCACCCGGTGCGCCGCCTGCGCCACCCCCAGGCCTTCGCCGATCAGCATCTGCTGGGCCTTTAGCAGGCGCAAGCGCTTGAGGTATTGCATCGGCGCCATGTCGGTACAACGCTTGAAGTGCTCGTGGAAGGTCGACACGCTCATGTTCGCGCACGCTGCCAGTGCTTCGACGCTCAGCGGCTCGCTGTAGTGTTCGCGCAGGTGGGCGAGAGCGGCGCCGATGCGGGCGAAGTGCCCCTGCTGCTCGACCAGTGCCCGCAGCACCCCGGCCTGTGGGCCACGCAGTGCCGTGTACAGCACCTCACGGACCCGCGCCGGCCCGAGCACCTTGGCGTCGACCGGGTCCTGCAGGCAGCGCAGCAGGCGCTCGACACTTTCGCGCATCGGCCCATCGAGCGCTGCCGAGGTCATCGACTGCGGCGTCTGCGCCTGCACTGCGGCGTCGGGTGCCAACTCCATGCTCTGCACCAGTTCACCCAGCACGCCACGGTCGATGTCCACCGCCACGCCCAGCAGCGGTTCTTCTGCGGTGGCAAAGGTTTCGCACATGAACGGTACCGACAGCGCTTGCACCAGATAATGCCCGGCACCGTACTCCAGGGTGCGTGGCCCCAGGCGCGCTAGCTTGCTGCCCTGGGCCAGGATCATCAGGCTCGGCTCGTAGATCTGCGGGCTGCTGGCCACGTAATGGTCCCAGCTCAACACTTGCACCTGTGGCAGGTGCGTGGGCACGAAGCCCGGGCGGCTGGCGAGGCTGCGAATAAGGGTGCACAACGGGGCGTTGGCGTCGACGTGGCGGGTTAGCTGCATGATGAACCAGGGCAGAGAATCAGACAGTTGCATCATCGCAGATTGGCAGGCCAGCGCCAGGTGGCGAATGAGAGGTTCGGAGAATCAGGCATGCATGCCGGAGAATCTGCCGTGGGCACCGCAGGCGAGGGCGCGCACAATGCGTCGCCTGAATCGTTTCACTTCCCCATGAGGTCCCGCATGTATACCGCCATCGGTTACGCCGCCCAAACCCCGACCAGCCCCCTGGCCCCCATGACGTTCGAGCGCCGCAGCCCGCGCCCGGACGACGTCGCCATCGAGATCCTCTACTGCGGCGTGTGCCACTCCGACATTCACCAGGCCCGCAACGAGTGGGGCATTGCCGTTTACCCGCTGATGCCTGGCCACGAAATCATCGGCCGCGTAACCGCGGTGGGCGACAAGGTGTCGGCGCACAAGGTCGGCGACCTGGTCGGTGTCGGCTGCATGGTCGATTCGTGCCGCCATTGCGAGGCGTGCGCCAAGGACCTGGAGCAGTACTGCCTGGAAGGCCCGACCATGACCTACGCCACCCCGGACCGGGTCGACGGCAGCAACACCATGGGCGGGTACTCCAGCAGCATCGTGGTCAGCGAGCACTTCGTGGTGCGCATCCCGGCCGGCATGGACCTGCCTAGCGCTGCGCCCATCCTCTGCGCCGGCATCACCACCTATTCGCCGCTCAAGCACCATGGCGTCGGCCCCGGCCACAAGGTCGGCATTCTCGGCATGGGCGGCCTGGGCCACATGGGCATCAAGCTGGCCAAGGCGCTGGGCGCCGAGGTGACCCTGTTCACCCGCTCCCAGGCCAAGGCCGACGAAGCCCGCCGCCAAGGTGCGGACCACGTGATCGTCTCCACCGATGCCGAGCAGATGCGCGCCGCCGCCGGGCGCTTTGACTTCCTGCTCGACACCATCCCGGTGCAGCACGACCTCAACCCGTACCTGGAAACGCTGAAGTTCGACGGCGTGCACATTCTGGTGGGCCTGATCGAGCCGATCGACCCGGCGGTGCATGCAGCCAACCTGGTAATGAAGCGCCGAGTACTGGCCGGTTCGTTGATCGGCGGCATCGCCGAGACCCAGGAAGTACTGGATTTCTGTGCCGAGCACGACATCCGTTGCGACATCGAGATGCTGGATATCCGCAACATCAACCAGGCGTATGAGCGGATGATCGCGGGCGATGTGAAGTACCGCTTCGTGATCGACATGGCCACGCTGCAGGGCTGATTCGGGCGTTTGGCTGGGCCGGCCTCATCGCGGGCAAGCCCGCTCCTGTAGGAGCGGGCTTGCCCGCGATGAGGCCGGTGCAGGACTACCAGGCCATCGCCTTGTCCCACCCCTTCCAGAACAACCACCGCCGCACCTCGCCATGCGCCCCGGTGCCGATCTGCCACTCAGGCCGCCCACTGCCCAGCGCGATTATCGAAATGAACCCGGCATGGCTCGCCGCAACCAGCGTGCGCCCGTCCGCGCTGAGGTCCATGGCGCTGATGGTCGAACCCAGGTAATGCTGCCAATGTTCCGCGCCATCCTCGCCAAACGCCCGCAGGTAACCGTAGGCATCGCCAACTATGTACTCGCCATCACCGGCTACCCCGGCATAAACCCGCGCGCCATCCTGCAGCAACGGTGTGCGCGGGTCTTCGCTGTAGTATTCGGTATCCAGCCCCGGCAGGTCCGCCACGCGTACCCCCAGGGTGCCGCCGTTGTAGAAGTGGCAGGCATTGACGATCAGTTGGTCGCCGCTGCGGTTGAACAGGGCGAAATGCGGGTACTCGCCGCCAGGGCCGATCTCCGCCACGGGTTGCAGTTGATCGTTCAGAACCAGATGGCGGCTGCTCTGTTCGCCGACCACGATCAGCCGGCCATCCGGCGACACCGCGCCATGCTCCATGGCCAGCCCCAGGCCGATATCGTCCGGGTCGGTGCCTTCGGCCAGCGCTTCGAGCACCTGCGACTCACGCGGCAGCAACCGCGTAGCCCCCTCAGCGGCAAGCAGGAAAATGCCCTCGGCGCTGACCAGCAGCACCCGCTGGCCGTCCGCGAAAGGCACCAGCGTGGTGGGTGTCGGCGGCAGGTCGAACGGTTCGAACGGGTAACCCGCTGGCAGGCCTTCCAGCCCGTTCGGCCAAGGCAGGCGAGCAACCTGCGGGCCGCCCCAGCCATCGGTAACCCGTACCCCCTCGGCGTTGGCCAAGGCAAAGTAGCGTCGCTGCGGGCAGCGGCCAAAGTGCTCGATACCAATCACCGGGGTCACAGCCTGTTGATCGATGCGCACCACCTGGCCCTTTTCATACGGCATGCCGATGCGCGCCAGCAGGCTGCCATCGTCCAGCAGCAGGACGTTGCAGATGCCTTGCCCGTGGGCGTCGAGCAGGGGCACCAGCGGCAGGTGCGCTGGCGGCCAGGCCGCGCGGAAGGCCTGGCGTTGATGTTCGTCGACATCCGGCCGGTTGACGGCCTGCAGGGCGCCCTGCCAGGCATCGAGCAGGTGCTCGGTGGCGGCGTGTTGCGGTTCTTCGAGGTCGTCCCAGCCTTGGGCGCAGCCTTGCGCGACGTAGCGGTTGATGGCCTGGGCATAGGCAGTGACCGCTTGCTGCCATTGTTGCTGGGCATGTTGATCGTTCATGGGCGGATCGGGCTCCTTGTTCCGCTTGCATTCCACACACAGCGCGCATGGTACCTGCAATACGCGGCGGGTTGTGAGGCACGATATTGACGCGTACCATGCGGGCATTCCCTCCAATAACAAACCCGTGCCTCAGCGCGGCCGATACTTGGCCCCTGACGCGCGTCCTTTCGCCATGCCTGCGGAGAACAGAATTCCACCCATGAACGGACCCATCCCCACCGACGTGCCAGCGGCCAGCGATGGCGGCAGCTGGCTGAGCGTGATCGCTCTGGCCCTGGCGGCCTTCATTTTCAACACCACAGAGTTCGTCCCGGTGGCGCTGCTCAGCGACATCGGCAGCAGTTTCGACATGACCACCGCGCAGGTCGGCCTGATGCTGACCATCTACGCCTGGGTGGTAGCCCTGGCTTCGCTGCCGATGATGCTGCTGACACGCAACATCGAGCGGCGGCGCCTGCTGCTGTTCGTGTTCATGGTGTTCATCATCAGCCACCTGTTGTCGTGGCTGTCGCAGAGCTTCGCCATGCTGCTGGTGAGCCGTATCGGCATCGCCCTGTCGCATGCTGTGTTCTGGGCCATCACCGCCTCGTTGGCGGTGCGCGTGGCGCCGCCCGGCCAGCAGGCGAAGGCGCTTGGCCTGCTGGCGACCGGCACCACCCTGGCGATGGTGCTGGGCATCCCGCTGGGCCGCGTGGTCGGCGAAGCGCTGGGCTGGCGCGTGACGTTCCTCAGCATTGCCGGTGTCGCGCTGGCCACCATGCTGTGCCTGATGAAATCGCTGCCGCTGCTGCCCAGCCAGAATTCGGGCTCGTTGCGCAGCCTGCCGATCCTGTTCAAGCGCCCGGCGCTGGTCATCACCTATGTGCTGGTGACGCTGGTGATCACCGCGCAGTTCACGGCCTACAGCTATATCGAGCCGTTTGCCTTGCACGTGGCGCAGATCGGTGGCGAGCGCACCACGCTCTTGTTGTTGCTGTTCGGTGGCGCCGGGGTGTTCGGCTCGCTGCTGTTCAGCCGCTACAGCGACCGCTTCCCGCATGGCTTCCTGGTGGGCTCGATCGGCCTGCTGGCGGCGTGCCTGCTGCTGCTTTTGCCGCTGTCAGGCAACTTCTACCTGTTTGCCGGGCTGAGCATGCTCTGGGGTATTGCGATCCTCAGTTTCAGCCTGGCGCTGCAGTCCAAGACCCTGAAGCTGGCGTCCGATGCGACGGATGTGGCCATGGCACTGTTCTCGGGCATTTACAACATCGGCATCGGTGGCGGGGCGCTGCTGGGCAGTATCGTCAGCAGCCAGATGGGCGTGGCCGATATCGGCATGGTCGGCGGCAGCGTGGCGGTGGTCGGGTTGCTGTTGGCGGTGGCCAGTACCCGGCGGTTTCGCGAGGCGCTGAGCCACTGACACCCGGTGCTGGCGGTGTTTTTTGTGGGTGCGGCGCGCAGCTGCCGCACCAGCGAACAGTGAAATCAGCCAAGCAGTGCAGCCCAGGCCGATACCAGCAGCAACCCCGCCAACCCGCGGTTGAACCACAGCAACCGCCCCGGCGCCTGCAACCAGCGCGCACTGCCCACCCCAAGCAATGCCCAGGCCGTCATGCACGGCAGGGCAATCAGCAGAAACACCAGCGCAAGTTGCCACACCGGCAAGGAAGGCGCCGCAAACACGCCAATCACCGCCACGGCCATCATCCACACTTTCGGGTTGACCACTTGCAGTGACGCTGCACTGAGGGCACCGAACGGCTTGGCTGCGCCTACATCCAGGGGCTGCCCGGCGCTGCGCAGAATGCGCCATGCCAGCCAGCTCAACCACAATACGCCGGCCCAACTCATCACCTGTCTGGCCAGCGGATGACGCATCAGCACTTCGCCCAGCCCAAGCCCGACCAGCAGTACAACCGCCGCCGCCGCACCGCAGCCCGCCAGGATCGGCGCCACGCTGGCGCGCATGCCTTGCCGCGCGCCATGGGCCAGGATCAGCAGGTTGGTTGGCCCCGGGCTGATGCTGGCGACCAGGGCGAAGAGGATGAACGGCAACAACGAATGCGACATGGTGAAAGGCTCCGATTGAACAGAGCACCATGCTCGGGCATCGCCGCGCGTCAGTCTGGAAGGTTTGTGCAGCGGCGCCGGTAGTCTGCCGGGGTGAGCTGGTAGGCACGGCGGAACCAGCGGCCCAAGTGGCTCTGGTCGGCAAAACCCAGGGCCATGGCCACTTCGGTTGGTGTCTGGCCCTGAGCAAGCAGCCGCCGAGCGCGCGCCAGGCGCAGCTGGATCAGGTAGGCATGCGGCGCCAGGCCGAAGGCGGCCTTGAACGCGCGGGTAAGGCGAAAGCGATCAATGCCGCAGGCCTGCGCCAGGTCGTCCAGGCCGATGTCCTGGTCCAGGTGGGTGTGCAGGTAATCACGCGCCCGCTGCGCGGTCAGCGGCAGGCGCGGGTCGGGGTTCAGGCGCTTGCGCCAGTGCAGGTGGCCGGTCAGGCAGCCGAGCAGGTCATCGGTGGCGGTTTGCCGCACGATACGCAGCTCTTCGCCGTGCACGGCCTGGAATGCGCGGGCGGTGGCGCCGACCAGGCGGGGGTCATGGCACAGCGGGTCGGCGATACTGGGCAGGCTGTCGCTTGGCGCCTGCTCGAACAACGCGCGCAGTTCGGCCTCCAGCCACTTCGGCTCAAGGTACAGCGTCGAATAGGTAAAGCCCTCTTCTGTGGGGGCATGGCCGTTGTGGATATCACCGGGCTCGAGCAGGAACACGTGCCCTGGCGTGCTGTGGTGGCGCACCCGCCGGCAATCGAACTGCTGCACGCCCTGTTCGGTGTAGCCGACCAGAAAACTGTCGTGCCAGTGCGGGTCGTAGGCGTGGCCAACGAAATGCGCGCGGACCGACTCGATGCCGGTGTCGGCGTCTTGCTTGAGGTCGATCCAGTTGGGCATGGCGGCAAGGCTGCAGAGGGGTAGGGCAGTTCACCTTATCGCAGAAGCTGGCAGCGGTTTAGAACATTTGTGCAGCGCGGCGCTTCATTGCGGCTGTTGGGCGGCGAAGCGGTCATGCAACCAGATGTGCAACTGCGACACCGCAGGCGACAGCTGCTTGCGGTGCGGGCAGACCAAGGTCACCGGGGTGAGTTCGCCCGGGTATTCGGGCAGCAGCACTTCCAGCTCGCCTGAGGCGACGTTGGCACTTACATCCAGCCATGACTTGTAGGCTATGCCCTCGCCCAGCAGTGCCCAGCGCCGCACCACGTCGGCGTCGTCGCTGAACAGCGGGCCGCTGACCTGCACGGTGCGGTTGCCCAGCCGCCATTTGTCGTAGGTGCGCCCCAGTTGCAGGTACAACAGGCAGGCGTGTTGTTGCAGGTCTTCGAGTGCCTGCGGCCTGCCGTGGCGCGCCAGATAATCAGGCGATGCGACCAGCACACGGCGGTTCCACGGCGCCAGAGGCAGGGCGATGTAGTTGGCTTCTTGGTTGAGGCCATAGCGGATGGCCACGTCCACCGGGTCGCGGAACAGGTCGGCCACCTGGTCGGAGAGGTGGAAGCGCAAGGTCAGCTTGGGGTGTTCGCGGCGGAACTCGCTGAGCCACGGCAGCAGGATGTTGCGCCCAAGGTCCGAGGGCGCCGACACCTGCAGCACGCCGCGCAGGGTAGTGCGCGCACCGTGCAGGTTATCGCGGCCCTGACGCAGGCTCTCCAGCACGCTCAGCGCCGTGGGCAGGTACAGCTCGCCCTCGGCGGTCAGGCGCAGGCTGCGTGTGGTGCGGGCGAACAGGCGTACGTCGAGGTCGCGCTCCAGGCGCTTGATCGCGGCGGCAACCTGGCCGGGCAGCAAGTCAGCCTCGTGGGCAGCGGCGGTGAAGCTGCCCAGCGCGCTGCTGCGCACGAACAGTTCGAGGTCAGTGAAGCGCAGCATTTTCATTCCGTGGGAGAAAGTGTTGCTGCATTCTGCCGCTTTTTCGGATTATCAGGAAAGATGCCAAGCGCCGCTACACCACCAAGGCCTACAGGTGCCCGCCGAGGTTCTTGTGGGGATATTGAGATCGAGCGCCGCCCGCGCGGCGCATCGCGGCTAAAGCCGCTCCTACATTTGTTGCAACGTGCCGTTCCAGTCAGGCCATGGTTGTCCGCCTTGGCGCATGACTGAAGACAGGTGGGGCGCCAGCAGCGCCAGCCGAAAAATATCGTCGAGCCACCAAGGCTAACAACTATGGCCTATCAGGCCATGGCACGTTGCAACAAATGTAGGAGCGGCTTTAGCCGCGATGCGCCGCGCGGGCGGCGCTCGATCTCATGGGCGCTGAAGATCTCAAGGCAAGCGCTTCGCGAAGCGCCCCACGGGCGCCGCTCGGTTCCCAACCCGCTGAACTTCTAGCGGCGCCCCCCCAAAATGTCACCACAACGCCACCGAGCCCGCCGCCACCACCCGCCCGAACACCTCGATGGCTTTCTCCACCTCGGCCTGCTGAGTAAACCGCCCAATACTCACCCGCACACTCTTGCGTGCCCGCTGTTCATCCAGCCCCAACGCCAGCAACACATGCGACGCTGCGTTGCTCGCCGAGTTGCAGGCCGAGGTGGTCGACAGCGCCAGCTCGCTGGCCAACGCCGCGCTGTTGAAGCCTGGAGCCTCAATGCACAGGTTGAGGGTATGCGGGATGCGCTGAGTCGCGCAGCCATTGAGGCTTACCCCAGGCAGCGCCAGCAGCCCTTCGCGCAGGCGCCTGGCGAGCTGCTCGATGCGCTGGTGCTCGCTGTCGCCAGGCTGGCCGGCGAAGGCGAAGGCAGTGCCCATGCCGACAATCTGATGGGTCGCCAGGGTGCCCGAGCGCAGCCCGCGTTCATGGCCACCACCGTGTATCTGCGCGCGCATCAGCCCACGTGCGCGTGGCCCGACGAACAACGCGCCGATGCCTTTCGGGCCATACACCTTGTGCGCCGAGAATGACATCAGGTCGACTGCCATCGCTTGCAGGTCGATGGCCAATTTGCCCACCGCCTGGGCGGCATCCACATGCAGCAGTGCCCCATGGGCCCGCACGCGCTGGCCAATGGCGGCGAAATCGGTGACGGTCCCCAGTTCATTGTTCACGGCCATCAGCGACACCAGGCGGGTATCGGCGCGCAGGGCTGCCTGCACGTCATAGGGCTGAATCAGCCCGGCGGCATCCGGCGCCAGGCGGGTTACCGCCCAGCCTTGGCGCTCCAGCTCGTTGACGGTATCGAGCACGGCCTTGTGCTCCAGTTGGCTGGTGATCAGGTGGCCCGGCTGGCCGAGGCCCTGGGCAATGCCTTTGAGGGCGAGGTTGTTGGACTCCGTGGCGCCCGATGTCCACACCAGTTCATCGGCACTTGCAGCGATGCGCTCGGCCACTTGCTGGCGGGCCTGCTCGACGGCGTCACGGGCACTCTGGCCATAGGCGTGGCCCATTGAGGCGGGGTTGCCGAAGTTCACCTGGCGGCCCAGGCAGGTCAGCATGGTTTCGATGACGCGGTCATCTACCGGGGTGGTGGCGGCGTAGTCGAAATAGAGTGGGGCGCTGAGCATGGTGGGCGGATCCTTGGCTGTGGCCGTGAGGTCGGCGATCGTTGCAGCAAGGGTACCGGTGGGGGTGAAGAAGGTTTTGCCCTTTTGTTTGAGCTGGATGGCGTTGGCGGAGAAAAATATTCTCCATTCACTGCGGATCTTGGAATTTGTTTTACGGCGTGGGCTTTTCGCAAGCCCACGCGACGGAGCGGTTACTTCTGGCAGAGATAATCCTGAGTGATGGTGGTCTGCAGGCAATTGTATTGCCCCATGGTACGGCAGATGTTTTTCTCGCTCCCGGTGAGCTCCGCGCTTTTGTAGCCCCACGTCTTGCACCGTGCGGTGGCCACTTGCAGGCCTTGGGCCGCGTCGCTCTGGCCGCTCTCGAACTGGCCCAGCTCGTACGAAACCTGCACCACACCGTCGTTCTTGCTACCGCCGGTGGCTTCCCAGTTTTTCGGTGTGGCGCAGCCGGTCAAAAACAGGGCTGCAAGGGTAAGCGTGGCAATGGTTGTTTTCATGGTCGACATAGTCCTTTACACGGACGCACGCGCGCGGCGGCGCGGCTTCCTGATGCGATGGGGGGATGAGCTGTCGACGTTAGCATGGGGCCTGGGTGCAGGCGGATAGTACGGGTGTGCTAATGGCACCTGGCTGTAAGGGGCCTCAGGCCGGCTCCAGCGCCCGTTCCTCTTCGGCCACCACCCGTTCGCACAGCTCGATGATCTGTTCGCGCATCCAGCGGTTGGCCGGGTCCTGGTCGGTGCTTTCGTGCCAATACAGGTGCGTCTCCAGCGCAGGTACGTCCACCGGTAGCGGCTGATAGCGCAACTGATGGCGGCGGGCGAAGCGCTCCGGCACGGTCATCACCATGTCGGTCTGTTGCAGCACCTGCGAGGCCATCAGGTAATGCTGCGAACGCAACGCGACCTTGCGTTGCACGCCCATCTTGCCCAGCGCCAGGTCGACGTAGCCCAGCCCGTTGCGCCGGCTGGAAATATGGATATGGGTCATGCTCAGGTAGTTGTCGAGGGTCAGTTTGGCGTCCGCCAGCGGGTGGCCCTGGCGCAGGGCGCAGACGTAGCGGTCCTGCATCAGCTTGACGTGGCGCACCTGTGGGTCGGTGTTCAACGGCGCGTCCACGGCAAAGTCCAGGCGCCCGGCGGCCAGTTCCTTGGTGGTCTCGCGGCGCTTGCAAAGGAAGCTTTCGATCAGCACCGCGGGTGCCAGGCGGCGCAAGCGTTGGAACAGCGGCGGCAGGATCACCGCCTCGGTGAGGTCGGTCATGCTGATGCGGAAGGTCTTGTTGGCTTGCTGCGGGTTGAAGATGCGGCTTTCCTGCACCGACGTGCGCAGCAGCGCCAAGGCGTTGCGCACCGGGCCGATGATGTTTTGCGCCATGGGCGTAGGCACCATGCCTTGGGCGGTGCGCACGAACAGCGGGTCGTTGAAGGTTTCGCGCAAGCGCGACAGCGCGTTGGACACCGCCGGCTGGGTGATGCCGACGATCTGCCCGGCGCGGGTCAGGTTGGCTTCGGTGTAAATCGCATCGAAGACAATGAACAGGTTGAGGTCGACCTTGCTGAGGTTCATGGGCGCCGCTCTTTGTTGGAATTATTGCCCGATCATATATCGGTTATGAATGTTAATACACGCGGAAAATAGACTAGGTAGATCGAGGTGCGCTGCTCTAGGCTCTGCCCATGTACTTCGAACCGTGAAGGTAGCCCCGATGGATTTCGCCTATTCGCCCAAGGTCCAGGCACTGCGCGAGCGCGTCACCGCGTTCATGGATGCCCATGTCTATCCCGCCGAGCCGGTGTTCGAGCGCCAGGTTGCCGAAGGCGACCGCTGGCAGCCCACCGCAATCATGGAAGAACTCAAGGCCAAGGCACGCGCCGAGGGCCTGTGGAACCTGTTTCTGCCCGAGTCGGAATACGGCGCCGGCCTGAGCAACCTGGAGTACGCGCCGCTGGCCGAGATCATGGGCCGCTCGTTACTGGGGCCCGAGCCGTTCAACTGCTCGGCGCCGGACACCGGCAACATGGAAGTGCTGGTGCGCTATGGTAGCGAGGCGCAGAAGCGCCAGTGGCTGGAACCGCTGCTGCGCGGCGAGATTCGCTCGGCCTTCGCCATGACCGAACCGGACGTGGCCTCCTCGGACGCCACCAACATGGCCGCCACGGCCGTGCGTGACGGTGACGAATGGGTGATCAAAGGCCGCAAATGGTGGACCTCCGGCGCTTGTGACCCGCGCTGCAAGGTGATGATCTTCATGGGCCTGTCCGACCCAGAAGGCCCGCGCCACCAGCAACACTCGATGGTGCTGGTGCCGACCGATGCGCCTGGGGTGAAGATCGTCCGGCCCTTGCCCGTGTTCGGCTACGACGATGCTCCCCATGGCCACGCCGAAGTGCTGTTCGAAAACGTGCGCGTGCCCTACGACAACGTGATCCTCGGTGAAGGGCGCGGCTTCGAAATCGCCCAGGGGCGCCTCGGCCCAGGCCGCATCCACCACTGCATGCGCTCGGTAGGCATGGCTGAACGTGCGCTGGAGCTGATGTGCAAACGCGCCGTTGCGCGCACCGCGTTTGGCCGGCCGCTGGCGCGACTGGGCGGCAACGTCGATAAGATCGCCGACTCGCGCATGGAAATCGACATGGCGCGGCTGCTGACTCTGAAGGCGGCCTACATGATGGACACGGTTGGCAACAAGGTCGCGCGCAGCGAGATCGCACAGATCAAGGTTGTAGCGCCGAATGTGGCCCTGAAGGTGATCGACCGGGCTATCCAGATTCATGGTGGGGCAGGGGTGAGCGGCGATTTCCCGCTGGCGTACATGTATGCCATGCAGCGCACCCTACGCCTGGCCGATGGCCCGGATGAAGTGCACCGGGCGGCGATAGGCAAGTATGAAATTGGCAAGTATGTGCCGGCGGATATGTTGCGTAGCGGGCGGTAAGCCGTCGCGCGAGCCCGTGGTCCTTCACCACTGGGCTCGTGCCGCCACTCAAACCCGCAATTGCGGGTCTTCCTCCTTTTCAGCGCCCTTGCTTTCACCAGCAGCCACCTGCTCGTGTTGAGCTTCACTCGGCGCAGGATTTTCCCCCCGCGTTTTGACCAGGGACACCACCACCCCACCCAGCAACAACCCGAATGTCACCCCCAGCGACAGCAACGCGGGCACCTTGCCCACCATGCCGTGGTAGAAAATCTTGCAGCCAATGAAGATCAGCACCATTGCCAAGGCATACTTGAGGTAAACAAACCGGTGCATCAACGCCGACAAGGCAAAGTACAGCGACCGCAGCCCCAGAATGGCAAAGATGTTCGAGGTGTAGACGATGAACGGATCCTGGGTAATGGCGAAGATCGCCGGCACGCTGTCGACCGCGAACACCAGGTCAGCCAGTTCGATCAGCACAAGCGCCAGGAACAGTGGTGTAGCGTAGCGCAACGCCTTGCTCTGGCCCGGCGGGGTAAGGCGCACGAAAAAATGCGAGCCGTGTATCTGGTCGGTCACGCGCATGTGCCGCCTGACGAACTTCAACACCGGGTTGTTGGCCAGGTCGACATGGCTGTCCTCTTTGGACAACGCCATCTTCACCCCGGTAAACAGCAGGAACGCGCCGAAGATGTACAACACCCATTCGAAGTTCTGCACCAGCGTCGCACCCACGCCGATCATGATCGCGCGCAGCAGCACCACGCCCAGGATGCCCCAGAACAACACGCGGTGCTGGTAGCGGCGGGGGATGGAGAAGAAACCGAAGATCATGGCCATGACGAATACGTTGTCCATCGACAACGATTGCTCGACCAGAAAACCGGTGTAGAACTCCAGCGCCGGCTGCGCACCCAGCTCGAACCAGACCCACGCGCCAAACAGCACGCCCACGCTGAAATAGCCTGAATACAGCAGCAGGCTCTCGCGCATTTCGATTTCACGGTCCTGGCGGTGCAGCACACCCAGGTCAAGCACCAGCAGGCCGATGACAATGGCCATGAACACCAGCCACAACCAGGTGCTGGTGCCGAGAAAGGGTGTGGTGAGGAATGTCTGTAGAGCCGTCATGAGCCCCTCCTGAGTTGTCGACGTTGCATGGCAACAGTGATCCGACATGGCGGCGCAGTAGCCGTCAGAGGGGCCCGGTATCACATGGGCTTGAGCCTAGACCCATTTCCCGGTGATGCCGAATGGCGCGCTGTTACAAAACTTTGCTCGGGCATACCCCTGTTGCGCCGGATGAGTAGCTGTTGAATACCTGCTGCCATGCCAACAGCTGCCTGGGCAATCAGTACACCCACACTTCCACCCGGCGATTGCGCAAGCGCCCTTGCTCCCGCTCATTACCCGCCACAGGCAGTTCATCGCCCAAGCCCGTCACCTCCAGCACTTCAACGCCGTCGCGCGCCAGCTCGCGGCGTACTGCCTGGGCTCGCAGGCGCGAAAGCAGGGCGGCGCGGCCGGGTGTTTCCTTAGGGTCGCCAAACCCCACCAGCACTGCCTTGCTCTGCAGCTTGCCGGCCTGGCGCAGGTACGCGGCCACCCGTTGCACATCGCGCAGGGCCTTGTTGTCGAGGCTGGCGCTGCCTGCCTGAAAGCGAAAGTTCACGCTCAGGCGCTGCGCTTGCTGCGCCAGGTTGCGATAGCGCGGCGGCATGTCGGCCTGCGCCGGCACCGCAAGGGCTTTGACCTGCTGCGACACGAACCCCTGTTCGGCGACGATGGCCTGGCCAGCCGGGCTTTGGGCGAACTCGGCCAAGGCCTTGGCCTGGGGCTTGGCATTGGCGGGCAGATAGAAGTACAGCCGGCGTGACAGCGGGTAGTCTTCGCTGGCCACCATTGGCCGCTCCGGGAGCATGGCGGGGGCATCGCCTTCGGCAACGGCCAGCACCTTGGCCCCGTGCACGGCAGCCAGGCTGCTGAAACCGATGGCCTGGCGGTCGGCGCCGACCCGTTCGGCCAGCGCGTCGCTCGACTCGAAGCGCAGGGCCCAGGCGGCCAGTTCGCCATGGTTGGGTTCCAGCACCAGTGCCTTGAACGTTTCGAAGGTGCCGGAGCGGTCGTCACGGGCATACAGGTGAATCGCGCCGCCTGCTACGCCCAGCTGTTCCCAGCGCTGGATCTGCCCAGAAAAGACCTGCGCCAGTTGCGCTGTGGTCAGCTGCGGCAGGGGGTTGTCGGGGTGGATGATCACCGCCACACCGTCCAGCCCTATAACCTGCTCGGCGCTGGCCGCACGCAGGTCGCCCAGTGCCTTGAGCTGTTGCGCTTCGGCATCGGTGATGGGGCGGGAAGCGGCGGCCAGGTCGGCCTCGCCACGGCCAAGTGCGCTGAAGCCGGTGCTCGACCCGTGCGCCGCGATATCGATGCGCAACGCCTGGCCGTGGGCATCGCGGGCATCGATCACGGTTTCGTTGGCCGCGGCGCCGGGCCGTTGCTCGATGGCTGTGGCCTGTTGCGCCCGCAATTGCCCCTGTACCAGCGCAGGCACCAGGGCCGCGCCGATGGTGTTGGAGCCTTGCACACGCAGGTGCAGGGGCTCGGCCACGGCCGCAACGGGGAGCAGGGGAAGCAGCAAGAGCAGCAGGCGGAGCATGCCGGGCGACCTTTGGCATAGAGTTGCCCGGCAGATTACGACGGTAGCGTGACCGAAATGTGACGGTCAGGCAGCGCCCAGTGCGTCGACGATCGCTTGGCCGACGGCCTGTGTCGAGCGGCTGCCGCCCATGTCGGGGGTGGTTTCACCTTTGCCGATAACGGTCTCGATGGCCCGCAGAATGTCATCGTGCGCTACCTGGTAGCGGCCATCGGGCGCGGCTTTGCCGAGGAACTCGAGCATCATCGCACCGGACCAGATCATGCCGATCGGGTTGGCGATGTGCTTGCCAGCGATGTCCGGTGCCGAACCGTGCACCGGCTCGAACAGCGACGGGAACCTTCGCGAGGGGTTGAGGTTGGCCGACGGCGCAATGCCGATGGTGCCGGTGCAGGCGGGCCCCAGGTCGGAGAGGATGTCACCGAACAGGTTCGACGCCACCACCACGTCGAAGCGCTCCGGCTGCAGCACGAAACGTGCACAGAGGATGTCGATGTGCTGCTTGTCCCAGCTGATTTCGGGGTAGTGCTGCGCCATGGCCGCGGTGCGCTCGTCCCAGTAGGGCATGCTCACAGCCATGCCGTTGGACTTGGTGGCCGAGGTCACATGCTGGCGGGGGCGGCCCTGCGCGAGTTCGAAGGCGTACTCGAGGATGCGGTCGACGCCGCGGCGGGTGAACACCGATTCCTGCAAAACGATTTCGTTGTCGGTGCCTTCGAACATGCGCCCACCCAGGGACGAATACTCCCCTTCGGTGTTTTCCCGCACCACCACAAAATCAATGTCGCCCGGCTGCTTGCCGGCCAGCGGGCAGGGTACGCCCGGGAACAGGCGCACCGGGCGGATGTTCACGTACTGGTCGAAGTCGCGGCGAAACTTCAGCAGCGAGCCCCACAGGGAAATATGGTCGGGCACCTTGTCCGGCCAGCCGACCGCGCCAAAGTACAGCGCGTCGAAGCCCTTGAGCTGCTCGAACCAGTCGTCCGGCATCATCTTGCCGTGGGCCAGGTAATAGTCGCAGCTGGCCCACTCGAAATATTCGAACGCGAGGTCCAGGCCGTGCTTGCGCGCGGCTGCCTCAAGCACGCGAATGCCTTCGGGGAGCACTTCGTTGCCGATGCCGTCACCGGGGATGGCGGCAATCTTGAATGTCTTGTTCATGGTGCACCTAGTGGCTGGGGAGCAGAGGTGGTCCATGCTATAAGGTGGCTGTTTAGAGATAATCCACCAAACCATGGATTCTTAGTGTACGTATCGTGAACAATCTGCCGAGCCTCGACGATCTCGATATTTTCCTTCAGGTGGCCCGTCGCGCCAGCTTCGCGGCGGTGGCCGAGGCGCGCGGCATGTCGGCGGCGTTCGTCAGCAAGCGCATTCGCCAGCTCGAAACGGACCTGGGCGTGCGCCTGCTGCACCGCACCACCCGGCGGGTGACGGTGAGCGAGGAGGGCGAGCGGGTCTATCAATGGGCGCAGCAGATGTTCGAAGCGTTGCAGCGCATGGGTGATGAGCTGGATGCAGGCCAGCGCGAGCCGGCCGGGCAGTTGCGCATCGCCAGCAGCCTTGGCCTGGGCCGGCGCCTGGTGGCGCCGGCGTTGTCGGAGCTGGCGGCGCGTTACCCACGGCTGGATATTCGCCTGGATGTGCATGACCGCCTGGTGGACCTGGCCACCGAGGGCATCGACCTGGATATACGCGTGGGCGATACCATTGCGCCAAACCTGATCGCCAAGCGCCTTGCCCGCAACCGCCGGGTGCTGTGTGCGTCGCCTGACTACCTGGCCCGGCGCGGTACGCCGAAGACGTTGGCCGACCTGGCCGCCCATGATTGCCTGGTGATCAAGGAGCGGGATCACCCGTTCGGCCTGTGGCACCTGCAGGGGCCGGCCGGCGAGGAGAGCGTGCGGGTGACCGGCGCGCTGTCGAGCAACCATGGTGAGGTGGTGCACCAGTGGTGCCTGGACGGGCGTGGGATCGTGCTGCGCTCGTGGTGGGATGTGCACGACAGCCTGGACAATGGCCGGCTGGTTCGGGTGCTGGAGGGGTATCAGCAGGCGGCGGATATCTGGGCGGTGTACACCGCACCGTTGGCCGGCTCGGCCAAGGTGCGGGTGGCGGTCGAGTTTTTTCGGCAGTATTTTGCCGACCGCTATCGGTTGCCGGGGGGGTGATCAGACTGGGGAATTCAGCTGGCGCCAGCGTCAGGTGTGCGGCACCTGCTTGGGCGCTGCTCCCCCGGCATACTGCGGTTTCAGGTGCCCCTGCTCATCCAGCAGGTAGGCATCCATGACCTCGCGCACCACCGGCCCCGCCACGCGGCCACCGGCCTCGCCGTTCTCGATCATCACCGCTACCACCACGCTGGGATGGTCGGCGGGGGCGAAGCCGACGAACAGGGCGTTGTCGCGGTGGCGTTCGAGGGTCTTGTTGCGGTTGTAGCGCTCACCTTGCTTGATCGCCACCACCTGCGCCGTGCCGCTCTTGCCGGCGATGCGGTACTGGGCGCCGGCGGCGGAGGCGCGGGCGATGCCGCGCGGGTCGTGCATGACCATCTGCATGCCCTGGCTGACCTGGTCCCAGGCACGCCGGTCGTGCAGCACGATGTCCGGCATCGGGTTGGGGTCGACCGGGGTCTCGCCGCCCACGGTCATCGCCAGGTGGGGGCGGTGCCACACGCCTTTGCTGGCCAGCAGGCTGGTGGCCTGGGCCAGCTGCAGCGGGGTGACCTGCATGTAGCCCTGGCCGATGCCGAGAATCAGCGTCTCGCCCGGGAACCACGCCTGGCGGCGGGTGGCGCGCTTCCACTGGGCCGAGGGCATCAGCCCGGCCGCCTCTTCGTTCATGTCCAGCGAGACCTTCTGGCCGAGGCCGAATTCGGCCATGTAGTCGTGCAGGCGGTCGATGCCGAGCTTGTGCGCCAGGTCGTAGAAGTAGGTGTCGTTGGAACGCATGATGGCAGTGTACATGTCCACCCAGCCGTCGCCGCTGCGGTTCCAGTTGCGGTACTTGTGGTCGTAGTTGGGCAGCTCGTAGTAGCCGGGGTCGAACACCCGGTTGCCGGGCGTGATCACACCGCTGTCGAGGCCGGCGATGGCCACTTCCGGCTTGACCGTCGAACCCGGCGCGTACAGCCCGCGCAGCACGCGGTTGAATAGCGGCCTGTCGATCGAGTCGCGCAGGGCCGCGTACTGCTTGAAGCTGATGCCCTTGACGAACAGGTTGGGGTCGAAGCTGGGGTTGCTGACCATCGCCAGCACGTCGCCGTTGGCGGGGTCGAGCACCACCACCGAACCGCGGCGGTCGCCCAGGGCTTTTTCGGCGGCCACCTGCAGGTGGCTGTCGATGCTCAGGATGATGTCCTTGCCCGGGATCGGGTCCTGGTGGTTGAGCACGCGCATCACCCGGCCCTGGGCGTTGGTCTCGACTTCTTCGTAGCCGACATGGCCGTGCAGCTGGGCTTCATAGAAGTGCTCGATGCCGGTCTTGCCGATTGACTGGGTGCCGCGGTATTCGGTGCTGTCGAGGGTCTTGGCTTCTTTCTCGTTGATGCGCCCGACATAGCCGACCGAATGGGCGAAGTGTTCGGCCAAGGGGTATTCGCGGATGAACTGCGGCTCTACCTCCAGGCCCGGCAGGCGGAACTGGTTGACCGCCACCAGGGCAATCTGCTCTTCGGTCAGGCCGACCATCAGCGTCACTGGCTCGAACGGTTTGCGGCCGCGGCGCAGGTCCTTGTCGAACTGCTTGCGGTCGTCCTCGCCCAGGCTCAGGATTTGCGCCAGGTTATCGAGCACCTTGGCCGGGTCGCCTGCGCGTTCGCGGGTCATGGTCAGGTCGAAGCTGGGCTTGTTGTCGGCCAGCACCACGCCGTTGCGGTCGTAGATCAAGCCGCGCTCGGGGGCGATGGGCAGCACATGCACGCGGTTGTTTTCCGACACCGCGGACTGCTGGTCGTGTTGCAGCACCTGCAGCACGTAAAGCCGGCCGATCAGGACGGCAACCAGGCTGAAGACCAGGGCCGCGCAGGCGAGCAGCCGGCGGTTGACCAGGCTCTTTTCCTTTTCGTGGTCCTTGAGGGGGATCGGTTGGGGCATGGGCGATGGTGTGTTGGCTGAACGCGAAACCTGTGGGAGCCGGCTTGCCAGCAAATACGCCAGGCCAGCCAACATGGATGTAGACGAGTGCTACGCACCCGAATCGCCGGCAAGCCGGCTCCCACAAGCATGCGGGGCGGCGATGCTACGCGGGCTGGCGCCTGCTCTCAAGGCAAACACCAGCGCCTGCGGTCCCTGGGGCGGCGCTTCAGCCCGCCGTCAGGGGGTTCACGGCCACATGAAGATTTGTTCATGCACCTTCGGAGACGGCCACGGGTTGCGCGGCTCGCCTTGAGGTGCATGTCGTGCGATTTGCGGTGTGGCGTATATCGAGCGCCGCCCGCGCGGCGCTTCGCGGGGCAAGCCCGCTCCCACATTTGTTGCAACGTGCCATGGCCTGATAGGCCATAGTTGTCAGCCTTG
>NZ_JBIBEB010000029.1:0-39308 GCF_042902325.1 Pseudomonas sp. NPDC012596 | reverse complement strand
GCCTGACTGGAACGGCGCGTTGCAACAAATGTAGGAGCGGGCTTGCCCGCGATGCGCCGCGCGGGCGGCGCTCGATCTCAAGGGCGCTAAAGATCCCAAGGCAAGCGCTTCGCGGGCGGCGCTCGATCTCATGAACAACAAATCAACAACGGCCAGCGCCAGACCCACCCCACCCGCCGCGCGCGTGAAGGCACCGGCACATCTGTTAGGCTGATGCAAAGCCCCTGAAGCCACCCAGACCATTCGCCCCATGGATGAACTGCGCAAGATCGACCTCAACCTGCTATTGGCCCTGCACGCACTGCTCAGTGAAAAGCACGTCACCCGCGCCGCGATTCGCCTGCACCGCAGCCAGCCGGCGGTCAGCCACGCTTTGGCGCAACTGCGCACGCATTTCAACGACCCGCTGCTGATTCGCCAGAACGGGCACATGGCCCTCACCGCCCGCGCCCAATCCCTGGCCAAGCCCCTGCAGGACGCTCTGGCCAGCCTCGACAGCTTGCTGGCCGCCCCACGCTTCGACCCGGTTCTGGCCCAGCGGCGGTTCCGCTTGTCGTTGTCCGATTACTCCTCGCGGATCATCCTGCCCCCACTGGTTCGCTATCTGCGCCAGGCAGCCCCCGGCGTCGACCTGGCCATCAGCCAGGCCAGTCGCGAAGCGATGCTGGCGCAGTTGCTCGATGGCGAGCTCGATCTGGCGCTGGGCATTTTCCCCGAACTACCGCAAGGCATCACGGCCCAAACCCTGTTCGAAGACCGTTTCGTCAGCATCGCCGACCGCCAGGTGCTGCCGGCCAAGGGCGGCCTGGCGCTGGGCGACTGGCTGGCGCGGCCGCACGTGCTCATGGCCATGCGCCCGGATGCCCATGACGAGATCGAGCGCGCCCTAGCCGCGCAGGGCTTGCGCCGGCGCATCGCCTTGGCGCTGCCGCATTGGAGTGCAGCGGTCGAGGTGCTTGGCGGTACCGACCTGATCCTCACCGTCGCAAAGCGTGCCGTGGGCCCGATGCACCAGCACAAGGCCCTGCGCCAATTCGCACCGCCCTTAGCGATCCCTTCCCTGGCCTATCAGCAGGCCTGGCATAACAGGAAAGACAGCGACCCGGGGCATCGCTGGCTGCGCGAGGCGGTCTGGGCCTGCTGCCAGCCCGGGCATTGATCAGCCTTCCGGCTGTTTGACGATTGCAGCCTGATCGGTAGACGGGCTCGCCGCCCAGGTACTCTGCACCAGGAAAACTCCCGCCAGAATCAGTACCACCCCGGCAATCCTGGGCAGGCTGACCGGCTTGGCGCAAACCCCCATCAGGCCGAAGTGATCGACGATCACCGACGTCAGGATCTGCCCCGCCACCACCAGCACCAGAAACCCCGCCGTGCCGAGCTTGGGCGTCAACGCCGCAGCTGCCGCCACATACAGCGCGCCCAAAACCCCGCCGATCCACAGCCACCACGGGCCTTGCAGTGCCTTGCCCAAGTCGGGCATGGGTACGCGCAGGATCAGCAGCGCAGCGATGACCACCACCGAGCTGACCGTCAGCGACGTGAAAGCACCCCATAGCCAGTGCCCGAGCGCGCGGCCGACTGCTGCGTTGCTGGCAGCCTGGTAGGGCAGCACGACGCCCGCCAGCAGGGCCAGCACCAGAGGAAGAAACGCAATAAGCAGCGCCTTGTTAACCATGTATGGACTCATCGAGGGGGAAGATGCCTAGATGATGCAAGAATCGACAAGGATGATGGAAATTGAAGATATGCACCTTCAGTATTCGCCTGGCGAATAGTCTTGGGCTGCAATGGCCTCTTCACGGGCATGCCCGCGAAGAGGCTCTAACAGACTTACCGCGATGTCTCGACCCGCAGCACTTCGGTGTAAATCGCATCGACCGTCTGGTCGACCTTGAGGTTCTTCATGCGCGCCTGCAACTCGGGGTCTTCGACTTTGACCACCTGCAACTTGCCTTCCGGCGGCAGCAGGCTCACCTCGTGGTTCTTGAGGTCGATCTTCTTGATCTGCGAAGTCACCCTGACCTGGCGGAACGCTTCGCCACCCGGGTTGGGGTTGTCCTTGGTGGCACGAATCGTACCGGACTCCTCGCTTGCCTTCGGCGCCCCGCCAACATCGGTGTTGAGCACATAGGCGACCGCGCGGGTCACGTAGATGTCGACCTCGTCACCCACCTTCAGGTTGGGCAGCGCCTTGGCCTTTTCCGTGAGCTGGAAGGTCACGTCCTTGTCGTGCGGGCCCTTGACCGTGACCTGGCGATTGGCCTGGTCGATGGCCGTGACCTGTGTGGTGACATGGCTTTCCAGCGCTTCGCTGGCAATCGGTATATCGGCCGCCTGCACCGTGAAACTGGCAGTGCCTAGCAACGAGGCAAGAGCAACAGCGCGAGCGAGTGTACAAATAGCATTCATAGGCCTGCATCCCTGTGTTCAAGACCGCAATGGCGCGTGAACGGTTCACGCGCCGCTCCTACACCATAGCTGGAGTTACTGATTGCGGGTCACCCGCCACACGGTGTTGGCCAGGTCGTCGGCAATGATCAACGCGCCCTTGGGATCGACCGTCACCCCGACCGGCCGCCCGCGCGTTTTGCCATCCTCACCACGGAAGCCCGTGGCGAAGTCCACCGGTTCGCCAGCAGGCTTGCCGTTACTGAACGGCACGAAGATCACCTTGTAGCCCACCGGGTTAGGGCGGTTCCAGCTACCGTGCTCGCCCACGAATACGCCATTGGCAAACCGCTCGCCCATGGCCGGGAGGGAGAAGTCCACGCCCAGCGCGGCGACGTGCGAACCCAGGCTGTAATCGGGCTTGATCGCGGCGGCCACCTTGTCCGGGTTCTGTGGCTTCACCCGCTCATCGACATTCTGCCCCCAGTAGCTGTACGGCCAGCCGTAGAAGCCCCCTTCACGCACCGAAGTGAGGTAGTCGGGCACCAGGTCCGGGCCCAGTTCATCGCGTTCGTTGACCACGGTCCACAGTTGCCCGCTGTCGGGCTGGATGGCCAGCGCCGTGGGGTTGCGCAGGCCGGTGGCATAAGGCTTGTGCGCGCCGGTAGCGGCGTCGATCTGCCAGACCATGGCGCGGTCGACTTCAGCCTCCATGCCACGCTCGGTGATGTTGCTGTTCGAGCCGATGCCCACGTACAGGTAGCGGCCATCGGGGCTGATGGTCAGGGCCTTGGTCCAGTGGTGGTTGATCTCGCCCGGCAGGTCGGTGAGCTTGGTCGGCGCGCCGGACGCCTGGGTCTGGCCGTCCTGGTAATCGAAACGCACCAGCGCGTCCTGGTTGGCCACGTACAACTTGCCATCGGCAAAGGCCAGGCCATACGGCGCGTTGAGGTTCTCGGCGAACACCGTCTGCACCTCGTAGGTGCCGTCGCCGTCGGCGTCGCGCAGCAAGGTCAGGCGGTTGCCGCCCTTGACCTGAGTATTGCCCTTGGCCTTGATCTGGCTGGCGATGACATCCTTGGGCTTGAGCTTGGCCGCATTGCCACCTCGGCCTTCGGCCACCAGGATGTCACCGTTGGGCAATACCAGGCTCTGGCGTGGGATCTTCAGGTCGGTGGCAATGGCGGTGATGCTGTAGCCCTCGGGCACCGTCGGTTTCTGCTCGCCCCACTGGGCGGGTTGGGCAATCTTCATGCTCGGCAGCAGGCCACGCTCGGGGGCCGGCAGTTTCGGGTCGGGGCCCAGTGCCTGAGTGGCTTCGCCTTCACCGCCGCAAGCGCTCAGCAGCAGCGCCACGCTCAATACCGGCAATGCATGCAATGGCTTCATTCCACACCTCCCGAACGCAAGTTGCTCATGCCCAGCCATGCCGCCACACAAGCCAGCACCGTCACCACCAGCGACAGCACCAGGCCTGCCGGCATCACGGCCCAGGCGTCCTTGGCGTGCTCGAAAGCATTCACCAGGCCCAGCACCCAGGTCACCAGCAGCAACAGGAAGTACACCGTCGGCCGGCCGCCCTTGCGCTCGGCACGGACCAGGTTGACCAGTGCGAACAACAGTGCCAGCCCGCAGAACAGCAGCCCACCCGCGATCAGCCAGGCGGCGAAGTTGCTCCACTGGATCTGGTAGCTCTTGAAGTAGGCGATGTCGCTCAGCAACGCGCCGAGGAACAGCGGCACCGTGCCGGCCAGCAGGATTGCATGCAACGGGCTGGGCGTGCATCGGTAGAGGGTTTGCTCGGTAACGGTCACGGCGCCTCCTTATCAGTCAGTGACCCGAAACTGATGACCTGGGGCGAATGCCCGGTCCATCAGGCGTGCGCGGGGTGCGCAATGCAAAGGATCGCTATGTCGTCCGATAAGTTCACCGTTTGGCTTGTTTGACATATCCTGAAAGCATTAACCCGTGAAATGCTTCACGGGTTCACCTGAGGCAATGGCATGAATGCTCACACCCCACAACGGTTCGCGCTCTGGGCCGCGCATGCGCTGCTTGCCCTCAGCCTGGCGCTGACGGCTGGCTGTTCGAGCAAGCCCAAGCAGGCCCGCTACATCGCCGCAGCGCCAGGTTCGAACTGCTTCGCCAAAGCCGTGCCCAGCCTGGGCGAAGGCGGCCTGGCCTGGGGTAATACCCTGAGCATTGCCCGGCAGAAGTCGATGAACAACTGCATCCGTTATGCAGGCCGGTCCGGCGGCACACCCAATACGTGCCAAGTGGTCATGGCCAAGTGCAAGAACTAATTGGCGGCCAACACAACTCCACCCCATTCAACGCTTCACGATCACCACTTCCAGGTATTCACTGGGCACCACAAGCGACGCCGCCCCACCCACGTTGTGCTCATCCAGCAATGCCCTCAGGTCACTGTCCAACGCCGCCGCCGCATCGGCCGGCAACGCCGCAAACGCCTTGTGCACCGGCCCATACCAGGTACGGAACACCTCGATGAAATGTGCCGCCGAGCGGTAGCGGAAGTTGAACTGCTGGCGGGTAACGTCCATGGCACCGATAGCGCCCTCGAACATCGCCCGAAGTTGTTCTTCATCGCCCCAGCGCGAGGGTGGCAGCGCCCCGGCAGGCGGTGGCACATGCCGACCCAGGGTCTTGAACATCTGCCCGACAAACCCCTGCGGGGTCCAGTTGGCCAGGCCGACCCGGCCACCGGGCCGGCAAACGCGCGCCAGCTCACGGGCGGCCTGCGCCTGGTCGGGGGCGAACATCACGCCGAAGGTCGAAACAACGGCGTCGAAACTGCCGTCCCGGAACGGCAAATCCTCGGCATCGGCCACCTGAAAGTCTACGTTGAGGTGCTCGGCGCGGGCGCGTTCTTCCCCGCGTTTGAGCAGTTCGGGCACGTAGTCGGTGGAGGTGACCCGGCACCCTCGCCGGGCAGCGGCCAGGGTGGCGTTGCCATTGCCGGCAGCCACGTCCAGCACCTGCTCGTCCCAGCGCAGGTCGCAGGCTTCGGCAAGCCGTTCACCCACCAGCTGCAAGGTGGTACCGATCACCGCGTAGTCACCACTGGCCCATGCCGCCTGCTGGCGGGCCTTCAGTGCATTGGTATCCAAAGGAGTGCTCATGGTCTGCGCCCTTCTTGTGGGGTGCGCGGCCGAGGTCCGTCTGGCGGTCTACGCGCCATGGAATGAGGTGGCCAGTCGAGGCCGGTCAATAGCTAAGCGCTGCTGGCGGGACGCGGCAAGCGGTAATGCCCGACTGGCAATACGGATTGGCAATAGCCGGTATGCCATTGAGCTATTTAGGCGGTACGTTGCGAGCGGGCTTGCCCGCCAATGGGGCGCAAAGCGCCCCGCGGTTACTCAGACCGCCCTGGCCCGTGCGGCATGCAGCTTTTTGTAGCTCTCGATCAGGCGCAGGTGACGGTCCAGCCCTTCCAGCTTCATGCTGGTCGGCGTCAGGCCATGGAAGCGCACGCTACCATCGACCGAACCCAGCACCGCATCCATGCGCGGGTTGCCGAACATGCGGCGCAAGTTGGCCTCGTAGTCTTCCAGCTGCAGGTCGTCGTCCAACATCACTTCCAGCACCACGTTCAGCGCCTGGTAGAACAAACCACGCTCGACCGTGTTGTCGTTGAACTGCAGGAACGCCTCGACCAGCTCCTTGGCGTTCTCGAACCGCTTCAGCGCCAGGCAGATCAGCAGCTTCAGCTCAAGGATGGTCAACTGGCCCCACACTGTGTTGTCGTCGAACTCGACACCAATCAGCGTGGTGATGGTGGTGTAGTCATCCACCTCGCAGTTGTCCAGGCGCTTGCGCAATGCGCGCAGGGCGCGGTTGTCGAGGCTGTGCAGGTTGAGGATGTCTGCGCGGAAATCCAGGGCGCGATTGGTGTTGTCCCAGATCAGGTCTTCGACCGGGTAGATCTCCGAGTAACCCGGCACCAGAATGCGGCAGGCATTGGCGCCGAGGTTGTCGTACACGGCCATGTACGCCTCTTTGCCCAATGCTTCGAGGATGCCAAACAGGGTGGCGGCTTCCTGAACGTTGGAGTCTTCGCCGTGGCCGCTGAAGTCCCATTCGACGAACTCGAAGTCGGCCTTGGCGCCGAAGAAACGCCACGACACCACGCCGCTGGAGTCGATGAAGTGCTCGACGAAATTGTTCGGCTCGGTCAGCGCATGGCTTTCGAAGGTCGGCTGCGGCAGGTCGTTGAGGCCCTCGAAGCTGCGGCCTTGCAGCAGTTCAGTCAGGCTGCGCTCCAACGCCACTTCAAAGCTTGGGTGCGCGCCGAACGAGGCGAACACACCGCCCGTGCGCGGGTTCATCAAGGTGACGCACATCACCGGGAACTCGCCGCCCAGCGACGCATCCTTGACCAGCACCGGGAAGCCCTGCTCTTCCAGCCCCTGAATGCCGGCGACGATGCCCGGGTACTTGGCCAGCACCTCCTGTGGCACGTCGGGCAGGCACAGTTCGCCTTCGAGAATTTCACGTTTGACCGCCCGTTCGAAAATCTCCGACAGGCACTGCACCTGCGCTTCGGCCAGGGTGTTGCCGGCGCTCATACCGTTGCTGAGGAACAGGTTTTCGATCAGGTTGGACGGGAAGTACACCACCTGCTCGTCCGACTGGCGCACGAACGGCAGCGAGCAGATACCGCGCTCGGTATTGCCCGAGTTGGTGTCATACAGGTGCGAGCCGCGCAGTTCGCCATCCGGGTTGTAGATCTCCAGGCAGTACTCGTCGAGGATCTCGGCGGGCAATTCATCCTTCGGCCCCGGCTTGAACCACTGCTCGTTCGGGTAATGCACGAACGCTGCGTTGGCGATTTCCTCGCCCCAGAACTGGTCGTTATAGAAGAAGTTGCAGTTCAGCCGCTCGATGAACTCACCTAGCGCCGAGGCCAGCGCGGCCTCCTTGGTCGAACCTTTACCGTTGGTGAAGCACATCGGCGACTGCGCATCGCGCACGTGCAGCGACCACACGTTCGGCACGATGTTGCGCCATGAGGCGATCTCGATCTTCATGCCCAACCCGGCCAGCAGGCCGGACATGTTGGCGATGGTCTGCTCCAGCGGCAGGTCCTTGCCAGCGATGTAGGTGGTGGTGTCGGCCACCGGCATCAGCAGGCCCTGGGCATCGGCGTCGAGGTTGTCCACCTCTTCGATGATGAACTCGGGGCCGGTTTGCACCACCTTCTTGACCGTGCAACGGTCGATGGAACGCAGGATGCCCTGGCGGTCTTTTTCCGAGATGTCTTCGGGCAGCTCGACCTGGATCTTGAAGATCTGGTTGTAGCGGTTTTCGGGGTCGACGATGTTGTTCTGCGACAGGCGGATATTCTCGGTGGGGATATCCCGAGTCTGGCAGTACAGCTTGACGAAATAGGCGGCGCACAGGGCCGACGAGGCAAGGAAATAATCGAACGGCCCCGGGGCCGAGCCGTCGCCCTTGTAGCGGATCGGCTGGTCGGCGATTACCGTGAAGTCGTCGAATTTGGCTTCCAGACGTAGGTTGTCCAGAAAGTTGACCTTGATTTCCATGCGGGGGTACCAGAAAGCGTGCGGAACGAATGGCGGGCATTATCCGGTTTTTTTACCGGGAAGTCTTGGGGCACCGCCCTGCCCCTGCGCAATTGCGCATTTCACCGGATTACTTGCCTGATCCTCTGAACCTGCAGCGTCTGCCAGACAAGCGGTCACTGCGCTGTGCTAGCGTTTGCGGATTGGGGAACAATGCATTCCCCACCTGAATAGCAACGATAACAACCGATGATCAGCAGGTGAGCCATGGAACTTCGAATCAATCAGAAGACCTACCAGGTCGAGGCCGACGCCGACACGCCCCTGCTGTGGGTGATCCGCGACGACCTGGGCCTGACCGGCACCAAATATGGCTGCGGCCTGGCCCAATGCGGCGCGTGCTCGGTACTGGTGGACGGCAATGTGGTGCGTGCCTGCGTCACGCCGGTGGCCGGGGTGGTCGGGCGTGAAGTGACCACCATCGAAGCCATCGAGGCCGACGACGTGGGCAAGCGCGTGGTGGCGGCCTGGGTCGAACACCAGGTGGCCCAGTGCGGCTACTGCCAGTCTGGCCAGGTGATGGCGGCCACCGCGCTGCTCAAGCACACACCGCAACCTAGCGATGCGCAGATCGACGCGGCAATGGTCAACCTGTGCCGCTGCGGCACCTACAACGCCATCCATGCTGCCGTGCATGAGCTTGCCCAAGGGGAGAAGGCCTGATGAACACGCCTGTCGATACCTCTGCAGCCCTGCTCGACCTGCCGCTGGGCGAAACGGTCAACCTGTCGCGTCGGCGCTTCATGGCCGGTACCGCAATCGGCGCTCTGGTACTGGGCTTCGGCCTGCCGTTGGGCTCAAGCCGGGTTCAGGCTGCCACTGCGGCCACTGCCGAACGCGGCACCCAGGTGCCGGCATTCCTTGAAATCCGCCCGGACAGCACGGTGCGCCTGCTGTGCCCATTCATGGAGGGTGGGCAAGGTACCTACACCGCCATGGCGCAGATCGTCGGTGAAGAACTGGATGCCGACCCAGCCACTTTCCTGGTCGATAGCGCGCCGCCCGGCGAAGCCTATGTGGTGATGGAAAACGGCATGCGCATCACCGGTGGCAGCATGTCGGTGCGCATGAGCTACCCGACCATGCGTCGCCTTGGCGCCCTGGCCCGGGCCATGTTGATGCAGGCCGCAGCCGACCAGTGGGGCGTGCCGGTCAGCGAACTGTCCACCGAACCTGGCAAGGTGCTGCACGCCGCCTCCGGCCGTTCGCTGGCCTATGGCGAACTGGCCGAACGCGCCATGGACCTGCCCGTGCCCGACCCTGCCAGCGTCAAGCTGCGCGACCCCAGCCAGTTCCGCTGGATCGGCAAGCCGGTACGGCGCGTCGATGCCTACGACAAGTCCACCGGCAAAGCCCTGTACACCATCGACATCAAAGTCGACGGCATGCTCCATGCCGCCGTGCAGCACGCGCCGCGCCTGGGCATGACCGTGGGCGGCCTGCGCAACGAAGCGCAGGTCAAGGCCATGAAAGGTGTGCACTCGGTGCATCAGCTGCCCGGCGCCGTGGCCGTGGTTGCCGAACGCTGGTGGCACGCCAAGCGGGCGGTCGAAGCCATTCAGGTGGACTGGCAGGAACCGGGGGCCGACAGCAAAGTGCGGCCGATGCCTGCCGACTTCTCCAGTGACGCATGGCGCGACCACCTGGCCGCCCAGCAGGGCCCAGCCCGTGACGAGGAGAACGACGGCGATATCGCCGGCGCCCTGGCCAACGCCAAGACCAAGGTCGAGGCCACTTACCACAACCAATACCTCAACCACGCTCAACTTGAACCGCCATCCGCCATCGCGCGGTTCAACCCGGACGGTTCGCTCGAGGTGTGGCTGCCCAACCAGGCGCCGGACATGTTCCGCGACGACATCGCCAAGCGCACCGGCCTGGCCCCTGAGCAGATCACCCTGCATTCGCCGCTGCTGGGCGGCTTCTTCGGCCGCCACTTCCTGTATGACTCGGCCAACCCTTACCCGCAGGCCATCCTGCTGGCCAAGGCGGTCGGCCAGCCGGTCAAGCTGATCTGGAGCCGCGAGGAGGAGTTTCTGCGCGATGTGCTGCGGCCCGTTGCCGTGGTCAAGTTCCGCGCCGGGCTCGATGCCGATGGCCTGCCGGTGGCCATCGAAGCGGTCAGCGCCACCGAGGGCCCGACCGAAGCCCTGGCGGGCAAGCAAGGCGAGAAAATCGACCCGACAGCGCTCGAGGGGCTATCGGGCAAGGCTTATGCCATCGCCAACAAGCGCATCGCCCAGATCTACGTCAAAGGCCCGGCCATGCTGGGCTACTGGCGCTCGGTGGGCAACTCGCTGAATGATTTTTTCTATGAATCGTTCCTCGACGAGCTGGCCGACAAAGGTGGCAAGGACCCGTTCGAGCTGCGCCTGCACCTGCTGCGCGACAACCCGCGCCTGACCACCCTGCTGCAAGCGGTCGGCGAGTTGTCCGGCGGCTGGAGGCGCGGGCCGTTCACGGCCGAAGATGGCAGCAAGCGGGCCCGCGGTGTGGCCATGGCCTCGCCGTTCGGCTCGGAAGCGGCCGTGATTGCCGAAGTGTCGCTGGAAGGTGGCCAGGTCAAGGTGCACGACATCTGGCAGGCCATCGACCCCGGCAGCATCGTCAACCCGGCGATCATCGAAGCCCAGGTCAATGGCGCCGTGGCGCTCGGCCTGTCGCAGACGCTGGTCGAAGAAGCGGTGTTCATCGATGGCAAACCGCGGGCGCGCAACTACGACCTGTACCCGATCCTGCCGGCTTCGCGCATGGCCCGGGTGCATGTGCGCATCGTTGAAAGCGGCGCCAAGATGGGGGGGATCGGCGAGCCGCCGCTGCCCGCCGTGGCACCCGCCGTGGCCAACGCGGTGGCGCAGCTGACAGGCCAGCGCGTGCGCAGCCTGCCGTTAAGCCGCCATACCTTCAGCTGACCGGACAAGGACTGCCCCATGACCCAGAGTCGCTTCGCAAGAACCGCAGGCTGGCTGGCGCTGCCGTGCCTGATCGCGGCAGGCCTGCTGGCCTGGTACGTCACCCGCGAGCCCGCTTCACCCTTCGCCAGTGAACAGAACGTCAGCTTCGACCCGGCGTTGGTCAGCCGCGGTGAATACGTGGCCAGGCTCAGCGACTGCGTCGCCTGCCACAGCCTGCCCGAAGGCAAGCCTTTCGCCGGCGGCCTGGAAATGGCCACGCCGTTGGGCGCGATCCATGCCACCAACGTGACCCCCGACCCTGCGACCGGCATCGGCAATTACAGCCTCGCCGACTTTGACCGGGCGGTGCGCCAGGGCGTGGCGCCGGGTGGCCGGCGGCTGTACCCGGCCATGCCCTACCCGTCCTACGCCAAGCTCAGCGATGACGATGTGCGGGCCTTGTATGCCTTCTTCATGAAGGGTGTGCAGCCTGCGCAACAGGCGAACATCCCCAGCGACATTCCCTGGCCGTTGAACATGCGCTGGCCGATTGCCTTGTGGAACGGCGTGTTCGCCGCCACTACACCCTATGCGGCCAAGGACGGGCAGGACGCGCTGTGGAACCGCGGCGCCTATATCGTCCAAGGCCCCGGCCACTGCGGCAGTTGCCACACCCCGCGCGGCCTGGCGTTCAACGAAAAGGCCCTGGATGAAACCGGTAAACCCTACCTGGCGGGCGCCTTGCTGGATGGTTGGTACGCGCCCAGCCTGCGCGACGACCCCAACACCGGCCTGGGCCGCTGGAGCGAGGCCGAGATCGTGCAGTTCCTCAAGACCGGGCGCAACAAGCACGCGGTGGTGTACGGTTCGATGACCGAAGCGTTCAACAACTCCACCCAGTTCATGAGCGATGACGACCTGGCGGCGATTGCCCGCTACCTCAAGTCGTTGCCCGGCGACCCTCAGCGCGACGGCGCCCCCTGGCAATACCAGGCCGTTGCTGCTGGCGAACGGCTGAACAGCCCCGGCGCCCACACCTACGTGACCCGCTGCGCCACGTGCCACGGCTTGGACGGCAAGGGCCAGGCCGAATGGATGCCGCCACTGGCGGGCGCGACATCGGCGCTGGCCAAGGAGGACGCCTCGGCGATCAACATCACCCTCAATGGCTCGCAACGCGTCGTCACCGCAGGGCTGCCCGATGCCTACCGCATGCCGGCCTTCCGCGAACAGCTTTCGGACCAGGAAATCGCCGATGTGCTGAGCTTCGTTCGCAGCACCTGGGGCAACCACGGCGGCGCGGTGGATGCACAGGCGGTCGGCAAGCTGCGCGGGCACACCGACCCGGCCAGCAGCAGCCCGATAATCTTGCACATGCGCTGAGGAGAGCTGCCAATGGAAAGCATCGACCTGCTGGTGCTGCGCACCGCCCGCGACTGGCTGCAGGCTGGCGATCAGGTAATGCTGGCCACCGTGGCGCGCACCTGGGGTTCATCGCCCAGGCCGGTGGGCTCGATGATGGCCCTGCGCGGTGATGGCCGGGTGATCGGCAGTGTGTCGGGCGGCTGCATCGAGGATGACCTGGTGCACCGCTACACCACCGCCTACAGCGGCGATGGCATGCCCGAAGGGCCGCCGCAAGTGGTGCAGTACGGCGTCAGCGCCGACGAGGCGCACCGCTTTGGCCTGCCCTGCGGCGGCACCCTTGAGCTGATCCTCGAATTCACCCCCGCGTTGCCGAGCCTGGAGCAGTTGCTGGCGCAGCTGGACGCGGGCCACCTGGTACGTCGCGAACTGGACCTGGGCAGCGGTCACGTCCACTTGAGCACCACCGCCACGCCCGAGCAATTCAGCTTCGATGGCCAGCGCATGGTCAATACCTTGGGCCCCGGCTACCGCATGCTGCTGATCGGTGCCGGGGTACTGGCCGAGTACCTGGCAACCATGGCGCTGTTCAACGGCTTCAAGGTGGCCGTCTGCGACCCCCGCCCCGAATACATGGGGGGCTGGAATGTCGCGGGCGTGGAAAAGATCGTTGGCATGCCGGACGACGTGGTCCGGGCCTTCGTCCCCGACCTGCGCAGTTGCATCGTCGGCCTCAGTCACGACCCCAAGCTGGATGACCTGGCGCTATTGGAAGCGTTGCACAGCCCGGCGTTCTACATCGGCGTGATCGGCTCACGGCGCAACAACCAGCTGCGCCGCGAACGGTTGATCGAACATTTCGGCGAAAGCGAAGCGTCGCTGGCACGCCTGCATGGCCCGATCGGCATCTATATCGGCAGCAAGACACCGGCTGAGATCGCGGTCAGCGTCATGGCCGAGATTCTGGCGGTGAAGAACGGCGTTGCCTTGCCCAGTGCGGTCAATGTGAGCAAAGCCAAGCAGGCGCTGGGCGCGCTGGCCCCACCACTCTAGCGTCAGTGCTGTACGCCCGCCTGCTCCTGCTGCCAGCGCTCAAGGTTTTTTTCCAACAACTGGCCGGGTAGCGGGCCGGAGGCGATTTCTTTCATTTTTTGCACCAGCTGTTCACGCAGCGCGGGCTGGTTGCAGGGTGAGTCATGGGACAGCGCCAGGTACAACCCTTCGCTGGACACCGGCGGTTCCAGCACCTTCAACTGCTTGTCCATGCCTAGCGTGCGCGCCAGCGCCATACCGGGGTACTGCTCGTAGATCACGTAGTCGTTGCGCTTGTGCAGCAGCTTTTCGAACGCCTGCCTGGCGCTGGGCACCGCTTCGAGCGTGAGGTTGGCGTTGGCGTAATCGTCGAATTTCTGGCCGTGGCTGTTGCTGACCAGGGTGCCGCCCGTCAGCCCCTTGAGGTCCGCCCAGCCGCGATAGGCAAAAGTTGCATCCTGGCGCACCCAGACAACGCTTGGGGTATGCAGAAACGGCGGGCTGATGAAGTCCATCTCCTGCAGGCGCGCCTGGGTCAGGAAGTAGCCCGCCAACAGGTCGATGCGGCCGGTGCGCACTTCTTCCTGCGCGCGCGACCACGGCCCGCCATAGCGCACGTCCACCTTGAGCCCCAGCGAATCACCCAGGTGCTTGAGCAAGTCGGCATTGGCGCCGATCAGCACCTGGGGGTTGTGCGGGTCGCGCCACAGGTAGGGGGGATATTCCGGATTGCCGGTCGCCGTCAATTGCCGACAACCCGCCTCCGCCACCGATAACTGCGGCAGCAGAAGCAGGCAAAGTGAAAGCAACCAGGACCGGCCAGACCCGCACTCGATCATCTCCACCCTCGGTGCATGCGGCCTTCGGCGGCCTGGCGTGGTCGCGAAAGGCTGCCACATCCTGTAGGCGCCTGCTGTACTGCTGGGCGCATGCCTTACACAGTCTGGCCCAGATTCAGCCAGCCGCCAGGGCTTTCAACCGGGTCGGTTCACGCGGGCATACGCGCCAGCGAACGCTTCGCTGCTGCCTGGAACACACCGCGCAGCGCCTTGACCTGCTCTTCCGACAGGGTATGGGCGCAGGTCAGGCCCTGCAGGAAGCCGATGCCCCAGTTCTTGGTCTGATCCAGCTGCTGACGGTTTTCGGCTTCAGCGATATCACCCAGGTGCAGCGCGGCATGGTGCTCATAACGGTCACCCAGCGCCAACTTGCGCAGTTCACCCAGTGCCACCTTGAATTCAGCGGCGGCAACATCGTCCAGGCCCAGGTGCTCATACTGAAGCAGGCTTAGACGGTCGGTGGCGGTCATCTTCGAATCTCCGTTTCTCAATAAATGGAGCAATTACATGAAATTACCAGCCATGCCTGAACGCATCCGGGTGCCAGGCGATAGTGGTGTCGTTATCAGGCCTGTATACCATAGGTGGTGCCTCTCGCCCTAGCGGTGTGCGCTGTCCGGTTGCCTGTGCGCGTGCGCTGCCGATTGCCGGCACACCTCTGGTCACCAACACTAAATTTAAATTGAATTTAACTTAAAACTGAACCACTCTTGTCGTACTTGATAGCCCCAGGAATCGAAGCCATGGCGACAACCCCGCGCGAACCCCGCAAGGATGGCGAAGCCACCCGCACCCGGATCCTTCAGGCCGCCGGCGAGCTGTTTGCTGCCGTGGGTTACGCCGAAGCCAGCAACAAGGCGGTAGCGGCCAAGGCCGAGGTCGACCTGGCCTCGATCAACTACCACTTTGGCAGCCGCAACGGCCTGTACCTGGCGGTGCTGGACGAAGCCCGTCGGCGCTTTCTGGATATTTCCGACCTGCAGCGCATTACCCTCGCCGAGCAGCCGGCAACCGACAAGCTGCGTGCCCTGGTCGAGCTGGTGGTGCGCAAGGCCACGCAAGGGCGCAACAACTGGCACCTGCGCGTGCTAGCCGCCGAGATCCTCGCCCCCAGCCCCCATGGCCAGGCCCATCTGCAGGCCGGTGCACCGATGAAGCTGGCACTGCTCAAAGGGCTGTTCAGCGAAATCACCGGCATCCCCCCGGAGCAGCCGGCCCTTACCCGCTGCATCCTGTGCGTGACGGCCCCCTGGGCCATGCTGCTGATCGGCCCCCGCGGCGCCTCCGGTGCGCTTCACGAGATTCTTGGCATGCCCGCCGACGAGGTCGCTGCCCATTTGTACAGCTTCGCCCTGGCAGGCCTGCAGGAAACCAGCCGCCTGTATGCCCAAGGCAAAGGCCACTGAGCGTGGCTAACCGCAACCCACAAGCGCACCCTCAGGTGCAAGGCGGCCCCATGCAACCGACCGCAGGCAACACCCCCGCGCTGGCCGAACCGCAGGCGCAGGCCTCCATCCCTTTGCTGCTGGGCGCGCTGATGCTGGTGATGTTCCTCGCCGCGCTCGACCAGACCATCGTGTCCACGGCGCTGCCCACCATTGTCAGTGACCTCGGCGGGCTACGCTGGCTGTCATGGGTGGTCACGGCATACTTGCTGGCCTCCACCGTGGTGGTGCCGCTGTATGGCAAGTTTGGTGACCTGTATGGCCGCAAGCGGGTGTTGCAGATCGCAATCGCCCTGTTCCTGCTGGGCTCGGCACTGTGCGGGCTGGCGCAGAACATGAGCCAGTTGATCCTGTTCCGTGCCTTGCAAGGCCTGGGCGGTGGCGGGCTGATGGTGGTCGCCATGGCCGCCATCGGCGACGTCATTCCACCGGCCGAGCGTGGGCGCTACCAAGGCCTGTTCGGCGGCGTGTTCGGCCTGGCGACCGTGGTCGGGCCGCTGATTGGCGGTTTTCTGGTCGAACACCTGTCCTGGCACTGGATCTTCTTCATCAACCTGCCACTGGGGCTGCTGGCGGTGGTGGTCATCGGCAGTGTGTTCCGCCCGCATGTCGCGCCGGTCAAGCACGTGGTCGACTACATCGGCGCGTTCTTTCTGACCGTACTGCTGGGCGCACTGGTGCTGATCACCAGCCTGGGTGGCAGCCTGTTGCCATGGGCCTCGCTCGATGTGCTGTGCCTGGCTTTGTTCGCCGTGATCGGCCTGGTCGGTTTCGTCTTCGAACAGCGCCGAGCCGCCGAGCCGATCATGCCGCTGCACCTGTTCCGCCACCGCACCTTCGTGCTAGCCGGGCTGATCGGCTTGATCGTCGGCGTGTCGCTGTTCGGTTCGGTGACCTTCCTGCCGCTGTACATGCAGGTAGTCAAGGAGGCTTCACCGACCAGCGCCGGCCTGCAGATGCTGCCGCTGATGGGCGGTTTGCTGGTGGTGTCGGCCATTACCGGGCGGCTGATCAGCCGTTGGGGGCGCTACCGCCTGTTCCCGATCCTCGGCACCTTGCTGCAGGTGATCGCCCTCGGCCTGCTGAGCCGGCTGGAGCTGGCTACGCCGATGTGGCAGATGAACATTTACATGGGCTTACTGGGCGCAGGGTTGGGCATGGTGATGCAGGTGTTGATCCTGGCCGTGCAAAACAGCGTCGACCGGCGCCACATGGGCGTGGCGACATCAGGCGCCACGCTGTTCCGCTCCATTGGCGGCTCGGTTGGCGTATCGGTGTTCGGCGCGTTGTTCTCGCGTGCCTTGCTGGATGGGCTGCCCGGCGACTTCGCCGTCAATGCCGGTGGGGCCGCCAGCCTGTCGCCAACGGCGGTGCACGCCCTGGCGGCGCCCCTGCAGCAGGCGTACCTGCAGGCGTTTTCCGGGGCCATGCATGGGGTGTTTCTGGTGGCAGCGGTGGTGACCTGTGTGGCATTCGGCTTGTCATGGCTGCTGCGCGAGGTGCCGTTGCGTACGGCTCAGGGGTGAGGTCGTGGTTGATGGCCCCTTCGCCGGCAAGCCGGCTCCCACGCAGGCCTGCCGTGGGAAGCGGCAAGCCGGCGATGGGGCCTGCACAGTCACTTGATGAACCGCACCTGGCTGTTGATCTTCTCGATCACCGCCCCCTTGCGTTCATTGAAGCGCGCCTTGTTCTGCTCGAACAGGTTATTGCCTTTGGTATCGATGGAGATGATCAATGGCCCGAACTCACGCACCCGGTTGACCCACAAGGTTTCCGGCATGCCCAGGTCCTGCCATTCAGCCCGTTCGATCTCCTCCACCTGGGTGGCCGCAAGCACCGCACAACCGCCCGGGAACACCGCATGCACGGCCTTGTTCTCCAGGCAGCCGGTGGTGGTTTCCGGGCCCATGCCGCCTTTGCCGACGATCAGTTTCACGCCGGTTTCTTCGATGAACTGCTTCTCGAACTTTTCCATGCGCATGCTGGTGGTCGGCCCGATGGACACCATCTCGAAGCTGCCATCGTCCTTCTTGCGCACGATCGGCCCGGCGTGGAAGATCGCCCCGCCGCGCAGGTCTACCGGCAGCTCGCGCTTGAGCTCGATCAGGCGGCGATGGGCAACGTCGCGGCAGGTGACCAGCTGGCCGGTCAGGTAGACCACGTCGCCAACGTTGAGGTCGGCCAGGTCTTCGTCTTTGATCGGCGTGCTGAGGATCTTTTTCACAGCGCCTTTGTTCACAGTGGTCGGGTTCACAGGACTACACCTTCGTGCGAGAGGATGTCATAGGAGAGGTCGGCGTTGATGCGGATCTTGCCGCGGCGGTGCGCCCAGCAACCGGTGGAAACCGCCACGCCGATGGTCGAAGGGTGGCGCGCCGAGGACTCGATGTTCACGCCCATGACGCTGCTGTTGCCGGTCAGCCCCTGCGGGCCGATGCCGATTTCGTTCAGGCCGTCTTCCAGCAGCTTTTCCATCATCGCCGCGCTTTCGTTGGGGTGGCTGGAGTCGACCGGGCGCAGGATGGCCCGCTTGGACAGGCGTGCAGCGGTTTCCACCGAGGTCGATACCCCGACACCGACCAGCAGCGGCGGGCAGGCGTTGACGCCGCGCGAGGTGATCACGTCGAACACGAACTCGGTCACGCCTTCGTAGCCCTGGCCCGGCATCAGAACCTTGGCCGACCCTGGCAAGGTGCAGCCGCCACCGGCCATGTAGACGTCGACGATGGCATGGTCGGCGTCGGGGATGATTTCCCAGTCCAGCCACGGGATCTTCGAGCCGGTGTTGGTACCGGTGTTCTTCTCGATGAAGGTCTCCACCGCGTTGTGGCGCAGGGGGCCCTTGATGGTCGCCTCGCGCGTGGCGTTTTCCAGAATGCCTTCAAGCTCGCCCAGCAACGGGAACCGCGCGCCGGCCGAGATGAAGTACTGGATCACACCGGTGTCCTGGCAACTGGGGCGGTCCAGTTTGTCTGCGTATTCCTGGTTGTCGGCCATCGAGTCGTACACCGCGATGGCCAGCGGGTTGGTTTCGGCGGCGCGCAGCTTGGCGGTCTTTTCCTTGACGTCCTTGGGCAGGCGCTTGCCGATGTAGGCGGTGAACTTGGCCATCACGTCGGTAAGCGATGACACGGCTGTTTCTTTATCCACGGGTTATCTCCTCAGGGCATTGCAAGGCGGGTCGTTCTTGTTGTTGGGTTCAGGCGCGGGTGGGGGTCGTCGCAGCCTGTACTACGGGGGTGGGCAACGTGCTTTTGTCGGCCTCCGGCTCGGCCTGGCCATCCAGCACCTGCGCCATGCGGGTGCTGTCCAGCGCGCCGACCCACTTGGCGATGGCCATGGTGCCGACCGCGTTACCGATGGTGTTGGTGATGGCGCGGGCTTCGGACATGAAGCGGTCGACGCCCAGCAGCAGGACCATGCCGGCCACGGGAATGTTGTCCATGGTCGCCAGGGTGGCGGCCAAGGTAATGAAACCCGAGCCGGTGACGCCCGCCGAGCCCTTGGAGGTGAGCAGCAGCACGCCCAGTACGATCAGTTGGTCCATCAAGGTCAGCGGCGTGTTGGTAGCCTGGGCGATGAAAATGGCCGCCATGGTGTAGTAGATGCACTGGCCATCGGGGTTGAAAGTCAGGCCAGACGGGATCACCAGGCCCACCACGGGCTTGGACACACCCACCTTCTCCAGCTTGTTCATCAACTGCGGCACCACCGACTCGGACGAACTGGTGCCCAGCACGGTGAACAGCTCTTCACGCAGGTACTTGAGGAATTTCCACAGGCTGAAGCCCGACAGGCGCGCGATGGTGCCCAGGATGATCACCACGAACAGGAAGCACGTCAGGTACATGGTCGCCATCAGCTTGCCCAGCGACACGATCGACCCCAGGCCATACTTGCCCACGGTAAAGGCCATGGCGCCACAGGCCGCCAATGGCGCGACGCGCATGACCAGGCCGACGATGTAGAACATGCCGTGGGAAAACGACTCGAGCACATCGACCACCGGCTTGCCGCGCTCGCCCAGGTTGGCCAGCGCGATGCCCAGCAGGGTCGAGAACAGCAGGATCTGCAAAATTTCATTCTTGGCGAACGCGTCGACCACGCTGCCGGGGATCACATGCAGAAGAAAATCGGTGAACCCGCCCGAACCATTGGCTGCGGCGGCCGTGTAGCTGGAGATGGCCTGGGCGTCGAGGGTGGCAGGGTCGACGTTCATGCCCTGCCCCGGCTGCACCAGGTTGACCACCACCAGGCCCAGCACCAGGGCGAAGGTCGACAGCACTTCGAAGTAGATCAACGCCCGCACACCGACGCGGCCGAGTTCCTTCATGTTCTCCATCTTGGCGATGCCCAGCACCACCGTGGCGAAGATGATCGGCGCGAAGACCATCTTGATCAGCTTGATGAACGCATCACCCAGCGGTTTCATGTCGGCACCGACCTGCGGCCAGAACACGCCGACCAGGATGCCCAGCGTCACGCCTATCAGCACTTGTACATACAGTTTGCCTATCAATCGCTTGGCCATTGCCGTCTCCGAATTATTGTTGTGGTCGGATGAATGTGGCGGCTGGGCCAACGGTTGCGTGCAGGCAGGACGCGCGTTAGCCCAGGTAACGTGTGGTTGTCACGTGGGCTAACGGTAAGGGGTTTTCTGCAGTGCGGTAATACAGTTGGATTCACCTCATTCTTTACCTGAGGTTAATACTGAAACCACGGTGACTAGGGCGCGGGTGCCAGGTCATTCCTTTAGGCGAGAGGCATGTGCAGCAAGCCCGGACTCAGAGGCAGGTAAGGCCCCCATACAACAAATATCAATTTACATTTTTTGACTCGACCTCCTACTTGCCATGGCGCATCTTTTTATTAGTTGAATCCCAACAACTTCACCACATTGATTATCGAGGAAAGTTACTTGTAGGAAACATCTTACAAAAACCCAATTAGTCGCACACCGTAAAACCTCATACAGCAATTAGAGCCGCTCGCCAGTTACCTTACATCTACAAAGTAAAACCAAGGCATGTACGCTGTGCCTTTGCGAGCCAAATTGATGGCGAAACCTCAAGGTACCCATTGCATGGCCAACAATAGATTATTGACGCAACTTGAAGGAACCCTGAAAGCAAAAGGTGGGGCGTCTGCACATACCAACCCCGACATCCTGGACTGTGATAAACCCGCTAGCTACCCAGCGGACCCGGACTTCCAACTACGTGGTGGCTTTGCCAACCAGATGCTTGATGCTGCCTCGCCATTGTTCGGACTGGTGATGCGCCTGCGCACACTGGATGCACTGCCCAACATCGTTCAGGTGCACAAGCAGGTACGCTCCAAAATCGACAATATCCTTGAGGAAATGCGCCAGCACGGCTATGAGCCCGGCCATCTGTCGGCTTATTCGTACACCCTGTGTTTGTACATCGACGAAGCTGTAATGGAGCGTCCATGGGGCAAGAACTGTTGTTGGAGCCACGAGTCACTGCTCAGCATCTTCCACCAGGAAACCAGGGGTGGGGAAAAATTCTTCACGATCCTTGCGCGCCTGAGTCAGGAGCCTGAACGCTATCAGGACGTACTGGAGTTCATGTACTTCTGCCTGTGCCTCGGTTTGAAGGGTAAATACGCTCTCGACCCAAGAGGCGAAGAAATAATCAACACCCATATCCATCATCTCCACGCAGTCATCCGACAATTGCGAGGCCCCACACCGCAAGAAGTGTGTGATCCCTATACCAATGTGGCGCCTCGTAATTTCCGCATCAAACGACCATGGCCTTGGTGGAGTCCGCTGGTGATTTCCGCCCTGGCGATGGTGGCCGTCTACAGCTATTACAGCTACCGCCTGAGCCTGATTACCGCAGAAGTCCTCGAATCCCTCGACCTCATTTTGCAGCAGTAACTGCATGACTGCTTCCAGGAGGAACCGTGCCTAGCCAATCCGATCTGCGTTACACCTTTCAGCCGCTTGTGGGCGATGGCGAATTCGATGTGGTGTCGTTCACGCTCAAAGAGGAACTGAGCCAGCCATTCACGCTGACGCTGGAATTGGTCAGTTTCGAGCACGTTGCAAACTTCGGTCACCTGCTCGACAAACCTGTGCTGTTCACCATCTGGCGTGGCGAGCGTCCGGTGCGGTATGTGCACGGCCTGGTCAGCAGCTTCACTCAAGGCGATACCGGCTTTCATCGTACGCGTTACAAAGCACTCGTCGAGCCGCAACTGGCCCGGGCTCGCCTGCGCTCCAACTGGCGCATCTTCCAGCACAAAACGGCCAGGCAGATTCTTGAGCTGATGCTCGAACGCCAAGGCATCACCCAGTACCAATTTGGTGCGGTCTTCGATTACCCCGCTCGGGAGTTCTGCGTCCAGGCCGGTGAAACCGACCTGGATTTCATGGCCCGCCTGGCGGGCGAAGAAGGCATGGTCTACCGGTTCGAGCACACAGAAAAGCACCACACCCTGATCATCACCGGTCAGGTCCGGACCTTGGGTACCATAAAGGTGATCACCGACGATGACGATGACGAAGGCTTCGTCGACGACGATGCCCCTGCGAATGCCTACACCGTGCTGTACACACCAAACAGCGGCGGCTATCAGGCCAAGCCGTGCCTGCGTCGTTTCCACTACAGCGAACACGTCCGCACAGCGCGCCAGGTCCAACGCGACCACACCTTCACCAACCCCGAATACCGCCAGCAGCATGCCGCCACCGGTGCTCACCTCGAGCACCAGTCCAAGGCTTACGAACGCTTCGATTACCCCGGCCGCTACAAGCGCGACGCGGTGGGCAAGCCCTTCACCGAAACCCGCATCACGGGTTTGCGCCATGACGCACGCGTTGCAGAGGTCGAAGGCGATGACGAACGTTTGCAACCCGGCCTGAGTTTCAACCTCATCAACCACGAGCGTGACGATCTCAACGTGCACTGGCGGGTGAAAAGCGTGGTCCACGAAGGCATCCAGTACACCAGCCTGGAGGAAGAAGCCGCCGATGCCCAGCAGGGCACCCATTACCAGCAGAGGGCGGTGCTGGTACCCGGCCAGGTGGAATGGCGACCAGCACCACTGCCCAAGCCGCGCATCGATGGCCCACACATGGCCACCGTGGTCGGTCCGCCCGGCGAAGAGATCTATTGCGACGAGTGGGGCCGGGTCAAGGTCAGCTTCCCCTGGGACCGGGAAAGCGAGAACAACGAGTTCAGTTCCTGCTGGGTGCGCGTGTCGCAGGGTTGGGCCGGTGGAAGCTGGGGCTCGATGGCCATCCCGCGCATCGGCCAGGACGTGATCATCCAGTACGTCAACGCCGACCCGGACCAACCGATGATCACCGGGCGCACCTACTGCGGTAACCAGTTGCCGCCGTACGACCTGCCCGCCCACAAGACGCGCATGACCATCAAGAGCCAGACCCACAAGGGCACAGGCTTCAATGAGCTGCGCTTCGAGGATGAGCTGGGCATACAAGAGGTGTTCATTCATGCCGAGCGGGACCAGAACAATGTGGTCAAGCACAATGAGACCACGCAGGTTGGTAACGACCGCAGTGAACGCGTGGTCCGCGACGAAACCATCGCCATTGGCCAGGACCGACGGGAGACCGTAGCTCGCGATGAGTCGGTCGAAATTGGTATAGATCGCCTGCATACGATTGGCAATGACGACAGCCTGACCATCGGCCGAACTCATACCATCGTCACGGGCCAGGACCGCATCGAAACCGTTGGCAATCACCGCCAGGACATCACCAAAGCCAACCACTCGGTGGAAATTGGCGGCCATCAGCAACAGGTCGTGGCCGGCCACAGTGCCCTGCAAACGGGAGAGGCGATTCGGCATACCACGAAGACGTATGACATCCAGGTCAGCGAAAGCCTGACCATAAAGAGCCCGGCTGGACTGATACGGCTCGACGGCTCCGGGATCACCCTGGATGGCGTAGCACTTACGTTCAGAGGGCCCGTCGCTCAGCATGCGAAGGGCGGCCAGCATACGACATCGACCTACGGAGTTCCTGAACCGGGAGAGCCTGTTTGCCTAAGTTGCCTGCTCAAGGCGATTGCCGAAGGCCACAACATGGTTCGCATGGAGGGCGCACGATGAGCCACGGCCCCTTCGTTGATGCATTGGTCAAGGTGCTGCGGCAATCTGACCGGTATCGGCTCAGTGCCATAGTCGAAATGGCTAACCTCTCGCCAGACACCCGCAAGGAGCTTACGACCTTCTACGCAGGGCGCAGCTGGCCGCTGCTGCAGCAAGCGCAGCTCAGCAATCTGCGTGAAGTCGGCCCCTGGTTGATCTGCTCGCGGCCAGGCTCAGGCGTGCCGGCCCAGTACGATTTTCAGTGGCAGCTCGAGCAAGGTGCAATGGGCGCTGTAGTTGGCTGGATTATCAGCGCGCTACCGCAGGAACACCTTGCGCAACACCTCAGCCACGGCAACATTGTCAACGGCCCCGACGGGCAGTCATACCTGCTGCGCTATCACACGACCGCCGCGCTGCGAGCGCTCGATACACACCGTAATCTGCCCGGCGTCAGCGAATGGCTAACGCCCATCCATAGCTGGTGGGTGCCAGTAGCGAACCCGCATCAAAAATTATGGCTACGGATTGCAGGTGGTGATCGCCAGCAGGCTGATCACCCTACCACCATCACGCTCGATGAGGCTTGCTGGACCGCACTGGCCGGCGACCCACTAAGTTATCAACTCGCCGAAATGCTCAAGCATGACCAATCCTGCCCGACGTTGGCCGTCGGCTGCCACGGTACGCGCCTTGGAATGATCCAGCACTACCTGGCTCAGGCGCGTGAACAGGGCCTGAGTCGCAGAGAGGACCTCACCACTTATGTAGTAATGATGGCTCGCAACGGCGATCAGCTCAGCAAGACGGCGGCCTGGCAAGACGCCCTTGCTGCCACGCGTGACCAGCAATCCTACCTGACCGACAACGCGCAGACCTACCTGCGCTCCATGGTTTGAGCCCCCTCCATGAACTCACTCAGCGAAACTCTCGACCTATGCAAACGCATCAATGCCGCCTACCAACCTGCGCTGCACAACAGCCCTGTCGCCGCCTGTACCCGTCGCTTCGAACTGCTGCCTCTGCGTTACGCCGCAGTCGGTGGCAACCCGGCCCAACGCGCTCGATTGCCACAACTGCCCGCGCACCTGAATCCCTTTCAAGCCCTCGATGAACTCGAGCACTCAAGCTACGCCATCCGCCCGCTGCGTGAGGGCTTTCTGTACTTGCTGATCAAACGCCACAGTGCACAAGCGTATGAATGGCATAGCCAATACCGGGTAGCGCCAAACGGTTCGTTACAGTTCATTGACGCCGAAGCGCCCTGGGCGGCTGCACCCAGCGCGGCCAGCCTGGAGGACATGCTGCGTGGCTTCGGCTGGACCATTACCCTGTATGACCTGGACGATATCCAGGAACTGCGCCCACTCTTCACCCCATCACCGCTGACGCCGTGCATGCTCGACAACTACCGGTTGCTTGAAACCGAATACCGCAGCAGCCTGCCAGCCATCCACATCGAGCAGTTCATTCAGCCCGCTGATGCACCGCCGCAAGACCACGTGCTGAGACACGATCAACTGAGCTGGGTGGCCGACTTCAAGGCCCAGGAAGATGCGCAGCTCAAAGCGTTGCTGGACCTGCAACCGTTCAACAGCGGCCAGATCGTGTCGCCCCACGCTTCGCGGCAAGCGCTGGCGCCTGCCGCCAATCAGAGCAAACCCCGTGGCGCCGCCATCGTGATCGAAGATGCCATTGGGATCACTCAGGAGCTCAATGCATGGCGCAACGCAGCCATAGATGATGTGAAAACCCAGTGGCTACAGCGTACGGTCGAGTCCGATGTGGACAACGAACGCAAACTGCTGGTCGCGCAATCCTTTCTGGAAATTGAAAAGCTCTACCCACAAATGGTGGCGGACGAAATCGTCAAACGCCAGGTGATGGCCGAGACCATTCGTAACCAACCAGCCACCCATGTCGAGTTCTATGCGTTTTCCGAGCGGGCCCGGAAGGAAGCGGACGAACACGATGCGCGTATCAAACCCCACCTGCAGCAGTTCGAGCGTGAAACCCGAGCCAAGGTGCAGGCAAGGCAGGACGCGGGTGAGTTCAAGGCCAAGTTCGACGAGAAGTACGGGCAACTGGTCGACCGGCAAGCCATGCATGATCAGTTACAACGCTTCGAAGAGACCCTGCAGCAAGCCCAGCAGGCGGCCGAACAACGTGCCCGTGATCATCTGGTCTGGCTCACCAGCGAACATCTGCTGCAGGCGCTGGACCGCTATGACAACGCCGACCTGATCAATGGCTTGGCTTTCGCCGAGCAAACCGGTCAGTGCGTGATCGGCCTGGAATTGAGCGCACTGGGCAACGCCCTGCTCGATCACTGGTGGCGCAGCGATCTGCAGGACCGGTCAAACCTGGTGATACGCGGCATTACCTATAACCAGGATGATATTCGCGATGAATTGACGGCGTTGCGTGAAGCGGCGAAAGCGCTACCGCCCTCGCAGGCTTCACTGGCATTGCCGGAGTCGATCGCCAAGCAAGCACACGCAGCAGCCAACGCGTTTGGACGCATGAATACCCTGTATGAACAGCTGCAGACCCAAAGCAGCACCGCCAGTATCGGGTTGTACGGTTGGTATGTAGTGCTGGGACGACAAGTGCTGCGCACAGCGGCCCCCAACAGCGTGGACCGCGCACTGCATCATGGATTGCGCCTGACGCTGTTTGCTTCGGTTCACCATTCGGCATTGGATGTACGACTGAGTGAAGCTGCACGGACTGGCGAGGAACTGAACCCCCAGCGCAGTGCCGGACAAGTCACACGTTATCTGGATCAGGCTTGGGCCGAAGGGCTGATGCAGGCCAACAACAACGACTTTTACAAGGTCAGGGCTTCAGCATTGATCTGTTTGCTGGAAGGAATGCTGATGGCGCTCAAGGCCCAGCAACTGCCTGACAGTGACGCCCGAGTGAAAACCGAGCTGCTGGCCATGGCCATGACCACGGCGGCAGCGGGGTTTGAAATTGGGGCCAGTTATGTGGATCAGGTCATCACGCGGTATGGGGCGAATAGCGTGACCGGGAGAGGGGCGGTGATCGCTTTGGGGCGGTTAAAACTGTGGGGTGCCGGACTGGCGGGCGTCGGGGGATTAGTTTTGGCATGGTGGGATTTCACTGATGCGGCAGCACTAGTTGAAGAGAGTTTGGGACAATCATCTAGAGGCAGAAGTAGGATCCTAGGAACAGCCTACGGTATTCGGGGCGTTGCGGTCTTGACATTGTCGATAGCGGAGCTAGGGACTGCGATCGCGATCGCAAAACCATTTTTTGATTACTTGGCGCAAAGTAGCCAAAGTAGGTACTCAAGGATTTTAGCGGGTCGCATGAGTGCTCTCGCAAAAAAACTTGGAACAAAGGCAGCGCAAACAATTCTTACGCGACTGATAGTTGGGGGCTTCTGGGTCGGACTTGTCATTACGGCAGTAGTATTGATACTTGAGGATGATGCTTTAGAAAAATGGTGCAAACGAAGCACGTATAGAATAGACAAAAGAAGTAAGCCCTACAGCGTAGCTGAGGAATTCACAAGCCTTTACTCCGCCATTGCGCAGGTGAAATAATGTATTTGATCGAATGGGGACTATGGAAGCTTTGCACTGAATCAGAGGTCGAACGCAGTGCAACAGAAGCAGAAACCAATTCAGACAAACACATCAGCGATGTTTATGAGACCGAGCTGGATGAAGAGATGCATTTCAAACGGGTGAGTAAAAGCCCGCGCACACGTGGCCCAGTATTCGCTATAAATGATACATTTCTAGAAATGCGTTGCGGCGCCTCCGAGGAGAAACGAGGGTTAATCACAATTGCAACGCTAGGCGGCATATTGCCTATGTTGCTCACAATCACATTTGGAGCGATCGCCTTCCTATACCTAGACATCAAAGATCCCTCCGCGATATCGTTCACCTCTGCCTTGACAACAATAGTCATGACATTACTTGACATTACATTAATTTATCTTTACTTTCGATACGGCTTCCAACTCACTCGGCTGGAAATATTCACCAGCCGCCACCTACTTATCCGCTTTAATCGAAAAACCCAGCAAGTTCATCTCCATCGCCCCCAATACTGCGGAGGCATTGTCACATTACCGTGGAAATCAACGGGAAGCACCGCAACCTATCCCGAAGATGACTCACTGAGCCATGGCATGAGGTTAGGGTTGGTTTGGCATCCGAGCCGAACGGGCCTGCCGCATATGGAATCGGCGCTGCTTGGCAAACAGGGCCAAGGGGGTAGCGAACTGCGTGATGAATGGGAATTCATCCGCCGCTACATGGAGGAAGGCCCCGACGCCATTCCTCGCCCTCGCCTGAGCACTCAACTCCCTTCTCCGATCCAGGCATTCAGCGCTCAGTTCGAAGGCATGAGTCGTTTCTTGCGCAACAGCAGTTGGCTGTTCAAAGTCATCCTGCTGATGGTTTGGCCTGCGTTCGTCATCCTCGGCACCGCGCACTGGGTCAGCCTAATGCTGTGTTGGCGGCCTCGTTGGCCCAAAGTCATCCGCGAAGCCGGCCTGCCCGGCAAGCCTGTCCCGCCCTTGACGACCTTGGCCGACTATCCACCAGATGTGCAAGAACGCCTGCTCGCCAATGCCGACCGCTGGCAACTCAAGCCAGGAAAGCGCCCGGAGAAAGAGCCCCGCAGCCCTCACGCCCGAAGCGCTAAAAATGAGGCTAGGAGCTGATGAACTGCAGCACTCCGCGGGGAATAAAGCAACGTCCTATCTTTGACGGCACGAGTGGGTGGAGCAACTTTCGCATTTCGCTTTCACCTCACAGATCAGGGCCACGCAGGAGCTCTCTGATCGAAATCCAAAGAGCATTTCTAGCTTTGAGAGAGGGCGTGTGATGTACCTCATCGAATGGAACTGGTGGAAAATGCAGACAACGTCCGCCAACTCACGCGAAGAATCAGAGGAGATGAAGTTACCTCAAGGCAGGCTCACGGGGAACGATTGGTATGAAAGTGATCTGGAAGATGTCCACTTTCGAGGTGTCAGTACAAAACCCAACCCACCTACTCCCCTTTTTAAATTCAATAACACCTACATGGAGATTCGCTGCGGAGGCTCTGAGGAAAAACGCGGACTCATCACAATCATGACCTTGGGCGGAATATGCCCAATGATATACACCATAAACCTCATGGCAATCGGATTTGCGTACTTAGATCTCACCGAACCACATTTAAGCTCGGTAGCGACCATTCTTCTCACCCTATTTATGATTGCACTAAGCTCAACCATAAACTACCTATACATTAGATATGGATTCCAGATCACTCGACTGGAGGCATTCACAAGTCGCCACTTGCTCATCCGCTTTAATCGAAAAAATCAACAAGTCTATCTCCATCGACCAAAATCTTGCGGAGGCATCGTCACCCTTCCCTGGCGAACCACCGGCAGCAGCGCCGTAAACCACAGAGACGACCATGCAAGCTTGGGCATGCGCCAGATTCTTCACTGGCACCCCGCGCTGACTGGCCTGCCGCATTGCGAAATGGCAATGATCGGTAACCAAGGTAATGGCGGCAGCGAATTGCGTGATCAATGGGAATTCATCCGCCGCTATATGGAGGAAGGCCCCGACGCCGTTCCTCGTCCACGCCTGAGTACTCAACTCCCCTCTCCCATCCAGGCATTCAGCGCTCAGTTCGAAGGCATGAGTCGTTTCTTGCGCAACAGCAGTTGGCTGTTCAAAGTCATCCTGCTGATGGTTTGGCCTGCGTTCGTCATCCTCGGCACCGCGCACTGGGTAAGCCTAATGCTGTGCTGGCGGCCTCGTTGGCCAAAAGTCATCCGCGAAGCCGGCCTGCCCGGCAAGCCTGTCCCGCCCTTGACGACCTTGGCCGACTATCCACCAGATGTGCAAGAACGCCTGCTCGCCAATGCCGACCGCTGGCAACTCAAGCCAGGAAAGCGCCCGGATAAAAAGCCCCGCAGCCCTCGCGCCCGAAGCGCTAAAAAAGATGCCAGCAGCGTATGACTGCGGCTGCACGCGAGGAATCAAGCGGCGGTCCGAGGGTCACAGGCACGCGAGACAGGCGTGAGTTGCTTCACTTGCCGCTTGCAATCGCCGCTCCCCATGGAGCAGCAATGAAGGCGTCTCCACACTCACCGCCACACCCACCGGCAACGCCTCCAGCAACGCCACCAACGGCAGTTGCCCCTGCCCCGGCAACAACCGCCCCTCACGGGCCTCCTGGATGATCAGTGCTTCAACCGGTGCCTGCAGCGGTGCATCGCACAGTTGAACGGCCCGCAGGTAATGCGGGTTCACCTGGGCAATCGCTGCCACGTCCCCACCCGAACGGAACAGGTGCAGCGCATCCACCAGCACCGCGCTGTTGCCCTGCCCGGCGGCCGTCAACACGGCCAGCGCTTGCTGCAACGTCGCCACCGGCCGCCAGCGCATGAACTCGAGGTCCACGCGCAGGCCATGCACCTTGGCCAGTTCACACAGCGCCGCGAAGTTGTGCACAAGCCGCACGCTGTCTTCGTCATCGCCGGAAACGGTAAGGCTCACCGCCCCCAACTCGGCACCGGCCGCCAGCAACGCTTCGCATTCGGCAATGCGCACCTGCGGCGTCAGCGAGACGAATTCGATGTCGGCAACGCTGACGCCCTCACCTGCCATCACCGTCTTCAGCTCACGGAGCGCTTCACTGCCCACGGCCAGCGGGTACGCCTGCGCCCCCGGCATCACCGGGTGCAGGCGCAGGCCCACCGAGCTGAAGCCGGCGCGGCCGGCCTCACGCACCAGGGCCTGCGGGGCAAGGTCCAGCGCTGTCAGGTGGGCAACCCCCAGCGGCCTCAATAGGTCGCCCTCCCGCCACTGAGGTCGAACACAAAGCCGGTGGTGAAGCTGCATTCCGGCCCGGCGATCCAGGCCACCATGTTGGCAATCTCTTGCGCCTTGAGGAAGCGCCCCATGGGGATCTTGGCCTTGCTCGCAGCAATGTGCTCGGCGGTCATTTCGGCCATCAGTGGGGTTTCGACCATGGCTGGCGCGATGCAGTTGAGCAGCACGCCATCCTGCGCCAGCTCTTTGGCCGCGGCCTTGGTGAAGGCAATCACACCCGCCTTGGCAGCGGAGTACCCCGAGATGAACTGCACACCGTCCTTGCCTGCCATCGAGGCGATATTGACGATACGCCCATAGCCACGCTCGCGCATGTGCGGGATGGCTGTGCGGCAGCAGTAGAAGACGCCATTCAGGTCGATGGCCATGACCTTGTCCCAGGCTTCTGGCGGGTACTCCCAGGACGGCACTACCGGGCCATTGATGCCAGCATTGTTGACCAGGATCTCAACCGGCCCCACACGCTCCAGCACGTCAGCGAACGCTGCCTCGACCGAGGCCAGCGAGGCAACATCCACAGCCTGGCGCAGCACCGGCTCGAAGCCACTCCCTGCGCTGTCCCAACCGTCGACCGCAAGGTCCCAGATCACCACCTGGGCGCCTGCGGCATGCAAGCGTTGGGCGATGGCCAGGCCGATGCCGCGCATGCCACCGGTGACGATTGCAGTTTGCCCTTGCAGGGATTGGCTCATTGTTCAGCTCCTTTTTCGACACAGGGAATATCCGGCAGGCGACGCAGGTCGCGCACCATGAACAGGTAGCACAGCGCACCGAGCGCCGTGATCGAAGACACAAAGACCAGCGCCCAGACAAACGAGCCAGTGGCGCTGACGATCAGGCCGATGGTCAGCGGGGTGACGATGCCGGCGGCGTTGGCGAACAGGTTGAACAAGCCGCCACTCAAGCCCAGCAGGCCCTTGGGCGCGATGTCGGACACGATCATCCAGGCCAGCGCCGACATGCCCTGGGCGAAATACGCCACGCAGAGGATGGCGATCACCAGCACGTCGGACTCGACATAGTTGGCAAGGACGATCACCGAAGCGGTCAGCAGGCCGGCAATCACCGGTAGCTTGCGCGCCACGTTCAGCGAGTAGCCGCGGCGCAACAGCGCATCGGACAGCCAGCCGCCCACCAGCGTACCCAGCGAGGCGGCGATAAAGGGCAATACGGCAACCCAGCCGACCTTCAGCCAGGGCATGTGCCGCTCGGTCACCAGGTAAGTCGGGAACCAGGTGAGGAAAAACACGTTGGTCGAGTTGCAGGCGAACTGCCCCAGGCAGATGCCGAGCATGTTGCGGTGCTTGAGCAGCGCCGGGATCTGCGACCAGCGGAACACCGTGGCCTTCTGCCCGCCATCGACCACGCCACCGCCGGCGGCGATGTAGTCCAGTTCGGCTTGGTTGGCTGTCTTGGACTGGTGCGGCTCGTGGTACTTGCGCCACCACACCAGGCCGTACAGCACCCCCATCACGCCGACCGCCATCAACAGAAAACGCCAGCCATAGGCGTGCAACACCCAGAACAGCAGCGGCGTGAGGAACGCCAGGCCCGTGTACTCGGCAAAGGTGTAGATGCCGGTCGCCCTGGCGCGCTCGCTTTGCGGGAACCAGGTCGCCACCACGCGGCTGTTGGTAGGGAAGCACGGCGCTTCGGTCACACCCACCAGAAAGCGCATGCCCAGCAAGGACAGAAAGCCCTGGGCCAAACCCTGCAGGCCGGTGAACAGCGACCACAGGGTCAGGGCCAGCCAGTAGGTTAGTTTGGTGCCGAGCCTGTCGATCAGGATGCCGCCGGGAATTTGCGCAGCCGCATACGTCCACGAAAACGCCGAAAAAATCAGGCCCATCATCGCCGCGTTCAGGCCCAGGTCGGCGCTGATGCTCGGGGCAGCAATGCCCATCACGCTGCGGTCAAGGTAGTTGATCATGGTGCCGCCAGAAATCAGCGCCAGGATCATGAAGCGGGTGCGGGTGCGTTGTTGCAGGCGTGCGGGCGTGTCGAACACCCCGGCGCCGATAGGCTGATCAGCGTTCATGACGGTTGCTCTCTTGTTATTGGAATGGCAAATGCGCAGGGGTCAGGCGAAGCCGAACAGGCGCCTGGGGGTGTCCCACATGATGGTGCGGCGCAGGTGCGGGTCCGGCATCAAACGTTCGGCCAGCTTCAGCAAGGGGCCGTAGTCCACCCGCGTGCGCTGGCGAATGAACGGCCAGTCGGAGCCCCACACGCAGGCCTGCGGGCCGAAGGCGTTGATCAGCTCATGCACGTAGGCGCGGCTCTGCTCGTGCAGGGCGTCGGCAGCAGCGAACTTCTGCATGCCTGATAGCTTCACGCAGACCCGCCCATGCCGGGCCAGCCTGAGCAAGGCCTGGAAACCGGCCTGATGAATACCGGCGGCCGCGTCCGGGCGCCCGCAGTGGTCGATCAGTACCCGCACCGCGCTGCGCTCGATCAGGCCGAGCAGTTCGAGCAACTGGTCTTCGCAGACCTGCACCTGGGCAAACAGGCCAAGCTCGGCCAGCTTGCCGAACAGCGGCTCGACGTCTCGCAGGCTGGCCACGCCATACAACGCTGGGTTGAATGCGACGCCGACCACGCCCTGCTCCTGCAGCGCGGCCAGTTGTTCAAGGCTGATCTGGCGGTCGACCACCGCCACGCCGCGGAAGCGCCCCTGGCCGCTGGCCAGGGCGTGCAACAGGCAACGGTTGTCGGTGTGGTAGCCGCTATTGGGGCCCACCAGCAAGGCATGGCGCACGCCATAGGCGTCCATCACCTGGTTGAACTGCTCCAGCGGCGCAACCTCCTGCCCCGAGGGGGCATAGGGGGCATCGGGGTGATATGCAAAGCGTGCAGGGTCAAACAAATGGTTATGGCAATCGATCTTCGGTTCGTCAAAGATGTTCAAAGGCGGCTCCTCCAAGCGTCACTGCGCTTGCCTGCAGATCTTGTTATTGTTCGCCACCAGGGCGATTTGCCTAGGCTCAAGATACTGCGGGCGCCGCCACGGCGCTCATACACAGATGGCCAAGACCATAACCGAAGGTAATACTCATGCTCCCCGGCCAAGCAGGCGCCGACGCCAGCAACATGGTGTTCAAATTGCGCCATATGGAAGTGTTCCGTGCCGTCATGCTGACCGGCTCGATCAGTGCCGCGGCAAAAATGCTGTATGTCTCGCAACCGGCGGTGAGCAAGTTGATTGGCTACATCGAGGGGCGCCTGGCTTACCGCCTGTTCGAGCGCATCAACAACCGCCTGGTGCCCACCGCCGAGGCGCAGATCCTGTTCCGTGAGGTCGAGCGGGTGTACCAGGCGGCACTGCAGGTCAATGAGACCGCGCTGTCGCTGGCCTCCGGTACCCACCGCAAGCTGCGCATTTCCTGCAGCGCGTCGTTGTCGACGGTGATCATCCCGATTGCCCTGGCGCAGCTCAAACGTGAGGCGCCAGCGCTGCACATCGAATGGCAGACCTCATTGATGGGCGAGATGCCCAACCAGATCCTGTCGAAAAAGGTCGACCTGTCGATCGCCGCCCTGCCGGTGGTCCACGATCACCTGCACTCGCAGGCCTTCATGCGGGGGCGCATGGTGGCGGTGATGCCCGCCTCCCATGAGCTGGCCCAGCAACCCTCACTGGCCTTGCAACAACTTCAGGGCCACGCGCTGTTGCTGTTCCGCCCGGACATGCCGTTCGGCAAGCTGCTGGCGGATGAAATCGCCCAGCGTGGGTTGCAACTGGATTCGTTGCTGTCGTTTACCAATGCCAACGAAGCCGTGGCGCTGGTCAAGCAAGGCATGGGCATTACCCTGATCGACGAATTCGTCGCACAGGACAGCGGCCTCGCCGTGGTGCCGCTGGCCGAGGAGATTCATTTCGATATCAGCTTCGTCTACTCGCGCTTCGAGCCACCGTCGCAGGCGGCGCTGCACCTGATGCGGGTGCTGTACGCACAAGCCCAGAAGCTTGGGCGCGGCATCGAGGGTTTCGAGCTGCCTATGGCCTAGTGTTGGATCCCAACGCAGAAACCACTATTCTTCTCCCGCCACGCCGTGCGCGATGCCCGGGTGGCGCGTCCCTTACCCTTCAGGAGATTCACCGACATGAATGTCACGTTCCGCCCCCGCTGGCTGCTTGCCCTCGCCCTGCCCCTCGCCCTCGCCGCCTGCGGTGACAACGAACCCAAACAACGCACTGCGTTCAGCGAGTTCCTGCAAACCCGTATCGTCGATAAGCCAGGCGTTCACGTGCCTAAGCTGACCCCGGACGAAACCCAGGCGTTTGGCCCCTACACCGAGCACTACGCGGTCATCACTGACTTCAACGGCGCCATGGATGCCGCCGTCAAACCGCTGGGCAACCTGTTGCAAAAAGGCGCAGTGCGCTCGTTGAATGATGTCACCGCGCGCCGTGACGACATCAAGGCGGTGCAAACCGGCCTCAACGACATGGGTACCCAACTGCAGGCGCAAAAAGCCAAGGCAGACAGCGCCCACGCCCAGCTCAAACAGCCAGAAGACCTCAAGGTGGTGTACGACAAAGCCTTCGAGCGTACCGTCAGCGTTCCGGCCGATACCTTCCTGGCCGTACTGCCGCAGATCAGCGGCACCCTCGACAGCAGCCTGAAAATCGCCGACTACGTGGACGCGAACAAGGCAAAAATCGAAATCAACGGCGCGATCGTGAAGGTTTCAGACCCGAAAGTTCAAGCCGAGCTGAATGCCATGCTGGCGGACCTGAACACCCAGGCCAAGACGGTGCAACAGGCACAGACACAGCTGAAAACCGTGATGCTTGGCCGCTAAAAACCGCACAAGGCAATCTGCCCATGCCGGCCACTGAGTCAGTGACCGGCGCGCAGCGGTAGTCAGCTGGCGAGTTCGGCCAGCACCTCGGCGCGGGTAGTGACATTGCCGAAGTGGTGTTTCCACAACTCGATGCCCATCTTGCCTGAGCGATCGAGGGAAGAGCCCACCGTCAGGTCAGTGATCAACGTGGGCGTCAGCCCCGCATCGAACAGCGCGAAGCCTGCGGCCAGCACGCAGGTTTCGGTCTGCAGCCCGCAGACCAGCACGCGCTCGACGCCCAGCTGGCGGATGTACTCAAGGGTCTCGGCAGTCTGCCCATAACCGTGTTTGATGAATACCTTGTCGGCTTCGACCAGGCTCTCGTCCTCAGCGGCAGGGTGCCAGCCCAGCTGCCGCTCGAAAGGCGTCACCTGCTCGTCATGCAATTCGACCGAGGCGATGGTCGGGATCGTCGCGGACAACGCACGCACGCCATCGACCAGCCACTCCGGCGGGCTGAAGGTGGACTGGACATCGACGATTAACAAGACCTGCCGCATGAACTTCTCCCGGGCGCTGGCAAAGGCGCCAAGTATACCGTTCCCGGCGTGCATTGAGGGCATTGCGCCAGCCGCCGCCATGGCAGCCTTGCCATTTAAGTAACGGTTTTCCCGAACTTTTTCCGCTTTGCTGGTCTATGTGATCAGGCACATGCAGTGCGCCAGGCAGCCTTCAGGCTGGCCCGCGAACGCATGGCCCAACGCCCCAATATCCAGCAGAGGTTGTCTTCGCTCATGAAAATCCATGTCCCCCGGATAGTGCTCCTCGGCCTGTTCGCGTTCGCGGCAATGGGCTCGGCATCCGCTACACCGATGAAGGCGCCAACGCCTGTTCACACCTCCGACGCCATGCCTGTGCAAGCCCATGCCGAGGATGCCGACAACCCCTGGCCGAGCCTGGCGAGCGTGGCTGCACAGCAGCCCGCCACGCTATTGGCGCATGATGACCGTTATCGCCACGACGGCTACCGGCATGACCGTCGCGACGACTGGCGCCGCGAAAACTGGCGCCGTGAGCAATGGCGCCGCGAGCAGGCGCGGCGCGAGGCCGAACGCCGCCGCGAATGGCAGCGCCACCATGACCGGGCCGCGCACCACCGCTACGAGGCCGACCACCACTACTACCGCCGCTGAGCGAAGCTACGCCCTGCCCAACCACAACCCAGTGCCGTCATGCTGAGCATCAGGGCAGCACCGCCGCTCCCTGACCGAGCCCCCGGCCTCAATCAATCCTGTAGGAGCGGGCTTGCCCGCGATCCAGGGCAACGCCCTGGCCAACCACCGCGGTGCCTGCTCCGCGGGCAAGCCCGCCCCTACAACGCCGTGCCCAGCACCACGCCTTCGGATTTAAGGCCGACCAACAGCGCCAAGCCGTGAGCTTCAACGAAGTCTGGCGCTACGCCACTATGTTCTGCCAATGCTGCAAAGTGCTCGCGGCCACTGAGCGGCTGCTGTTGCAACGACACCAGTAACGCGTGGGCCAGCGGCGCCAAGCGGGAGAAGTGCACCTCGTGGTCGGCGCCTCGACGGGCCAGCAACCGTGTGGGTTCGATGGGTGCCTGTAGAGGAATGTTGCCCGGCCCAATTTGGCTGACCGGCCAAACGTAGGCCAGCGGCACCGCCAGGCTGGACAGCAACGGTACCCCCTCGAGCAGGTCACCGCCGGGGTCATGCGCAGGTTCGGTATTTTCGCCGAGCAACAACACCGTCTCGATCCACTCGTAATGAGCCAGCTCAGCCACCCAGCCCGGCAGATCCTCCCTGGTTTGCAGGTGGTCGACCAGCTCGCCAGCCACCTCGGTGAACAACGGTGTCTGGCAGCGGTGGCTTGCGTAGAAACCTTCGGTCAGCGCCTGCCACTGGTCGGAGGTGAGGGTCGCATGCAGCACCGGAAAGCTGCCTGACAGCAACGACTTCATGTTGCCAAAGAACAGCTGCCGATAAACCGCCAGGCGCCGTTCCTCAATGCCTGGCGGCGGCGCGTTGGCCTGCGGGTCGCGGATGAAGCGGGCCATGCGCAGCTGCTGCTCGCGCAATGTCTCAGCCATGGCGCACCTCTGGCGTTTGCGCGGCAGTTTGCAGATCGCAAATGTAATCTACCTCGATGAGCAACTCAGGCAGCGGTGGCAGGTTGAAGTCACGCTCCAGCAGGGTCGGTACGCTCCCCAAATTCTGGTAGGCGCTCGCCAGCAGGCGCCAGACATCGGCCTTCACGCTTGCGCCGTGGGTATCGATCTTCAGGTCCGGCGCTTCGTCGTAATGCCCGGCCACGTGCAGGCAAACCACCCGCTCGGCCGGCACCCCGGCGACGAAGTCGGCAGCGTCATAACGGTGGTTGCAGGCATTGACGATCACATTGTTGATGTCCAGCAGCAGGTCGCAGTCGGCCTCGTCGAGGACCGCGCGGAGGAAGTCGATTTCGCTCATTGCCTGGTAGGGCGCTGCATAGTAGGAGATGTTTTCCACCGCGATGCGCCGGCCAAGGGCATCCTGCACTTCACGAATACGCGCGGCCGTGTGGCGCACCGCTTCGTCGGTGAAGGGCATGGGGATCAGATCGTAGAGGTGACCGTCATCGGCGCAGTAGCTCAGGTGTTCGCTGAACAGCGGCACGTTGTAACGGTCGAGGAAACCGCGAATCTGCCGCACAAAGCCATGGTCCAGCGGCGCGGGGCCGCCGAGTGACAGCGAAAGGCCGTGGCAGGCCAGCGGATAGCGCTCGGCCAGGCGTGCCAGGCCCTCGCCAAAAGTGCCGCCAACGCCGATCCAGTTATCGGGGGCACATTCGAGGAAGTCCACGGCACCCGTGCTCATGGTCAGCAATTCAGGCAACAGCGCGCGACGCAGGCCAAGGCCGGCACCTTGCAGGGACGGGGAACGACTCATGGCGTACTCCTGGAGGCAAAGCACCCTCCCGCTGGGAGGGTGCCGGGTGACGGTCAGTTCCTGGCCTGGCTCAACTTGCTGTACAGATCGGAAGGGAACGGCTTGCCGTTTGCGTCGAACTGGTGCTTGCGAAATTGATAAACCTCAGCCTCGGACAGGTAGCCGTCGTGGTTGGCATCGATAGCGTCGAACTCCGCGTTGGCCCCCGGCGCCACCGCCAGCAGCTCGGCGCGCGATACCTGGCCGTCGTGGTCGGCATCGGTGCGGGCGAACGAGGCATCACCGCACTTGCCTTCGCCGCATTTACCCTCCGCCTGGGTGGCTTTGCCCTTGGCGCCGCTGGCGCCGCACTTGCCCTCGCCACATTTGCCCTCGCCGGCCTTTTCAGCGGCGGCGAGCTGGTAGCCCTGGGGCAACGCTTCGACAGCAAAGGCCGATGCGGCCAGGTTCATACCGCCGACCAGGGCAATGCTCAGCAGGCCAAGGCGGGTTTTGTTGGGGCGCTGGATACGGGTCATGGGGTTTCTCCATCAGGTAATGCCACAAGGGCGCAAGAGCCAGAACAAGCAGCGGTTTGGGCTGTTCGTTCGGGTTGGCCCATTTAGCCGTCGGCATGTATCCATGGCGTATCTGCACCGGCAGGGATTTGTAAGCGAGTGGTCGAAGCACGCGCCTTGATACACAGTGATACATGCACCATGGCAGCGATGGAACTCAGAATGATCGGCGGCATCATCCAACCACCGGACTTGACCACTCCCACACAGTAAACGCCCCTTTGGAAAGGGCCGCCGCGCTATACGCGCGCAGGGGCCTCATCTGCCGAAGGTCAGGGAATTGGCGTGCAGAGCTGGGAGATGTACGCCAGACATTTTCAGCGTCTGTGAGATCGAACGCCGCCCGCGCGGCGCTTCGCTAAGCGCTTGCCTTGAGACTTTCAGCGCCCTTGAGATCGAGCGCCGCCCGCGCGGCGCTTCGCGGGGCAAGCCCGCTCCCACATTTGTTGCAACGTGCCATGGCCTGATAGGCCA
>NZ_JBIBEB010000028.1:0-56647 GCF_042902325.1 Pseudomonas sp. NPDC012596 | reverse complement strand
CACCGAGACGAAGGGTGATTAGCTCAGCCGGGAGAGCATCTGCCTTACAAGCAGAGGGTCGGCGGTTCGATCCCGTCATCACCCACCACTCGATGAAATAGCGCAGCGGTAGTTCAGTCGGTTAGAATACCGGCCTGTCACGCCGGGGGTCGCGGGTTCGAGTCCCGTCCGCTGCGCCATATTCAACTTCCAGGGCCCACTGAACACCCGGAAGTTACAAAAAAAGCGACCTTAGGGTCGCTTTTCTTGTTTCTACGCCCGCATCAGCGATTGCGCTCTTCCTGCCGCAATGTCAGCACCTCAACCCCATCTTCTGTCACTGCCACGGTATGCTCCCACTGCGCCGACAACGTATGGTCGCGGGTAATCACTGTCCAGCCGTCCTTCAGCGTCCGCGTGCCTCGCCCACCTTGGTTGATCATCGGCTCGATGGTAAACACCATCCCGGGCTTGAGTTTCATGCCCATGCCGCGTTGGCCGAAATGCAGCACCTCGGGCCCTTCATGCATCTGCTGGCCGATACCATGCCCACAGTACTCGCGCACCACGCTGTAGCCGGCCGCCTCAGCGTGTACCTGGATGGCATGGCCGATGTCGCCAAGCGTTGCCCCAGGGCGCACCTGTTCGATGCCTTTCCACAGCGCATCGTAGGTAGTCTCGACCAACCTGCGGGCATCGTCGCTGACCTCACCGACGCTGTACATCTTCGACGAGTCGGCGATGTAGCCGCCTTGTTCCAAGGTGATGTCGACGTTGATGATCGAGCCTTCCTTTAGCACTTCATCCGCCTTGGGCATGCCATGGCAGACCACGTGGTCCACCGAGGTATTGAGCGCGTAGGGGAAGCCGTACTGGCCCTTGCTCGCCGGGCGTGCCTTGAGGGTGCTGACGATGAAGGCCTCGGCGCGGTCGTTGATCTGCATCGTGGTCACGCCGGGGCGGATGAACCTGTCGAGGTCGGCGAACACCTGGGCCAGTAAACGGCCGGCGTTGCGCATCAAATCGAGTTGAGCGGGGGTCTTGAGGATCACCTGGGACATAGTGGGGGCGAAGTAACTCTGCGGCGGAAAGCTTTCAGCATAGCGCCATGAGCGTCATGGCTGCCACCTGATGGTGCGTTGGTCACCGTTTTGGGGCTGCTGCGCGGCCTGCTCCCGACACAACTCGGCCCTGCAGCAACCACAGAGCCCCTGTAGGAGCAGCCTTGCGCCGCTCAGACTGGCAGCTGGCCCAACAATTGCTCACACACCTCTACCCAAGGCCGTCAACGTCGACCGCCTTCAACCCTTCACGACAAAGGCGCCGTGTTGCCCCCACTTGCCAAGCAAGCCGGGGCAGCCGGCGCCTTTTGCGTTTGCTCCAGGAGACCCGCCCATGACCAGTACCGAAGTCCGCAGCGTCTGCCCCTATTGCGGCGTCGGCTGTGGCATCGTCATGAGCGTGGCCGACGGCAAGGTCAGCAAGGTCAGCGGCGACAAGCAGCACCCGAGCAACTTCGGCCGGCTGTGCACCAAGGGCCTTACTGCACACATTCCGCTGACCGCCGCCGGGCGTATGGAAAGTGCATTTGTCCGCCAGCAACGCGACCACGAACCGGCACGCAGCAGCCTGGACCAGGCCATCACCCAAGCCGCCGAGCGGCTGCGCGGCATCATCGACCAGCATGGGCCGGATGCCGTTGCACTGTACGTCTCGGGGCAGATGTCGCTGGAAGCCCAATACCTTTCCAACAAGCTGGCCAAAGGCTTTATTCGTACCCGCCATATCGAATCCAACTCGCGCCTGTGCATGGCCAGTGCTGGCAGTGGCTACAAACTCTCCCTCGGCGCCGACGGCCCGCCTGGCAGCTACCAGGACTTCGAGCGCGCGGATGTATTCCTGGTGATCGGTGCGAACATGGCCGACTGCCACCCGATCCTCTTCCTGCGCCTGCTGGACCGGGTCAAAGCCGGGGCAAAGTTGATTGTCGTCGACCCGCGCCTCACCGCCACCGCCGACAAGGCCGACCTGTTCCTGCAGGTGCGCCCCGGCAGCGACCTGGCCCTGCTCAACGGCCTGCTGCACCTGCTGCACCGCAACGGCCAGACCAACCCCGAATTCATCGCCCGCCACACCGAGGGCTGGGATGACCTGCCTGCGTTCCTCGACGACTACCCGCCGGACCGCGTGGCCGCCATCACCGGGCTCTCGGAGGCCGACATCCGCCAAGCTGCCGAGCTGATCGGCACTGCCGGGCAGTGGATGAGCTGCTGGACCATGGGCCTGAACCAGAGCGTGCACGGCACCTGGCACAGCAACGCGCTCTGCAACCTGCACCTGGCCACTGGCGCCATCTGCCGGCCCGGCAGCGGGCCGTTCTCGCTCACTGGCCAGCCCAATGCCATGGGCGGGCGCGAAATGGGCTACATGGGGCCGGGCCTGCCCGGCCAGCGCTCGGCGTTGGTCGCAGGCGACCGCAGCTTCGTCGAGGCGCAGTGGGGCATGGCCCCCGGTAGCCTGCGCGCAGAAGGCGGCGAAGGCACAGTGGCGCTGTTCGAGCAGATGAAGGCGGGGGAAGTGAAAGCCTGCTGGATCATCTGCAGCAACCCGGTGGCCAGCGTCGCCAATCGCCAGCAGGTGATCGACGGCCTGCGCCAAGCCGAGCTGGTGATTACCCAGGACGCCTTCCTCGATACCGAAACCAACCGCTACGCCGACATCCTGCTGCCCGCTGCGCTGTGGGCCGAAGGCGAGGGCGTGATGATCAACAGCGAGCGCAACCTCACCTTGATGCCCCGTGCGGTGCAAGCGCCGGGTGAGAGCCTGCCGGACTGGCAGATCATCGCCAGGGTCGCCTGTGCCATGGGCTATGCCGAGGCGTTCGATTACCCCGACGCCGAAGCGGTGTACAACGAAATCCGCCGCTTCTACAACCCGGCCACCGGCTACGACCTGCGCGGTATCAGCTATCAGGCCCTGCGCGACAAGCCGCGCCAATGGCCCTGCGCCCCCGGCTGGGTGGATGACCGCAGCCCACTGCGTTACGTCGAAAACGGCGACCCCGCCAGCGTGGTGTTTCCAACCGCCAGCGGCAAGGCGCGTTTCTTCGCCCGGCCCTGGCTACCCGCGCCAGAGCTGCCAGACGGCGACTACCCGCTGGTGCTCAACACCGGCCGCGTACAGCACCAATGGCACACCCTGACCAAGACCGGCAAAGTGCCGGCGCTGAACAAGCTGGAGCCCGGCCCCTTTGTCGAAATCCACCCCGAGGATGCCGCCCGGCTGGGTATCCACGACAAGGACCAGGTGGCCATCCGTTCCCGCCGTGGCCAGGCCGTGCTGCCAGCGCGGGTCTGCGACCGGGTCATGCCCGGCAATTGTTTTGCGCCGTTCCACTGGAACGATGTGGTCGGCGAGCAGCTGGCGATCAACGCCGTCACCTGTGATGCGGTGGACCCGCTGTCGCTGCAACCCGCGTTCAAGCACTGCGCCGTAGCCCTGGAGCGGGTTGCTGGCGAACGCATCGAAGCCCTCGACCTGACTGGCGCCACGCCAATACCGGAGCCTGCCCGCATGCCCACCGCGACCCTTTCTCGCCTTCTCGGCCTGGATACCCTGCCAGCCCCCGTGCTGGCCGAAGAGGAGCGTCATTACCTGCAGGGTTTTCTGCTCGGCCTCGACCAGGCCCGTGCTGAGGGCGTGCCCAGCTTGCCGGCCAGTGCACCGCTGGCGGCGTCGCGGCGCTTGTTTGTCGACGGGCTGCTGGCCGGGCTGTTCGCGCAACCGGCAGGGTTGCCGGCAGCGCCCGCCGAGGTACCGCGTCACCAGGTGCTGTGGGCCTCGCAGACCGGTAACAGCGAGGCACTGGCCGAACGCTGCGCTGCGCATTTGCGCAATGCCGGCCTGGAGGTACAGCTCAGTTGCATGGAGGCGGTGAGCCCGCGGCAGTTGCGCGGCGCCGCCAGTGTGGTGCTGATCGCCAGCACCTTCGGCGATGGCGATGCACCTGACAGCGCCATGGCGTTCTGGCAGGCGCTGCAAGGCGAAGAGGGCGCTCATTGCGCCGAAGTGCCCTATACCGTGCTGGCCCTGGGCGACTCCAGCTACGGTCAATTCTGCGGGTTTGGCCGCCAGCTCGACCAGCGCCTGGCCGAGCTGGGGGCGCGGCGCTTGCTGCCGCGGGTCGACTGCGAGCCCGACTTGGATGAGGCCTTCGCCACCTGGCTCGACGCGCTGTTGCCAGCGCTGGGCAGTGCCGCTGCGCCGTTGCCGGTGAGCGAAGCCGTTGCAAGCTACAGCAAGCAGCAACCGTGGTCCGCCACCTTGCTGGAGAACCGCCTGCTCAATGGCCCGGGCGCCAGCAAGGAAACCCGCCAGCTGGTGTTCGACCTTGCCGGCAGCGGTTTCACCTATGCCGTCGGCGATGCGCTGGGTGTGTGGCCACGCAACTGCCCGGCGCTGGTCGAGGAACTGCTGGCCGTGATGCAGCTCGATGGTCAGGCCCAGGTGCAGCTCAAAGGCCAGCCGGTCATGCCCTTGGCCGAAGCGATGGAATCGCACCTGGAAATCGCCAAGGTCACCCCGCAGCAACTGCAGTGCTTCAGCCAGCAGGCGGCGGACCTGCAGCGCCTGTTGCAGCCGGCGTGCAAAAGCCAATTGCAAGACTGGCTCTGGGGCCGGCAACTGGTGGATGTACTGCATGCATTCCCCCAGGTGCTGCCGCTGGCCACCTGGCTCGAGCTGCTCAAGCCGTTGCAGCCGCGGCTCTATTCGATCAGTTCCAGCCCGTTGGCGCACCCTGATCAAGTGCACCTGACCGTTTCGACCGTGCGCTATGGCGGGCGCAAAGGGGTTTGCTCAAGTTTTCTCGCCGACCGCGGGCAGGCGGTCAAAGTGGCGATTTTCCCGCAGGTGTCGAAGCACTTTCGACTACCCGAGGACGACACCGTGCCGGTGATCATGGTCGGCCCCGGCACTGGGGTAGCGCCGTTTCGCGCCTTCCTCGAAGAGCGCGAAGCGCGCGCTGCCAAAGGCGCCAACTGGTTGTTCTTTGGCGAGCAGTACGCCGCTACCGACTTCTATTACCAGGAGCAATTGCAGGCCTGGCAGGCAAGCGGCCACCTGCGCCTGGACACGGCGTTTTCCCGAGACCAGGCCGAGAAAATCTACGTGCAGCAACGCCTGCGCGAGCAGGGCGCGCAGGTGTGGCAGTGGCTGGAGGCGGGGGCGTACTTCTACGTCTGCGGTGATGCCCAGCGCATGGCCAGGGATGTGGATGCGGCGCTGCGTGAAATCATTGCCGAGCATGGCCGGGTGGATGCGGATGCCTATATGGACAGCTTGAGCAAGGCCAGGCGGTACCGCCGAGATGTGTACTGAGTGCTCCAGGATGGGGAGCGTTGCACCGTGAGTGTGCATTGACTGGGTTGGCCCTGTCGCCCACAGGCTCGCTCCACCCGTGCAGGGGCGGGCTTGCCCGCGACAGGCCAGCCCAGCCGACACAACTGGCACATTCCCTGCTTTGTCTCCAGCACAACAAGCCCTACTGATCAACGGCGATCAACCCAGGGCACTCCGTGATGAATACAGGCAAAGGCGCCTGGAGCTTCGGCTCCAGGCGCTTTTTTTTTGATCGAGGATCGGCTTATGAAGGCAACAGCGAGCAGCGGGCAACGGGAGCGACTGGTCATCGTCGGCAACGGCATGGTCGGCCACCATTGCGTCGAGCAATTGGTAGAACGCGGCGCGCTGGCGCGCTTCGAGCTGCATGTGTTCGGCGAGGAGCGCCAACGTGCCTACGACCGCGTGCACCTGTCGGAGTACTTCGGCGGCAGCTGTGCCGAAACCCTGGCCCTGTGTGGGCAAGGTTTCTATGGCGATAACGGCGTGCATCTGCACCTGGGTGAAGCCGTGCTGGAGATTGACCGCGAGCGCCGCGAAGTGGTCACCGTAGAGGGCCGCTACGGCTACGACCAGCTGGTCCTGGCCACCGGTTCGTATCCCTTCGTGCCGCCCATCGAAGGCTCCAGCGGCAATGCCCGGCTGGTCTACCGCACCCTCGACGATCTCGATGCAATCCGCAGCGCTGCCGCCGATGCGACCCGGGGTGTAGTGGTCGGCGGCGGCCTGCTGGGCCTCGAAGCTGCCAACGCGCTCAAGTCCCTGGGCCTCGAAGCGCATGTGGTGGAGTTCGCCCCGCGGCTGATGCCGGTGCAGCTGGACGGCGAGGGTGGCGCAGCGCTCAAGGCCCAGATCGAAGCCCTGGGCGTCGGCGTGCACCTGTCGCGTGCCACCCAGTCGATCAGCGTCGGCGAGGCCTACCGCTATCGCATGAACTTCGATGGCGGCGAGCACCTGGAAACCGACCTGATCGTATTCTCCGCCGGCATCCGCCCACAGGATGCCCTCGGCCGTGCCAGCGGGCTGGAAATTGCCGCGCGCGGGGGTGTGGTGATCGACAACCACTGCCGCACCAGCGACCCGCGCATCTTCGCCATCGGTGAGTGTGCGTCGTGGAACGGCAGTGTGTTCGGCCTCGTCGCGCCGGGCTACAGCATGGCGCGCAACCTGGCAGCGCTGCTGCTGGGCGAGGCGGCTGGCGAATTCACCGGCGCCGACATGTCGACCAAGCTCAAGCTGCTGGGCGTCGATGTAGGCTCCATCGGCGATGCCCACGGCACCACACCGGGCGCACGCAGCTACCGCTTCATCGATGAGGCCAACGCGTCCTATCGCCGCCTGGTGGTGGATGCCAGCGGCAAGCACGTGCTCGGCGCAGTGCTGGTGGGCGACAACAGTTACTACGACACCCTGCTGCAATACGCCCAGAACGGCATAGCCCTGCCGGCGGACCCTGCGGCACTGATTTTGCCGCAAAGCGGCGGTGCGCCAGCCTTGGGCGCCGATGCGCTGCCCGACAGCGCGACCATCTGCTCGTGCCACAACGTCAGCAAGGGCGCGGTATGCGCGGCAATCGACAGCGGTTGCGGCGACCTTGCGGCAGTCAAGGGCTGCACCAAGGCGGCCACTGGCTGCGGCGGCTGCGCGGCGTTGCTCAAGCAGGTCTTCGAGCATGAACTGACTGCCCGTGGTGTGACCGTGGACAAAAGCCTGTGCGAGCACTTCGCCTACACCCGCCAGGAGCTCTACGGGCTGGTGCGCGTGGGCGGCATCCGCACCTTCAGTGACCTGCTCGCACGCCATGGCAAAGGCCACGTTGGTTGCGACATCTGCAAGCCGGCGGTGGGCAACATTCTCGCTTCGTGCTGGAACCAGCCGATCATGGACCCGGCGCTGGTGCCGCTGCAGGACACCAACGACACCTTCATGGCCAACATGCAGAAAAACGGCACCTACTCGGTCGTGCCGCGCATACCAGGTGGCGAAATTACCCCCGACAAGCTCATCGTGATCGGCCAGGTGGCTAAAAAATACGACCTCTACACCAAGATCACCGGCGGCCAGCGCATCGACCTGTTCGGCGCCCAGCTTCACGAACTGCCGTTGATCTGGGGCGAGTTGATCGAAGCTGGCTTTGAGACCGGCCACGCCTACGGCAAGTCGACCCGCACGGTCAAGTCCTGTGTGGGCAGCACCTGGTGCCGCTACGGCGTGCAGGACAGCGTGGCCATGGCGCTGCGCCTGGAGGACCGCTACAAGGGCCTGCGTAGCCCGCATAAGCTCAAGTTCGCGGTCTCTGGCTGCACCCGCGAGTGCGCCGAGGCGCAGAGCAAGGACATCGGCGTGATCGCCACCGAGAAGGGCTGGAACCTGTACGTGTGCGGCAACGGCGGCATGCGCCCACGGCATGCCGAGCTGTTCGCCACGGACCTGGATGACGAAACCCTGGTGCGCCTGATCGACCGCGTGCTGATGTTCTACATCCGCACCGCCGACAAGCTGCAGCGTACGTCGGTGTGGCGTGAAGGCCTGGAAGGCGGCCTGGACTACCTCAAACAGGTGGTCCTGAACGACAGCCTGGGCCTGGCTGCCGAGCTGGAAGCGCAGATGCAGCATGTGGTCGACCACTATGAATGCGAGTGGGCCAACGCCCTCAACGACCCGGAAAAGCTCAAGCGCTTCCGCACGTTCGTCAACGACCGGCGCGCCGACCCGGACGTGCACTTTGTTCGCGAGCGCGACCAGCGCCGCCCGGTAGCACCGCTGCACCTGATCCCCACCATTGAGGAGGCTGTCTGATGAACCTGTCCAACGCTGCTGTGGCAAAGCAAAGCAACTGGCAAGCGGTGTGCCGGGCCGATGACCTGGTCGCCGACTCCGGGGTGGTGGTGTGGCTCGAGGGTGAACAGGTGGCACTGTTCTACCTGCCCGGTCATGAACAACCCCTGTACGCAGTGGGCAACCGCGACCCACGCTCCGGGGCCAACATCATCGGCCGTGGGTTGGTGGGTAGCCTGCAGGGGGAGCTGGTGGTGGCGGCGCCGCTGTACAAGCAGCATTTCAGCCTGCACAGCGGCGAGTGCCTGGAAGATGCCGGCCAGCGGCTACGGGTGTGGCCGGTGCGTTTGAATGGCGGGGCTGTGGAAGTGGCGGTGGCCTGAACCATCGCTGCAGCCCTGTCGCCGGCGTGCCGGCGATAGGGCTGTACGGGCCGCTTAGATAACCAGCCCTTGCGGCGTACGCCCGGCGAACACATCCACGAGGCTCGCCACTACCATCTCGCCCATGCGGGTACGGGTCTGCACCGTGGCGCTGGCACGATGCGGCTGCAGCAGCACATCTTCGCGCTCGAACAGCACCTCGGGCACACGTGGTTCATCGGCAAACACATCCAGCGCCGCACCGGCAATCTCACCCGCCTGCAGCGCCGCGATCAACGCAGGTTCATCCACCAGCTTGCCGCGCGCGATGTTGATCAGGTAGCCCTCAGGCCCTAGTGCCCGCAGGACCTCGCGGTTGACCAAGGCTTCGCCTTTGTCCGCCGCCGCTGCCAGGATCAGCGCATCGCTGTCGCTGGCCAGTTGCGCCAGGTTCTGCTCGAACCCGTAGGGCACATCCTGCGCCTGCAAGTCGGTGTAGCGGATCGGGCAGCCAAACGCCGCCGCCCGCTGGGCCACGGCGCGGCCGACCCGGCCCATGCCGACGATGCCGATGCGCATGCCCGACACCTGCCGTGCCAGAGGCAAAGGCGCCAGGGGGGTGGCGCTGGTCGCCCAATGGCCGGCGCGCACGAAGCGGTCGCCTGTGCTGATGCCGCGGCACACGCCGATCAGCAGGCCGATCGCCAGGTCGGCGACATCCTCGGTCAGCGCGCCGAGGGTGGCGGTTACCTGAATCCCTCGGTCGCGGGCATAGGCCAGGTCTACCGCATCGGTGCCCACGCCGTTTACCGCCACCACTTCAAGCTTGGGCAGGCGCGCCATGAGCGCCTGGCTGATACCGGTGTGGCCGCCGGTGATCACGCCACGGATGTTGCCGCCATGCAGGCTGACATAAGCGTCCTTGTCGGCCTGCTCGTAATAGCGGTGCACGGTGAACAGTTGCTCCAGGCGCTCGCGGATGGCCGGGATAAGAATCGGGCTCAGTTGCAGGACTTCAGGTTTCATCAGTCACTCCATTCATTGCAGGGGTCAGCCACGGCCGACAAAGGGCATGTTGCTGGCCATCACGGTCATGTTCAGCACGTTGGCCTCCAGCGGTAGCGCGGCGATGTAGCGCACCGCGTCGGCCACATGGCGCACGTCGAGCATCGGTTCAGCGGCGATCTCGCCGTTGGCCTGGCGCACGCCGCGGGTCATGCGCTCGGACAGCTCGGTCAGGGCGTTGCCAATGTCCACCTGGCTGCACACGATGTTGTAGGGGCGGCCGTCCAGTGCCAGGGCCTTGGTCAGGCCCAGCACCGCGTGCTTGCTGGCGGTGTAGGGCGCGGTGAACGGGCGCGGGGTATGCGCCGAGATAGAGCCGTTGTTGATGATCCGCCCGCCCTGTGGCTGCTGGCGACGCATCAGGCCAAACGCGGCGCGGGCGCAGAGGAACACGCCGTCGACATTGGTGGCGATGACGTTGCGCCAGTTTTCCAGGGGCAGTTCATCGACCGGCACGGCCGGCGCGTTGACCCCGGCGTTGTTGAAGATCACATCCAGACGCCCATGCACCTCCTCGAGGGTGGCGAACAAATGCGCGACGCTTTGTTCATCACGCACGTCAGTGGGCACCGCCAGGGCTTCGCCGCCAGCTGCCTGCGCTTGCTCGACCAGCGCCTGCAACGGCTCGGCACGGCGGCCGGCCAGCACAAGGCTGTAGCCATCTTCCAGCAGGGCGAGGGCGACCGCGCGGCCGATGCCGCTGCCAGCCCCGGTGACCAGGGCAATTTTCTTGTTTTGGCTCATCTACGTCTCCTGTGTTTCAGGCAGCGTCTGCGGTTTGGCTGGTGGGCCGTGGGCCGACGCGCATATGCAGCTCACCGATGCCATCTATGCCGGCGTGGATCAGGTCGCCCGGGTTCAGCGGCGCCACGCCGGGCGGGCTGCCGGTCATGATCAGGTCGCCGGGGCGCAGCGGCAGTTGGCGGGACAAGCGGCTGATCACCTCGGCCAGTGCCCAGGTTTGTTGGCTCAGGTGTGCGCGCTGGCGCTCTTGGCCGTTGACCCCCAGCCACAGCGAGGCGTCCAGTGGCCATGGCAGCTGGCTGGCGGGGGTGATCGCGGTCATCGGTGCGGAAGCCTCGAACACCTTGGCGCCTTCCCACGGCAGGCCTTCTTGCTTGGCTTGCCGTTGGCGGTCGCGAAGGGTCAGGTCCAGGCCCGCGGCAAAGCCGAACACATGCTCGCGCGCTTGCTCCGGGCTGATGTTGGCGCCGCCCTTGTCGATGGCCACCACCAGTTCGATTTCATGGCAGAACTCGTCGGTTAGTGGCGGGAAGGGCAGTTCGCCCAGTGCCTCGACCACGTTGCTTGCGGGCTTCATGAAGAACACCGGCTCGCGTGGGGCGGGGCCTGCCGTCTCGGGCCAGGGGTAGTTGCGGCCCAGGCAGAACACCCGGCCGACCGGGAAGCGCGCAGCGCTGCCGAGCACAGGCAGGCTGACGACGGCGGGCGGGTTGAACAGGTAGGTCATGGGTGGATCCTCCGTTGGGGAGTGGCCAGCGTAGCCAGTGCCAGGCGGGCAAAGTTGGACGAAAGCGGGGTTGGCTTGGACAAATCCCGGCTCATGCCGCGGTCTTCAGTTCGATGCGGTACAGCTTGCCGAGCAGCAGCGAGTACGACAGGGTGCCCATCAGCGCCACCGCGCCGATAAACCAGAACGCCAGGGCGAACGAGCCGCTCATGTGCACGATGGCGCCAATCACGATCGGCGTGACAATGCCGCCGATATTGGCCGCCAGGCTGGTGATGCCGCCGGTCAGGCCAATCAGCTCCTTGGGCGCGACTTCCGACACCGCAGCCCACGACGACGAAGCGATGCCCTGGGCGAAGAACGCCAGGGTGAGCACGGCAATGCACAGCACGTTGGAGTCGGTGAAGTTCACCAGCACGATCGACATGCCCAGCATCGAACCCACCACCAGCGGCAGCTTGCGCGCGAACGACAACGAATAGCCGCGGCGAATAAGCAGGTCGGAGACGATCCCCGCCAGGAGAATGCCGACGGTGGCGCCAATGAACGGCATCACCGCGAAGATGCCGACCTTGATCAAGGTCAGTTGGCGCTCTTCGATCAGGTAGGTGGGGAACCAGGTCAGGAAGAAATACAGCGCCGAGGTGCTGGCGAACTTGCCCAGGCAGATCGCCCACACTTGCCGATAGCGGAAAAGCTCGGCCACTTGCCGCCAGTCGAAACGGGTGCGCTGCTGGCTGCTCTTCACCAGCCCGCCGCCGTTTTCGATGTAGGCCAGTTCTTCCTTGCTGACCTTCTTGCAATTGAGCGGGTCGCGGTACAGGAACAGCCACACCACGCCGAACAGGATGCCGACCAGGCCCGTGCTGTAAAACACATGGCGCCAGTCGTAGGTGGTGGCCAGCCACAGCAGGGCACCGGTGAACAGTGCGGTACCCAGGTACTGGCCGCACACGTAGATGCTGCTGGCCACGCCGCGTTCACGGGCAGGGAACCATACGGTGACCGCGCGGCTGTTGGCGGGGAACGCCGGCGCCTCCATGGCGCCGACCGCCAGGCGCAAGCCGAACAACGAAGCAAAGCCGGTGGCCAGGCCCTGGGCCACCGTCACCGCCGACCAGCTGATCAGCGACACGCCGTAGGTCAGGCGCGAGCCAAAACGGTCGGCGATGAACCCGGCGGGCACCAGCGCCAAGGCGTAGGTCCAGGCGAAGGCCGAGAAGATCAGGCCCATCTCGACCTTGTCCAGGCCCAGGTCCTTGGCCATGAACGGGGCGGCGATGGAGATGTTGACCCGGTCGACGTAGTTGATGATGGTCGCCACCAGCAGCAGCGAGAGCATGAACCAGCGGCGGCGGGTGGGCAGGCGTTGTGATGCGGCCGCGTCCCGCGCGAACGACGGCGCGGCGGTGCGGGAGGTAGGCGTGCTCGACATGAGTCGACCTCGTTTGTTGTTGTTGGTAGAGGTTGGGCTGCAGTCCCGCCCCTAAGGTGGTCGTACAACGAGTCGAATGCAACGGTGGTTTTAGACCGTTTTTTTCACTCAGGGCGTGGGCTGGCTGCGCTGTCCAAAAAAATCGAGCGACCGGGTTTTGCCTGCGTTTTTTGCTGAGTACCGCGTTCTACAAGGGATGCGTGCATTTGCGGTTGCGTTGGTTTTTGCAGAAGGGGTTAAATTAAGGTGTTTCGACGTCGTACAACTTATTGCCCGTACACCGGAGATTGCCCATGCCCCCCAAGCGCGAGGTGCCGACCTACCTCATGCAGCAGCGCAGCGAGCTGATGGATTTCTACATCCGCGACCAGCGTGGCCGCCCCGCAGAGACCGCGCCGCACCGCCACGAGTATTTTCAGATCCAGGTCAACTTTGGCGGTGACACGGTGCAGCACATCGGCAACGTGCAGCGGCCGTTCCGGCGCAACACCTTGGCGTTCATCCTGCCGCATCGGGTGCATGTGATTCCGCACCCAGCCGACAGCGATTTTGTGGTGATCAACTTCTCCCAGACGTTCCTGCTGCCGCATCTGGCCTGCGACCCGATGGACCTGGAAGAAGTGTCGATTCTGCAAGCCCCCGAACTGTCGCCGTTCCGCTTCCAGGAGCACCTGGACTTCTGCCTAGCTGAGGCCGACTTTGCCGAGGTTGGGCGCATCCTGGCGCAGATGCGCGAGCTCGATGCCAACCGCCGCTTCGGCAGCCGCGAAGTCCTCAAGGGCCTGTTGCTGCAACTGATCGGCCAGGTCTGCGGCCTGTACGCCGAGCCCTTGCGTGAGCTGGCCGATAGCAACGCGGCGCAGCTCAGCCGCCGCGCCGCGCTCGGGCGCATGAGCGAGTACTTGCGCCGGCATATCGACGACCCCGACCTCAACCTGCACAAGGTGGCGGCAGCCACGTACCTGTCACCCAGCTACCTCACCCATTGGCTGCGCAAGGAAATCGGCAAGACCTTCAGTGAGCTGGTGCTGGAGCGGCGCATGCACGCAGCGCGCAACTACCTGCTGAACGGCAACCGGCCGGTGGGGGAGGTGGCGCGGCTGTGCGGTTTCGCCGACGAAGCCTATTTCTCGCGGCGCTTCCGTCAGATTCACGGCCTGCCGCCGGGGCAGTTCCGTCGCCAGCAGCGCGACCCGGATACGCCGCAGGTGGCGATGCGTTAAGCTTGCCGGCATGAACCTCGACACCCGTATCAAGTACCGCCACCTGCTGTGTTTCCTGGAGATTGCCCGGCAGGGCAGCCTGGCCAGGGCCGCCGACGTTCTGGCGATCAGCCAGCCGGCGATTTCCAAGACCCTCAAGGAGCTCGAAGACCTGCTCGAGACGCGCCTGTTCGAGCGCAGCCGGCAGGGCGTGGAGCTGACCCCGGCCGGCACGCGCTTTATGCGTTATGCCGGGCCCAGTGTGCAGGCCTTGCGCGATGGCGTAAGCAGCCTGCGCGGTGAAGCGCGGGCGCCGTCGCAGGTGCGCATTGGTGTGCTGTCGACCGTCGAGGGCCTGTTGATGCCAGAGGTGCTGTGCCGCTTGCATCAACGCCACGAGGCGCTGCTGATCAGCGTGGTGACCGGGGTCAGTGCACAACTGCTGGGGCAGTTGCGTTTGGGCGAGTTGGAACTGGTAGTCGGGCGCATGACCGACAGCCCTCAGATTCAGGGCTTGTCGTTCGAGCACCTGTACAGCGAATCGATGGCCCTGGTGGTACGCCCCGGGCACCCGTTGCTGGCCAGCACACCGGTAGAGCGCGCACGCGTGGGGCGTTATCCCCTAGTGTTGCCGCCGCCCGGCACCACCATTCGCCAGCACGCCGACAGCCTGTTCGTGCAGTGCGGCATCCAGCTTCCCGCACAACGCCTGGAAACCCTTTCGCTGGCCTTGAGCCGCCGTTACCTGCTGGGCAGCGATGCATTGTGGGTAGCGCCGCGCGACGCAGTGCTGCTCGACCTGCGCCGCGGCGAGCTGGCAGAACTGGACCTCGGGGTGAGCGAGCCGGGTGGCTCGGTGGGTATTTGCCGTAATGCCGCAGCGCCGCAGAGCCTGCCGGGGCAATGGGTGTGCGAGGTGCTGCGGGAGGTGGCAGGGCAGTTCAGGGAAGGCTCATACCCTTGATGGCGCAGCTCCATACCCTTCAGACATAAATCGCCATAATTTTCGGGCAAAAGCGCAATCATGGGTCAATACTGGCCAATGGCTGTAGCCCGTGGATGAATAACGTTTTAAGTACTGAACTTCCTTACCAGAACCCGCTCTTATGCCGGTAGCCATTGGTAATGGCCGCCTGATAAGCTCGCGGCTTTACCCTGATTGCCCACATGGCGCATGAACAAGGAAATAGCATGAAACAGCATCGTTTGGCGGCTGCGGTTGCCCTGGTAGGCCTGGTACTGGCTGGCTGTGATCAACAAGCCAGCAGCCCCGAGCTGAAAACTCCGGCACAGAAAGCCTCCTACGGTATCGGCCTGAACATGGGCAAGAGCCTGGCTCAGGAAGGCATGGAAGACCTTGATTCCAAAGCCGTTGCACTCGGCATCGAAGACGCCGTGAGCAAGAAAGAACAGCGCATCAAGGACGAAGAGCTGGTAGAGGCCTTCACCTCCCTGCAAAAGCGTGCCGAAGAGCGCCTGGCCAAGGCCAGCGAAGAAGCTGCCTCTGCCGGCAAGAAATTCCTCGAAGAGAACGCCAAGAAGCCTGGCGTCGTTACCACCGCTTCGGGCCTGCAGTACGAAGTGATCAAGAAGGCTGATGGTCCTCAGCCCAAGCCTACCGACGTGGTCACTGTCCACTACGAAGGCAAGCTGACCGATGGCAAGGTATTCGACAGCTCGGTAGAGCGTGGCAGCCCGATCGACCTGCCGGTCAGCGGCGTCATCCCGGGTTGGGTTGAAGGCCTGCAACTGATGCACGTTGGCGAGAAGTACAAGCTGTTCATCCCGGCTGAACTGGCTTACGGCGCGCAGAGCCCAAGCCCGCTGATCCCGGCCAACTCGGTTCTGGTCTTCGACCTGGAGCTGATCGCCATCAAGGATCCAGCCCAGCTGCAAGGTGAAGCGCCGGAAGGCGAAGCCCCAGCTGAAGCACCTGCCAAGTAATACTGGCCGGTAACAGCACAACGCCCCGTCTCGACGGGGCGTTGTCATTTCTGCGCCCGGCACTGGGCCGAACCTCGCGGGCCTGTAAGTGTCCGAGAGAATGCAGCGTGGAGAAGCAGGACGCTTCTGACGCAAATCGTTTGCGCCATTGAAACGACTGTGTAAAAAACGCCCGATCTGACCGGGGCCCTTGCCTTGTGGGCACCTGCCGTCAGAAACTTCGCCCTGTTCACAAGGTTATCCACAATAAATGTGGATAACCTTTCCCCGTTGGAGGCTCCATGAGCGCACCCTGGAATTTCGCCCGCTTCCTGCCCTTGGCCGAGCGCCTGCTCAGCCGCGGCCGGTTGCCGGCCCTGTTGTTTGCCGTGGCCCGCAAAGGCCCGCGCCTCGGCCAGCTGCGCGAAGACATCAAGCTGCTGCAGTCGCTGTGCCTGGCCTGGTGGCGCGGCGAGTACCGTGCAATCAGCCCCAAGGCCCTGGTGACCATCGTCGCCGGCCTGTTGTACTTCGTCAGCCCAATCGATGCCATTCCGGACTGGCTGCTGGGGGTGGGCTTCCTGGATGACATTGCCGTGCTTGGCTGGGTGCTGAAGACCGTGGCCGATGAACTTGCGCGCTTCAAGGCCTGGCGTGACAGCCAGGCGCCAGAGCGCCTGCGCGTGGTCGAGCGGCTGCCCGACACCCCTGAAGCACTGCGCCTGGAGCGCAAATCGCACTGAAAGCGAGCAGATCCCCACAGACTCCCGCGCTTGGTAATATAATTGGCATAAGGATTATGCCTACGGATTACATGCCGTAATCCTACGTTAGGGGGTTGTTATGGGTATTCAGGTCATTAGCCGGGACGGTCAGCCCGAGTACGCCGTTGTTCCCTGGGAGCAGTATCAGGCGTTGCTCAAGGCGGCCGGGCAGGTGCCAGCACAAGCAGTTGCCGAAGTCGATGAACAGCGCGCGACACGCGTTGATCTGCCCGCTTTCAGTGAGGTGGCGCAGTTGCGCCAGGCCAAGGGCATCGCGCCTGAAGCACTGGCGCGCAATGTGGGTGTCAGCCCTGCGTACTTGGCCATGATCGAATCGGGCGAACGCGAGCCAGGGGACGTCATCCGCCGTGCCCTTGCCTGGCACCTGGGCGTGGCAGGCTGGAGCGAGCCGTCATGAGCCAGGTCAGGATCAGCCGACAGCATTGGCAGAGCCTGCTGGATGAGCTTGACCTGGCCCGCCGTCAACGCCACTTGCTGACTTATCGTGCGCTGATCGAGCGCCTTCAATTGCCCACGCCGGCCATGCAGACGCTGACGGCCGCGCTGGAGTACCTAGCCGTGCTGGACGCACGCGCCGAACAGCCGCTACGCAGCTCGCTGGTCATCAGCCAGGGCGCCAGCCGCTTGCCGCGTACCGGCTTCTTCGAGTGCGTGGAGCGCCTGGGGCGCTTCTCCGGGCCGGTGGATGGCATGGAGGCGGCTTCGTGGCATGCGTCGGAAGTGGTGCGGGTGTTTGAGTACCCTTATCCTGAGATTGCCTGAGCGGTTGCCGTGATTCAGGTTTCGCCAGCCGAGCGCATGTCGGTGGTTTTTCAGCGTTTATGAGATCGAGCGCCGCCCGCGCGGCGCTTCGCGGGGCAAGCCCGCTCCCACATTTGTTGCAACGTGCCATGGCCTGATAGGCCATAGTTGTTAGCCTTGGTGGCTCGACGAGTTTTTTCGGCTGGCACTGCTGCCGCCTCACCTGTCTTCAGTCATGCGCCAAGGCGGACAACCATGGCCTGACTGGAATGGCACGTTGCAACAAATGTGGGAGCGGGCTTGCCCCGCGAAGCGCCGCGCCCCAAACATCAAGCCAACCACTCCGCCGCCCCACAAACAAAAAGGGCCGAGCATTCCACATGCCCGGCCCTTCCATGTTTCACCCAACGTTCATCTGATTACTGCTTGGCCACCTTGGTGCTGGCACTGAGGTAGTCAATCAAGATGCGCCCAGTTTCGGACAGGTAAGCATCATCCTCCGGCTTGGTGTTCTCATCCTCCACCGGCAGCGCATCCTCGTCCTCTTTCTTCAGCTCTTTCAGCGGCTCTTCACCCTTGGCCTTGCGGCGGGTGTTTTCCAGGGCCAGCTGCTTGGCTTCGACCTCGTCGTGGCGAGCGCGGCGGTCCTGCTCGTTGAGGCTGACGGTCTTCTCGTCCATCAGCTTCTTGGTCAGCGCCAGGCGGTCGCGGATGTAGGTGAATTCCGCATCCTTGTCGCTGCGCGCTTCATGCTGGGCCTTGAGCTGCGTCAGGAACGGCTTGAACGGGTCTGCCGCCGGCTTGACCACCGGGCGGATGGTGTCCCACGGCATGGCCTCGGGCAGGGCGCTTTCACCGATTTCCTTGGTGTCGATGATCGACGGGTAGTCGATGTCCGGCAGCACACCCTGGTGCTGGGTGCTTTGCCCGGAAACCCGGTAGAACTTGGCCAGGGTCAGCTTCAGCTCGCCATGGTTGAGCGGCTGGATAGTCTGCACGGTACCTTTGCCGAAGGTCTGGCCGCCGATGATCAGGGCGCGGTGGTAGTCCTGCATGGCGCCTGCGAAGATCTCCGAGGCCGAAGCCGAGAGACGGTTGACCAGCAGCGCCAGCGGGCCTTTGTAGAAGGCGCCGGGGTTTTCGTCCTCGAGCACGTCGACACGGCCGTCGCTGTTGCGTACCAGCACGGTCGGGCCTTTCTCGATGAACAGGCTGGTCAGCTCGGTGGCTTCCTGCAAAGAACCGCCGCCGTTGTTGCGCAGGTCGATGACCACGCCGTCGACCTTTTCCTTCTGCAGTTCGGTCAGCAGTTTTTTCACATCACGCGTGGTGCTCTTGTACTCCGGATCGCCGGCACGGTATGCCTTGAAGTCCAGGTAGAAGGCCGGGATCTCGATGATGCCCAGCTTGTAGTCACGGCCGTCCTGCTTGAGCTTGAGCACCGACTTCTTCGCCGCCTGCTCTTCAAGTTTGACCGCTTCACGGGTGATCGAAACGATCTTGCTGGTCTGGTCGCTAGGGGCATTGCTGGCCGGAATGACTTCCAGGCGCACCACCGAGCCTTTCGGGCCACGGATCAGCTTGACCACTTCGTCCAGGCGCCAGCCGACCACGTCGACCATTTCCTTGTTGCCTTGGGCGACGCCAATGATCTTGTCGGCCGGGGCCACTTGCTTGGTCTTGGCGGCAGGGCCTGCCGGCACCAGGCGGACGATCTTGACCTGGTCGTTGTCGCTCTGCAGCACCGCGCCGATGCCTTCGAGCGACAGGCTCATGTTGATGTCGAAGTTTTCGGCATTGTCCGGCGACAGGTAATTGGTGTGCGGGTCGTAGGACTGGGCAAAGGTGTTGATGTAGGCCTGGAAGATATCTTCGGCACGGGTCTGGTCCAGGCGCGCCAGCTGGTTCTTGTAGCGCTTGGTCAGGGTTTCCTGGATCTGCTTGGGCTCTTTGCCAGCGATCTTCTGGCGCAGCACTTCGTCCTTGACGCGTTTGCGCCACAGGTCGTCGAGCTCGGCCTGGTTCTTCATCCACGGGGCATCCTTGCGGTCGATCAGCAAGGTTTCCTTGGTGGTGAAGTCGATCTTGTCGACGCCCTTGTTCAGCTCGGCCAGGGCAAAGTCCAGGCGCTGTTTGACGCGATCAAGGTAGCGTTTGTAGATGGTAAAGCCGGGCTCGAGGTTGCCGCTTTTGAGGAAGTCGTCGAACTGCGTCTTCCACTTGTCGAACTCGGCGACGTCGGCCGCAGTGAAATAGCTGCGCGCAGGGTCGAGCAGCTTGATGTAGCTGTCATAGATGATCACCGAGCGGGCGTCATCCAGTGGCGGCTTGCTGTAGTGGTGGCGCTTGAGCAGCTCCACCACATTCAGGCTGGCGACGATTTCGTCACGGTCCGGCTGTAGGCTGTCCCACTTGTTGGCGGCCGCCGCATTGCCGCCGAGCGTGAGGCTGCCGAGGCCGATAATGAGGGCCAGGGCGGTGCTAGGTAGGAAATGCTTCATGCTGATTCGACGTGGAGGCAATTGATCACGCATAGTAGGCCGTCTTTTCCGTTGCCGGTTCCATGGAGCCGGACAAATACTGCAAAAAGCCCGGGGCGAGGGTTCCCCAGGCTCAGTCATGATTCAACTATGGAGGCACTGTGAAGGCATTGCAAGGCGAAGACGGACATGTGGAGTGGGTTGAGGCGGTGCGCCCGGCCCTTGACGCCGGCCAGGTACGCATTCGAGTGGCCGCTGCGGGGCTGAACCGCGCCGACCTGTTGCAAATGAAGGGGCTGTACCCGCCACCGCCAGGCGCCAGCCCCTACATGGGCCTGGAGTGCGCCGGGGTGATCGAGGAAGTGGGGCCTGGCGCCGACTGGCGCGTGGGCGACCGGGTCTGCGCGTTGCTGGCCAGCGGAGCGATGGCCGAGGAAGTGGTGGTGGATGCCCGCCATGTGCTGCCGGTGCCCGAGGGCCTGAGCCTGCACGAAGCGGCGGCGCTGCCCGAGGTGTATGCCACGGCGTGGTTGAATATCTTCCAGTTGGGCAACCTCAAAGCGGGCGAAAAGCTGCTGGTGCACGCAGGCGCCAGTGGCGTCGGCTCGGCGGCCATTCAGCTGTGCAAGGCGTTTGGCAACCCCGTGTATGTGAGTGTTGGTTCGCAGGACCGCCTGGCGTATTGCGAGGCTTTGGGGGCTGCCGGTGGCGTGGTGCGTAACGAGAACCTCGAAGCGCTTGAAGGTTTCGGGCCGTTCGACGTGATCCTCGACCCGGTCGGTGCCAGTTACGGGGAACTCAACCTCAAGCTGCTGGCGCGTGACGGGCGTTGGGTGATCATTGGCCTGATGGGCGGGCGCAAGTTCGAGCTGGACCTGGCGCAGGTGCTGGGCAAACGCCTGGAGATCACCGGTTCCACGCTGCGCAACCGTGACGACGGGTTCAAGGCCGAGTTGTTGCGTGAGTTGCTGCAGCAGGTGTGGCCGCTGTTCGCCGAAGGGCGCTTGTCGCCGCAACTGGTGGATACCTACCCGGTGGCGTTCGCCCAGGCGGCGTATGCCGCACTTGAGAGCAACCAGGTGTCGGGCAAGCTGGTGATGGTCATCGACCCGAGCTTGGTTTAGCGCTTGAAGGCCTCATCGCCGGCAAGCCGGCTGCCACAGGAACCCCACACTATTCGAAGCGGTGGTGAACCTGTGGGAGCCGGCTTGCCGGCGATGAGGCCGGACCAGCCGCTGAAGTTTTTCAGGCCCAGCTCAGTATCGGCCACCCATTCTTCTCGGCGTGCTCACGCAACACCGCATCCGGGTTGACCACATGCGGGTGGTCCACCTTCAGCAGCAGCGGCAAGTCGTTACGCGAATCGGAATAGAAACTCGCCCCCTCCAGATTCTCCTGCTCCTGATCCAGCCATTCCAGCAAACGGGTGATCTTGCCCTCACGGTAGGTCAGCACCCCATGGGTCTTGCCGGTATACACCCCGTTCACCGCCTCCAGCTCGATCGCCAGGTATTCATCCACGCCTAGCCGCGCCGCAATCGGCCCCACCAGGTGAGTGCCGCTCGCCGAGATGATCAGGATGCGGTCGCCACGCTTGCGGTGCTCGGCAATGCAGCGGCAGGCATCGCCAAATATGATCGGCTCGATCACCTCCTCGACCCACGGCTCGACCAGGTGCTCGACTTCTTCCAGCGTGCGCCCGGCAATCGGCTCGAGGCTGAAGGCCATGTAGTCCTCCATCGCCAGGTGGCCCTTGCCGTAGGCCTCCATCAGCTCATGATCGCGGCGCAGGAAGGTCTTGCCGTCGACCCAGCCCAGCCGCGCCATCTGCTCGCTCCACAGTGACGCGCAGTCCCCGTGGATGAGGGTTTCGTCGAGGTCGAAAATTGCCAGTGCCATGTGTTGAATCTCCTTAGGCCACTTCCCGTAGCGCCGTGGGGTCGATCGACAAGGATACCCGTTGCCCGTCCGCGTGCAGGTCGGCGGATGAGCGGTTGAGCACATCGACCACCAGTTCGACGTCGCGCACCCGCACCCGGTAGCGGATCACGTTGCCCAGCAGGCTGTGGCTGCGCACCTCGCCGTCCAGTTCGCCTTGGCGGCCCAGGGTGATCGATTCCGGGCGGATTGCCAGGCGGCTGGCTACCGGGCGCTGCAACAGGCGGCTGGCGCTGTCGGGGTCGAGCAGGTTGTAGTTGCCAATGAAGCCGGCGGCAAACAGGTCCACCGGCGCGGTGTAGAGGGTTTCGGCATCGCCGCTCTGGACGATGCGCCCCTGGTTCATCAGGAAGATGCGGTCCGACAGGGTCAGCGCTTCTTCCTGGTCATGGGTGACGAAGATGGTGGTCAGCCCCAATTCCCGCTGGATGCCGCGAATCTGCTCGCGCAGGTGCTTGCGGATGCGCGCATCCAGTGCCGACAGTGGCTCGTCCAGCAGCAACAAGCGGGGGCGTGTGACCAGCGAGCGGGCCAGGGCCACGCGCTGGCACTGGCCGCCGGACAGCTGGTGCGGGTAGCGCCCCGCAAAGCTGCCCAGCTCTACCAGCTCCAGGGCCTCGCGCACTCGCGCCTGGCGCTCGTCGGCTTTCACTTTCTGCATGCGCAAGCCGAACGCGACGTTCTGCTCCACGGTCATGTTGGGGAACAGCGCGTAGCTCTGGAACACCATGCCGATCCCGCGTTTTTGCGGGCTGAGTGGCACGATGTCCTGGCCATCGAGCAGAATCTGCCCGCTGTCCACCGGGGTAAGCCCGGCGATGCAGCGCAGCAGCGTGGACTTGCCGCAGCCGGACGGGCCGAGCAGCGTGACGAACTCGCCGCGTTCGATCTGGCAGTCGATGTTCTCGAACACCTGGGTGCCGGCATAGCTCTTATGCAGTTTCTGTACGCTGACGAAGCTCATGTCAGGTCTTGTCCTTGTTCAAGCGGTTGGCGACCCAGGTCAACACCAGCACGAAGGCGAAGTACGAAATCACCAGTGCGCTGTTGAAGTGGCCGCTGCTGTTACGCATGTTGTTCAGGTACACCTGCAGGGTTTCGTAGCGGGTACCGACCAGCAGGTTGGCGAACACGAACTCGCCGAACAGGAACGAGAACGACAGCAGCAGCGCCACCATCAAGCCCTTGCGCAAGTTCGGCAGCACCACCAGGAACGCTGCCTGCCAGGTGCTGGCGCCGAGCAGCTGGGCGGCGTCCATCAGGTCGCGCAGGTTGATCGCCTGCAGGTTGTTGGTGATCGCCCGGTACATGAACGGCAGGGCGATGGTGAAGTAGCAGCCGATCAGGATCCACGGCGTGCCGACCATGGCCATCGGCCCGCTGCCGTACAGCTGCAGCAGGCCCACCGACGACACCACCGGGGGTACCGCGAACGGCAGCAGGATGAGGATGTTCATCAGCGCGTCGAGTTTGGGGAAGTGGTAGTGCACCACGAACAGCAGCGGCAGGATCAGCACCACCGACAGCAGCAGGGCGCCCATGCACACCAGCAGCGACTGGCCGAAGGCGGCCAGAAAGCGCGGTTCGCTCCACAGTGCCAGGTACCACTTCAGTGTCAGGCCGCTGGGCAGAAGGCTGGCCGACCAGCTGGTGGCCAGCGAATAGAGCAAGGTGCCAGCCAGCGGCAGCAGCAGGATCAGGAACAGCAGGTACACCACGGCGCGGTGGTATAGGCTGGCAGCGTTGGAATCAGTGCGCATGGTAGCTCCTCTTGAGCAGCCATTGATGCACCACCGTGACCACGGTCATCAGGCCCACCAGCACCATGGCCAGGGCGCTGGCCAGGTTGGGGTCAAGGCTGATGTCGCCGGCCACCAGCCCGGCGATGCGGATCGGCAGCACGTTGAAGTTGCCGGTGGTCAGTGCATACACCGTGGCATAGGCGCCCAGGGCATTGGCCAGCAGAATGACGAACGTGCCGAGCAACGCCGGGGCCAGCACCGGCAGGCCGATGTGCCGCCAGAACTGCCAGTGGTTGGCGCCGAGCAGCGCGGCCGACTCACGCCAGTCCTCGCGCAGGGCGTCGAAGGCCGGGTAGAGCAGCAGCACGCCGAGTGGGATCTGGAAGTAGGTGTATACCAGGATCAAGCCGCTTTTGGAGTAGATGCTGAAGTCCTCCAGCAGGCCGACCTGCTTGAGCAGCAGGGTCAGTGCGCCGTTGAAACCCAGCAGAATGATGAAGGCAAAGGCCAGCGGTACGCCGGCGAAGTTGCTGGTCATGTTGGCAAAGGCGCTGACGAAGTCGCGCAGGCGCGAATCCACCTGGCGCAGCGAGTAGGCGCCGAGGGTGGCGATGACGATGCCGAACAGGCTCGACCAGAAACTGATCTCCAGGCTGCGCTGCAGCGCTTGCAGGTAGAACTTCGAGGCAAACACCTTGCTGAAGTTTTCGATGCTCCAGCCGGCTTCCGATTGCACGCTGTTGATCGCCACCCAGGCCAGCGGTGCGATCTGGAAGATGACGAAGAACACGGCGAACGGCAGCAGGCAGAGCAGGGCCAGGTAGCGGCCACGGGCGCTGCGGCTGTGGGTGGTGGTCACTTGAGCAGCTCCCGGCAGACGGTCTTGTCGTGGGGCACGCCGAGCAATTCGCAGATGGTACCGCACAGTTCGGTCTGCAGCGGCTTGGCAGCAGGGTCCAGGCTGAAGGCATCGCCGAACACGAACAGCGGCACCTCGCGCTCCTCGGCCAGCAGGCCATTGTGCGAGCGGTCATTGTTCATGCCGTGGTCGGCGGTGACCAGTATCTGGTAACCCTCTTCGAGCCAGCGCGGCAGGTAGTCGGCCAGCAGGATGTCGGCGCTGCGCGCAGCGTTGCGATACTGGCTGCTGTCCAGGCCGTGGCGGTGGCCGGTGTCATCGATGCTCATCGGGTGCACCAGCAGGAAATTCGGTGCATGGCGGCGGCGCAGGTACTCGGCGTCGGCCAGCAGGTGTGAGTCGGGGTAACGGTCGTCCCAATAGAACAGGCCGTGCTGGATCGGCAGCTTGGGGGCGTGGGTATGGCGGTCGCGTTGTGGGTCGAAGGGCGAGCGGTTGTACAGTTCGCTCATCCAGTGATAGGCCGCGGCGGCGGTGCCCAGGTTGGCCTCGCGGGCGTAGTGGAACACGCTGCGCTGGTTGGACAGGCGGTTGACGTTGTTGTGCACGATGCCGCTGTCGATCGGTGGCACGCCGGTGAGGATGCACTCGTACAGCGGCCGCGACAGCGACGGCAGCTCGCATTCCACGCGGTACAGCGCGGCGCGGTCGGCTTCGACATAGGCGTGCAGGTGGCCCATGGCGTGGTGGGCGACCTGGTGGTTGAGGCCGTCGAGCAGGACCAGGATGACGTTGTGTTGCATGGTGGCTCCAGTCAATAACCGCGTTGCCTTCATCGCCGGCAAGCCGGCTCCCACAGGTACACCACAAGGCTGAAAACTGTGCTGCCTTGTGGGAGCCGGCTTGCCGGCGAAGAGGCCGGTTCAGACGCTAGAAAACTAGCCCCTTACTCCATCTCGATGATCACTTGCTCCTGCCACATTTGCGGCAGCTTCTTCGAGGTCGCTTCCCACACCTCGGCATTCTTGATCGGCTGCGCAGCACCGTACTGCTCGTTGGGCAGCAGCTTGGCCTGCACGTCGGCTGGCAGTTTCAGGTGCTCGGCGCGGATCGGCCGGGCATGCCCCTTGGCCAGGTTGATCTGCCCGGCGTCGCTGAAGATGTATTCACGTGCCAGCTTGGCCGCGTTCGGGTGCTTGGCGTACTTGTTGATGATGGTGGTGTAGCCCGAGGTGATCGACCCGTCCGACGGGATCAGCACTTCGAAGCGCTTGGGGTCGATCTGATCACGGTAGCTCAGGCCATTGAAGTCCCACACCACGCCGACTTCCACTTCGCCTTTTTCCAGGGTCTGGATGGTCGGGTTGGCCAGCGACAGGCGTTTTTGCTGGGCCAGCTTGGTGAACAGCTGCAGGCCCGGCGCGACGTTGCTCTCGTCACCTTTGTAGGCGATGGCCGCGGCCAGTACGCCGTTGGCAGCCTGGGCGGCGGTGCCGACGTCACCGATGGCGACCTTGTACTTGCCTTTTTCCAGGTCGTGCCAGGTTTTAGGGCGTTCCTCTTCCTTCACCAGGTCCTTGTTGATGATGAAGGCGATGGTGCCGGTATAGGCCAGCGCCCAGTGCCCGTCCTTGTCCTTGGCCCATTCCGGTACCTGGTCCCAGGTGCTCGGCTTGTACGGCTGGCTGACACCCTTGGTCACGGCTATCGGGCCGAAGGCTGCACCCACGTCACCGATATCGGCGCTGGCGTTGTCCTTCTCGGCCTCGAACTTTGCGATTTCCTGGGCCGAGCTCATGTCGGTGTCGCTGTGCTTGAGGCCGTACTTGCTGGCCAGGTCATCCCAGGTGCCTTTCCAGTTGGCCCAGGCATCGGGCATGCCCACGCTGTTGACGGTGCCTTCCTTGCGGGCGGCGTCTTCCAGGGCTTTGAGGTCGGTGCCGGCAGCCATGGCCGAAGTACACAGGGTGATGGCCGAGCCGAGCAGTGACGCCATGAACAACTTTTTCATCCGAAGCTCCTTGGGTGGGTGCCTTACGCGATCGTTGTTATGAGTGAAGCCTTTGCTTGGGAACCTTTGGTCTAGGTCAGCAAACCTTGCGCCAAGGTAGGCCGGTTGCATGACAGTTTGATGTAGGAGAGGGCCTGAACCGGCTGCTGGAGGTTCCTGGAAATACAGCGTAGCTCAGATCGCAAGGCCCGATTCTTCAGGGTTGGCGCGAATCTGGCAGTCATCCTGGGGAGGCCGCTCAGCGCTTTTGTCACAGGATGTTCATCAGCCCTGCCTAGGCTTGCACTATTCTCCAAGTGCCCTGTTCTGGGGCTGGACTAGTCCAGATAGGTAACCCTTGATGCAGTCGACGCCACCGCGTGCGGTAACAGCCATCTGCCATGCGTTGCAGGAGCAGATCGAGCACGGCCTGTTGGCGCCGGGCGGCAAGCTGCCGGCCGAACGCAAGCTCAGCGACGTGTTCGACACCACGCGCATCACCCTGCGTGAGGCGCTGGCGCAGCTGGAAGCCCAGGGGCTGATCTACCGTGAGGAGCGGCGCGGGTGGTTCGTCGCGCCGCAACGGCTGACCTACGACCTGATCGAGCGGAGCCACTTTCACGCGATGGTGCGGGACCAGGGGCGGGTAGCAGCCACCGAGTTGCTCTCGGCGCGCCTGCAGCCGGCGCCGGCGGCAATTTGCGCGCGTTTGCGCCTGCCGGCGCTGTCCAGCGTGGTGCAGATTTGCAGGTTGCGGCGCATCGATGGGCGGGCGGTGCTGTATGCCGAGCATTACCTCAACCCGCAGCATTTTCCGGCGATTCTCGAACAGGACCTGGCGCAGTCGCTGACCGAGATTTATGCACGGGTGTATGGCATTCGCTATGGGCAGGTGTGCTTCGAGATCTTGCCCACGGCGTTACCGGTGGACGCGGCGGCGGCACTGAGGGTGACTACGGGCAGCCCAGGGCTGCACATCACCCGGGTCAACAGTGACCAGCATGGGCATCTGATCGACTGTGACCTGGAGTATTGGCGGCATGATGCGATCCGCATCCGCGCCCATGCCGGGTAGGGCTGGGTTGCAGCCCAATCGCCGGCAAGCCGGCTCCGTACAGCGCTGCCTTTGAGAGCAGTGGGGTGCTTGTGGGAGCCGGCTTGCCGGCGATGAGGCCTTAACTGGAGGATCCAGCCTCTGCCATGCTGCCACCGCCCGCAGTCACCACCTGCACCGACAACCGCGGCGTCGCCAGGTCCAGCCCCGCTTCATCCAACTGCCGCTTCAGTGCCAGGTTGAACGCCCGCGATACTTCCCACTGCTTGATCGGCGCGGTCTTGAAGCGTGCCCGCAATATCGCCGAGCCCGACTCGAAACTCTCGACCCCCTGCAGTTCCAGCGGCGACCAGATGTTGCGGCGCATCAGCGGGTCGTTGCGCAGCTTCTGCCCCACTTCCCGGATCAGCGTGATGGCCTGGTCGATATTCATGCTATGCGGGATGGCCACGCGGAAGATCGCGTAGCCGAACTCGCGCGAGTAGTTCTTGATGCTCTTGATTTCGCTGAACGGGATGGTGTGCACGATGCCGTCGATGTCGCGCAGGCGCACGGTACGGATGGTCAGGCCCTCGACCGTGCCCAGGTGGCCGCCGACGTCGACGTAGTCGTCGATGGCCAGCGAGTCCTCGATGATGATGAACAGGCCGGTGATCAGGTCGGCTACCAGCGACTGCGCGCCAAAACCGATCGCCAGGCCGATCACACCGGCACCGGCCAGCAGCGGCGTCACGTTCATGCCCATGTTGGCCAGGGCGACGATCACCGCGATGATGAAAATCACCACGAACATCACGTTGCGGATCAACGGCATCATGGTTTGCGCACGGGCGTTGGCCAGGCCCCGGCGCGAACGCACCAGCGCGTGGTGCACGGCGGTGTCGGCGAGAATCCATACCAGCCAGGCGACAATCAGCGTGCCAGCCAGGCCCAGCAGGCGCAGGCTGACTTCATGGCCATCACCCTCGGCGAAGCTGATCATCGACTGGCCCCACACGCGCAAGCCCAGCTCGATGAACACCAGCCAGATGAACAGGTGCACCAGCACATAACCGAAGTTGCGCAGGCGTTCGGTGTACACCGCCTGGCGCTTGTTGGCGCGCTTGGGGTTGGCGGCGTGGCGGCGCACCAGGCCGTTGAGCACCATGCACACCACCACCAGCACCGTGCACATCAGCGACTGGCGCAGGGCGGTGCTGGTGTCGCCGGCCGAGACGAAGGTGGCGAACAGCGAGATTGCCACCAGGATCATCGCCGGGACGAACCAGAAGCTGCCGAGAATCTCGATGGTGTCGCTGAGCGTGCGCCGGGTCAGGCGCCGGGACAGCGGCTGGTTGCGGATAAGGTGGGCGATCGGGCGGCGAAAGCGCAGTACGAACAACCCGGTACACAGGGCGGCGATGACGTTGGCCAGGGTGGCCAGCGCGTGTGCCAGGTGCGTACCGAGGGCGACGGTCATGCGCGGGTCACTCATCGCCTCGCCAAACGCGGCGAAGCTGCCGATCAGCCACAGCGGCCGAAAAGCCTGGTGGCGCAGGATGTGCAGGGCACGGTGGCGGTGCGGGCCGTCGAGCAGCGAGAAGGCGATCACGCAGATGGCCGAGAAGCAGGTGCCCACCACCAGCGCGTAGGCCAGCACCATGGCCATCGACTTGCCCAGCGAAGAGGGCAGGGCAAAGCTCAGGTATACCGTGAACACCAGCGCCACCAGCCACGGCCCGAGCTTGCGCAGGGCGAAGCGCACCAGGTCCCAGGTGCGCGGGTGCTGGGGCAGCTCCTCGGTCAGGCCGAAGCGCACCCGAACGCGGTGGCCGATCCAATTGAAGGCATAGGCCAGCAGGCTCCACACGGCGATGATCGCGGCAAAGCCGAACAGGATCGCCGGCCATTGGTGCACCGGGACCACCAGCTCCACCAATTCGGCCTGGGCCTGCTCGAACTCCAGCGCCCAGCGGTTGAACGGGCTGGCGTCGCCGCTGAATTGTTTCTCGAAGTCATGCAGCGCGCCGCCGATCAGCCCCAGCACGCCCTGTTCGACGGTCGGTTGCGATTGCTTGGTGGCGTCGCGAAGTTTCTTCAGGTCAGCCAGCAGCTTGGCCCGTTGCTGGTCGTTTTCCAGGTTCTTGATCACCTCGTCCAGCGACTTGCCCAGCGGCTCGGTGGCCTCGGGCTGAGCGGGCGCACTGGAGCCCAGCAGGCTCGGCAGGCCCGCCGCCTGGGCCGGGGCGATGAACAGAAACAACAGCAGGGCAAGGCAACGCAGAAGGGTTGGCACCGGGAAATCTACCTCAGGTCAAACGATTGCCCGAGTGTAGAGGTTTATGTGGGCAGTTTCTCCAGGATCTTCCAGCAAGTGAGGCCGAAGATACCCAGGGTGCCGATCCACATCATCAGCACGCCGATGTTGCGCTCGCGCAGGCTGAAGCCGATGGTCAGCAGCATCAGGAACAGGAACACCGGCACGAACAGGGACAGGAAGGGGGACATGGACTGCAATCCTTTTGCGTTGGGGCCATGTACCAAGCATAGCGCGTGGCAAGCGAAGCGGGATTGATCCTGGGCAGTTGCAGTGCCTGTGCCGGCCTCTTCGCGGGGCAAGCCCGCTCCCACAGGCTCACCGCTGCATGTGGGAGCGGGCTCGTCCCGCGAAGAGGCCAGTGCTTACAACTGCAGGCTCAAGGCAATTCGCGGCAACGATAGAACGCGGTGAGCACCTTCACCAGATGCGCCAGGTCATGGCTACCGCACAGCTCACGGATCGAGTGCATGGCAAAGGTCGGCAGGCCGATGTCGACCGTGCGCACGCCCAGGTTGCTGGCGGTGATCGGGCCGATGGTCGAGCCGCAGCCCATGTCACTGCGCACCACGAAGCTTTGTACCGGCACTTCTTCGGCCATGCACAGGTGGCGGAAGAACCCGGCGGTCTCGCTGTTGGTGGCGTAGCGCTGGTTGTTGTTGACCTTGATCACCGGGCCGGCGTTGAGCTTGGGCCCGTGGTTGCCGTCGTGCTTGTCGGCGTAGTTCGGGTGCACGCCGTGGGCGTTGTCAGCCGACACCATCAGCGAGCGCTGGATGGTGCGCACAAAGGCGTCACCGTCCGGCAGCAGCCGCTGCAGCGTCTGTTCCAGCATCGGGCCGTCGGCGCCGCAAGCCGAGCAACTGCCGACTTCTTCGTGGTCGTTGCACACCAGCACGCAGGTTTCGTCACTGTCGGCGGCCAGCAGCGCTTGCAGGCCGGCGTAGCACGACAGCAGGTTGTCCAGCCGGGCACCGGCGATGAAGTCGCCGTGCAGGCCGACCTGGGCGGCGTCCTGGGTGTCGTAGAAGCTCAGTTCGTAATCCAGCACCACGTCGGCGTTCAGCTGGTGTTCGCGGGCCAGCTGTTCGGTGAGCAGGGCGCGGAAGTCGATGCGCTCGTCGCCCGCGACCTGGGCCAGGATCGGCGGCAGTTCGGTCTGCGGGTTGATCATCCAGCCTTCGTTGGCGGTGCGGTTGAGGTGGATGGCCAGGTTGGGGATGATCGCGATCGGCAGCTTGAAGTCGATCAGCTGGCTTTCGACCTTGCCATCACGGCGGAAGGTGACCCGCCCGGCCAGCGACAGATCGCGGTCGAACCACGGCGCCAGCAGGGCACCGCCGTACACCTCAACGCCCAGTTGCAGGAAGCCCTGGCGCTGCAGCTCGGGCTGCGGCTTGACCCGCAGGCACGGGCTGTCGGTGTGCGCGCCGACCATGCGAATGCCGCTCAGCAGCGGTGCCTGCTTGCCCAGCTTGATGGCGATGATGGACGAATCGTTGCGGGTGACGTAGTAGCGGCCGCCGGGCACCGTGGCCCAGCTGTCACGCTCGTCCAGGCGCTGGTAACCGGCAGCCTCGAGGCGCTGGGCCAGGCTGGCGGTGGCGTGGAAGGGCGTGGGGGAGGCCTTGAGGAAATCGATCAGGCCGGTATTCAGTGCTTCGCGCATAACTCACTCCAGACAGCAGTGGCGCGAGTTTAGCGCAGATAGATCACAAATTGTGTCGGGCCCTTCAGAAGGGCGCCGGGCACTCGAACTTCAACCTTTCGCCGCTCACCGGGTGGGTGAAACCAAGCATTGCCGCATGCAGGCACAGCCGTTCATGCGCCGCCAAGGCTTCAGGGTTGGCGTACAACCGGTCGCCCAGCAGCGGGTGGCCGATCGACAGCATGTGCACGCGCAGCTGGTGCGAACGCCCGGTGATCGGGGTCAGCTCGACCCGGCAGTAGTCGCCGCAACGTTCGATGATGCGCCAGAAGGTCAGGGCATGTTTGCCTTGCTCATGGTCCACCACATGCCGCGGCTTGGTCGGCGGGTCGTAGCGCAGCGGCAGGTCGATGCTGCCGCTGTCCAGCGCCGGTTGGCCCCAGCACAGTGCGGTGTAGGCCTTTTCGGTCTCGCGGTCATGAAACTGGCGTGACAGCTCGCGGTGGCTGTCGGCGTCGCGGGCCAGCAGGATGATGCCTGAGGTTTCCCAGTCCAAACGGTGGACGATCAACGCATCGGGGTAGCCGTTTTCCTGCAGGCGGGTGATCAGGCAGTCCTTGTTGTCGTCGGCACGGCCGGGTACCGACAGCAGCAGGGTCGGCTTGTTGACCACTAGGATGGCGGCATCTTCATGGAGGATCTGGACGTTCGACAGCGGCATTGCAGGTTCTCGGTCAAATTAACCATTGGGGCCGCTTTGCGGCCCATCGCCGGCAAGCCAGCTCCTACAGGTACAGCGCGGACCCTGTAGGAGCTGGCTTGCCGGCGATGGGCTGCAAAGCAGCCCCAATAATCAACCTAGGTCGCTGAATCAGCGATCAGGCAAGGTGATGTTCAGCTCAAGAATCGAGCAACTGCCCTGGTTTTCCAGCTCGATATGTACATCATCGCTGCCGATGTTCACATACTTGCGGATCACTTCGAGCAGCTCTTTCTGCAGCGCCGGCAGGTAGTCCGGTTCGCTGCGCTGGCCGCGCTCGTGCGCCACGATGATCTGTAGACGCTCTTTCGCTACCGACGCGCTGCTCTGTTTCTGTCTGCCACGAAAGAAGTCAAAAAGGTTCATGGTTTATTTGCCTCCAAACAGGCGCGCGAAGAACCCTTGCTTCGGCACTTCGATGAACCGCAGTGGTTTTGGCTTGCCCAGCAGGCGGTCGACGGTGTCGCTGTAGGCCTGGCCTGCATCGCTCTGGTCGTCGAGGATAACCGGGATGCCCTGGTTGGATGCCTTCAGTACCGCTTGAGACTCCGGGATGACGCCCAGCAGTTCGACCGAGAGGATTTCCTTGACGTCTTCGACGCCGAGCATTTCGCCTTTCTCGACGCGCTCCGGGTGGTAGCGGGTGATCAGCAGGTGTTCCTTGATCGGATCATCGCCTTGCTCTGCACGGCGCGACTTGCTCGACAGCAGGCCGATCATGCGGTCGGAGTCACGTACCGAGGAGACTTCCGGGTTGGTCACGACGATGGCCTCGTCAGCGAAGTACATCGCCAGGTGCGCACCTTTTTCGATACCGGCAGGCGAGTCGCAGACGACGAACTCGAACTGCTCCTTGAGCTCCATCAGTACCTTCTCGACGCCTTCCTTGGTCAGCGCGTCCTTGTCGCGGGTCTGGCTGGCGGCCAGCACGTACAGGTTTTCGAGGCGCTTGTCCTTGATCAGGGCCTGTTGCAGGTTGGCTTCGCCGTTGACCACGTTGACGAAGTCGTACACCACGCGGCGTTCGCAGCCCATGATCAGGTCGAGGTTACGCAGGCCCACGTCGAAGTCGACGATGACCGTCTTGTGGCCACGCAGCGCGAGGCCGGTGCCGATGGCGGCGCTGGTGGTGGTCTTGCCCACACCCCCCTTGCCGGAAGTAACGACGAGAATCTTGGCCAAGGTGTTTCACCCCTAAATAAGTCGGGACACGTGTCCCAGCAAAATGCAAAAACGGCAACAGGTAAAAAAGTTGCTCTAAAAATGACGGCAAGTATCCGTTAAAGACGGGTGATGTTCAACACATCACCGGACAGGCTGACTTGCACGCCGGCACCCCACAGCGGGTCGCGGCGCAGGTCTTCGCAGACCTTGTACTGCCCAGCGATGGAGACCATTTCGGCGGTCATCTGCTGGCAGAAGATACGGGCCTTGGTATTGCCTTTGATACCGGCCAGGGCACGGCCGCGCATGGGGCCGTACACATGGATGTTGCCATCGGCAAGAAGTTCCGCACCCGGGCTGACCGCCGCGGTGACCACCAGATCGCCACCCTGGGCGTAGACCTGCTGGCCGCCACGCACGGGCGAGGTGATGATGCGGGTCGGGCGCTGCTCTTGAACAAGGGCAGGCTCCGGGGCCGGCTCGGGTTTCTTCACTTCGGGCTCGGGTTCCAGTGGCCGCTCGCGGGCGCCGGATGGCGGTAATACCGGCAGGTCGATGGCGATCGCCGCAGCGATGTCCTCGATGCGGTTGGCGCGGATGGCCAGCGTCCGCAGGCCATGGTGGCGGCAGATGCGCATCAGCCCGGGCAGGTCGATCGCCCCTTCGCCGGCCGGCAGCTTGTCCAGCGCCAGCACCAACGGCGTGTTGCTGAAGAAATTGGGGGCTTGGGCCACTTTCGCCGCCAACTGGCGGTCGAGGGCTTCAAGGTCGTTGCGCTCCAGCTCCAGCACAGTGATGGCGAGCATGCTGCCCTTGAGCTGGAACACGGAGGCGGTGTCGGGTGTGTGGTTTGGGCTCATGGTCTGCATAGACGGCTTGTTGCGAAAAAAGTGCCCTGACTTATAACGATAAGACCGGTTGGCCGCAACCGGCGCCGATCCGATGTAGAATGCTCGGCCTTTGACTTACCGGAAGCTTCAATGGAACGCCCGCGTTTTCGTCCCTATTTCCTCCACCCCAGGTTCTGGGGCTTGTGGCTTGGCCTGGGCCTGCTGTGGCTGGTGGTGCAGCTGCCGTACCGTGCCCTGCTGAAGCTCGGTGGCGCCCTGGGCGCGCTGATGTACCGGCTGGCGGGTGAACGCCGACGCATTGCCGCACGCAACCTGGAGCTGTGCTTCCCGGAACTGTCCGTCGACGAACGGCGCCGGTTGTTGAAGGCGAACTTCGCCTCCACCGGCATCGCCTTCTTCGAAATGGCCATGAGCTGGTGGTGGCCCAAGGCCAGGCTGGCGCGCCTGGCGCACATCGAAGGTCTCGAGCACCTGCAAGCCGCCCAGCAGGCGGGGCAGGGCGCGATCCTGATGGCCGTGCACTTCACCACCCTGGAGATCGGCGCGGCGCTGCTCGGCCAGGAACACACCATCGACGGCATGTACCGCGAGCACGGCAACCCGCTGTTCGACTTCATCCAGCGTAGCGGCCGCGAGCGGCACAACCTCGATTCGCTGGCGGTGGAGCGTGAAGATGTGCGGGGCATGCTCAAGCTGCTGCGCTCGGGCCGGGCGATCTGGTATGCACCAGACCAGGATTACGGCGCCAAGCAGAGCCTGTTCGTGCTGTTGTTCGGCATCCCGGCGGCGACGGTCACCGCCACCACCAAGTTTGCCCGCCTGGGCAAGGCGCAGGTCATTCCGTTCACGCAGAAGCGCCTTGAGGATGGCAGCGGCTATCGTCTGGTGATCCATCCGCCGCTGGAGAACTTCCCCGGTGAAAGTGAAGAGGCCGATTGCCTGCGCATCAACCAATGGATCGAAAGCGTGTTGCGCGAGTGCCCCGAGCAATACCTGTGGGCGCACCGGCGCTTCAAGTCGCGGCCCGAGGGTGCGCCGCGGCTGTACGACAAGAAAAAGCGCTGAAATGTGTGCTAGCGAGGCCGGCCCTGACAGCCGATAACCCTGGGAGCACTCCATGGCCCCACCACCAACCACCGGCCTGATTCTCTCTGGCGGCGGCGCCCGCGCCGCCTATCAGGTCGGCGTGCTGGCCGGCATCGCCGAACTGCTGCCGCCCGCCGCGCCCAATCCCTTCCCGGTGATCGTCGGCACCTCGGCCGGGGCCATCAACGCCGTGGCCCTGGCCAGCGGCGCCACCCACTTCAATGAAGCCGTGCAGGCGCTCACCCGGTTCTGGCAAAACTTTCGCAGCCACCTGGTGATCCGCAGCGACTGGCCCGGGGTCGTCCGCCAGGCCAGCCGTTTTGTCGGCCACAGCCTGTTGGGCCTGGGCAGCCATGCACCGGTCGCCTTGCTCGACAGCAGCCCGTTGCGCCGGTTACTGGAATCCCACCTCGACCTGAACGGCATCCATCATGCGCTGGCCGCCGAGCACCTGCGTGCGGTGGCGGTAACCGCGTTCGGTTACGAGTCCGGCCAGGCCGTGACCTTCTACCAAGGCCGCGGCACCATCGACGCCTGGCTGCGGCACCGGCGCATCGGCGTGCCCACGCCCTTGACCGTCGATCACCTGCTGGCCAGTGCAGCGATCCCGTTGTTGTTCGCCCCGGTCCGGCTCGGTGACGAGTACTACGGCGACGGCGCGGTACGCCAGTCGGCGCCTATCAGCCCGGCCTTGCACCTGGGGGCCAGCCGTGTGCTGGTGGTGGGGGTCAGTGGCAACCCGCAGCGGCCAGCGCCACCGTTGCCCACCCAGCGAGTGTTCAGTGGCCAGCAGCCGAGCCTGGCGCAGATTGGTGGGCACATGCTCAATAGCACCTTCATCGACAGCCTGGAGGACGATATCGAGCTGTTGCAGCGCCTTAACCACTTGAGCCACCTGCTGCCGGCCCACCTGGATGCACACCGCCTGGGCCTGGCGCCGATCGATGTACTGGTGGTGGCGCCCAGCCAGCCGCTGGACGAGATTGCCGCGCGGCATCGGCGTGAGCTGCCGGCGGCGCTGCGGCTGTTCCTGCGCGGGCCGGGGGCGACCCGGACCAGCGGGGCAGGGGTGTTGAGCTATTTGCTGTTCGAGGCCAGCTATTGCAGTGAGCTGATTGAGCTGGGGCGGCGCGATGCGTTGGCCAAGCGGCCGGAGCTGGAGCGGTTTCTGGGGCTGTAGGAGCGCCCCGGAAAGGGCGCTCCTGCATAGGCGGCGCGTTATTCGGCTATCTGCAACTTGCGCGCCTGGGTGTACACATAGCGCACCTTCTCGTACTCGAACGGCGAGTTGAGTTGGCCGTAGCGGAATTTGGTGGTGTAGCGCTTGTCCACCGCGCGCAGCAGGAAGATCTCGGGATGATCGGTGCTGGCCTGCGCCACGTTGAGGAAGTTGACCGCCTGTTCGCCGGCGTAATCCACCACCACCCCGGTGGTGTCGCGCAGGTTCGATGGCCCCAGCACCGGCAGCATGATGTACGGCCCCTCAGGTACGCCATAGAAGCCCAGCGTCTGGCCAAAGTCCTCGCTCTGGCGCGGCAGGCCCATGCTGGTCGCCGGGTCCCACAGCCCACCCACGCCGATGATGGTGTTGAACATCAGCCGCGCGGTGATCTCCGCCGAGCGTTTGGCCTTGAGCTGCAGCACGCTGTTGAACAGGTTCGGCACATCGCCCAGGTTGTTGAAGAAATTGCTCACCCCGGTGCGCAGGAACCTGGGCGTGACGTACTGGTAGCCATCGACCAGCGGCAGCAGCACCCATTGGTCCAGCCGGTAGTTGAAGTGGTAGATACGCCGGTTCAGCGACTCCAGCGGGTCGTAGATATTCAGCGCGCCCAGGGTGGAGCGCTCGAACTCGCGCTGGTCCAGGCCAGGGTTGAATTTCAGTTCGCGCAGCGGGTCGATGAAGCCGTCGGCTTCGGGGGTCAGCGGCTGGGCGGTGACCTGCGGGTCGGCCTCGATCACACTGGTGCGTGGCGCGGTTTCCGCGGCCAGGGCATTGCCGGCGGCGACGAGCAGCGCGGTGGCGAGGAGGAATTTGTTAGCCACGGAAGAACTCCAGCATGGCGTCGCTGTTGACGCGGTAATTGAGGTTGCCGCAATGGCCGCCATGGGGGTAAAGGGTCAGCCGGTCACCGAACACCTTGCGCAGGAAGCCGATATCGCCCGGGCCGAGGATGACGTCGTCGGCGTTGTGCATGACGTGGATTTTCGGGCTGTCGCGCAGGTAATCCTCCAGTGCGTACAGGCTGACCTGGTTGACCAGTTGCAGGATGCTGTTGCCGTCGGTGCGGGCACGCCACATCGGGATCACCTGCTCGGTCAGGTAGCAGTCGAAGTCGCACTGCAGGGCACGCTTGAAGAACGGCGTGAGGCTGCTGCCTTCGGTGATCGGGAATTTCGGCGGAATGATCAGGCCACGGCGGTTGATCAGGTCGGAGGTGAAGGCGATGTCGGCCGCCGAGAAGCGGAACGAGGTACCGATGAGCATGGCCATCTGTTCGTTGGACAGGTGCTGGCGCGACTGCTGGAAGTCGTACAGCAGGGCGTCGTTGAGGTCGATGTAGCCCTTGTCCTGGAAGTAACGGGTGAGTTTTTCCAGCATCAGCTCATAAAACGTGGTGCTGCGGTCGATGCCCTTGACCTGGGTCTGCACCAGCTTGTCCAGGTTGTTGATCGAGGTGTACAGGTTGACCGGCGGGTTGAGCAGCAGCACGCGCTTGAAGTTGAAGCTGCGGCGAGTTTCGTCCAGATGGCTGACAAACGCTGCGTCCAGCGCGCCCAGGCTGTAGCCGGTGAGGTAGAACTCGCTGATCGGCAGGCGCGGGTGCTGGGCGCGTACCCCTTGCATCACCCGGTACATGTCTTCGGCATCTTCCGTGCTGATGCCCGGGGTGGCGAAGCGCGAGGCGGCGCTCATGAAGTCGTAGCTGGTTGGCGACGACAGTTGAACTACGTGGAAGCCGGCCTGGTAGAACAGCTTCTTGAGGTATTCGTTGATGGTGCTCGAGTACGGCGCACCGGTGCCGGCGATGATGAAGATCAGCGGCGCCTCGTGGTCCTGGCGGGCCAGGCGGTACTTGAGCTTTTTAACCGCCCAGAAGTTGTCGGGCAGGGTGAACTCACGTTCCGGGCGCAGGTTCAGGCTGTAATCGCTCTGGTCGATCTCGTCATCGCTGGGCAGAGTCGGGCGCTGGTCGGGCGGCGTGGTGGCGATGGTCGCCTCGAACGGGTTGGTCAAGGGGAAGCCGTAGGTCGCGGCGTCGATGTCCCGCGCCGAAGCGGCCGCAGCCATGAGCAGGCCGCCAAGTAGGGCGGCTAGGCGCCAAGATCGAAGCATGTAATCCCCCAGAAAGAACGCGAGCAAGGTATTGCGTTATGCAGCCTAGGACCACAAGTGCCTCGGCAAAGTTGCCAAGTGCAGTGGCCTTTGGTGTGCTTGTTATCTGCAACATAGCTGCAGGGTGGGGATTTTGCCTTACAACGGGCCTTGGGCGATCATGGACGCTTTCGATTACCGCTATTGGAGAACTGGATGTCTCGTTCGTTGCCAGCCGTTTTGCTGCTGCTGTTCCTCGCCTTGTGGCTGCTTGCCAGTTATGGCGTGCGTTACGGGTTGATGGAGGATGCGCAGTGGGTTGGCCTGTGCACGGCGCCGGGCGAGTACTGGCAATGCCAGGCGCGCTCGCTGCTGGGCCTGGGCATTCACTTTCAGGTGATGGGCTGGGCCGGGCTGGGGCTGGCGTTGCTGGCGCAGCTGGTGCCTGGCCGGGGTGGTTGGTGGCTGGCGGTGCTCGCCCTGGTGTTCGGGGTGCCGGCGCTGGTGCTGTATACCGCCAGCATGGCCGTATTTGCGCTGGTGCTGGCGGGGTTGCGCCTGGTGCGGCAAGCGCGTCGCAGCTGACAGGGGCTGCTGTGCAGCCCATTCGCCGGCAAGCCGGCTCCCATAGGCATAGCGGTTCTTTGAAACGCGCCGCCGGCCGTGTGGGAGCCGGCTTGCCGGCGATGGCCGCACTTGTGTTTCAAGCCTTGCGCACCCGCAAGCTGCGCCACAACGCCGCCGTCATCAGCACACTGACCACCGCCCAACTCCAGGCCTGCTGACTGTCCAGCCCTTCCCGATACAGCTGTGGCATCACCCCCGCGCCAACGATAAAGGCCAGCAACGCCACCTCAGCCCGCGCTGCCGCCACCGGCCGCAGCAGGTAAACCACCGCCGGCAACACCAGTGCCGGCGTGGGAAAGCTGCGATAACGCGGGTCGAAGACCATCGCCAGCATGCTCACCGCCGCCGCAAAGCCGGCAGCCAGCAACAGCCACCCCGCACGCGCCTCGAACCAGGCAAACAACCTTTCACGCCAACCTGCCCGGCGCGCCAGCGCCAGCACGGCATGGGCCAGCACCAGCAGGTTCAGTCCTGCCAGCACGGCGGCCCAGAGCCATTCCCCGGCAAATCGCGCGTGGGTCCGCATCAGCTCGCCCCACAACCCCAGGCAGCCCGCGCCCAATGCCGCCAGCAGCGGCAACAGCAAGGCGGCCCGCGCGCTGGCAGGGCGCCCGGCCAACAGCAGCATGACGGCCATCAGCACCGCGCTGGCCAGCCACCACTGTGGCCAGTGGTGCAGGTTGCTCACCGGCCCTTCGAGTACGCCTTTGTCCTGCCTGTCTGCATCGTACAGCCCCCAGTAACCACCCACGGCGCCCTCGCTGGCACGCTTCCATGGCTGGTCGAAGGCCTCGATCAGGTTGTAGTGCCAACCATTGGCCTCGGCCATAGCTACAAAGCCGCGGATGAAGCGCGCCTCGTTGGCTCGGCTGGGCACGGCGGTCTCGCGCTGGCGGCCTTCGCTGGGCCAGCCGGTCTCGCCGATGAGGATATCCTTGGGCGCAAAGCGCGTGCCGAACACCCGGCGCACATCGGCGACATGCGCCAGGGCATCGTCGATGCCGCGTGGGTCATCCTCCCAATAGGGCAGCAGGTGGATGGTCAGGAAGTCCACCGCGGGCGCTACCTGCGGGTGCTGCAGCCAGAACTCCCACACGTCGGCATAGGTGACCGGCACCTTCACCTGGCTTTTCACCTTGTTGATCAACCCGGCCAGGCGCTCGCCGGTGACTTCCTTGCGCAGCAGCGCCTCGTTGCCGACGATCACAGCGCTGACCACGTCCGGGTTGGCATTGGCGGCAGCGATCAGCAAGTCCACTTCCTTGTCGGTGTCGACCGAGTTGGCATTGACCCAGGCCCCGAGCATCACTTTCAGCCCATGCTTGCGCGCCAGCGCCGGGATTGCCTCCAGGCCGGTCATGGAATAGGTACGGATGCACTGGAATCGCTCGGCCAGCAGCGCCAGGTCGGCGTCCATGCGCGCCGGGCGCAGGCGGAACGGCTGGTCGAACGGCGACTGGTCTTTGTCGAACGGGGTGTACGAGGCGCACTGCAGTTTGTGCGTCGGGCTGGCCGCGTCGGGCAGCTGAATCGGCTTGCCAAGCCCGTACCAGAGCGCGCCGAGGCCGAGCAGGGCAAGCAGGCAGGCGAGCAGGTAAAACGGCATCAGCAAACGGGGAGGGGTGGGCATCAGGCGGTCCATCGTCAGCGCAAAGCGTTAGATAGTAGCCCGGCGCCAATCATTTGGCATGCAAGGATCGCGCAGAACCGCGTAGGCCGATGACGCTAATGGCACAGTGCTGTCGCAAAGCAGTCGGTACAGGTCGCAGCTGGAGCAGGTCGCGCGTTGTTGCAGGACCATGATGCAATCTCCGAGACCTGACGAGGGGATGCTTTGATGGCGACTTTGAAGACAGTGCGACGTTTTCTGGGGGTGGGCACCGCCCTGGTATTGGCCATGAGCGCTGCACAGGCAATGGCCAAAGAAGTAAGCATTGGTTACGTGGACGGTTGGGCCGACAGTGTGGCGACCACCAACGTGGCCGCTGAAGTGATCAAGCAGAAACTCGGCTACGACGTGAAGCTGCAGGCCGTGGCCACCGGCATCATGTGGCAAGGCGTGGCCACCGGCAAACTCGACGCCATGCTCTCGGCCTGGCTGCCGGTCACGCACGGTGAGTACTGGACCAAGAACAAAGACAACGTGGTCGACTACGGCGCCAACTTCAAGGACGCCAAGATCGGCCTGATCGTCCCCGAATACGTCAAGGCCAACAGCATCACCGACCTCAAGACCGACGCCACCTTCAAGCAGAAAATCGTCGGCATCGACGCAGGTTCCGGGGTGATGCTCAAGACCGACCAGGCCATCAAGGATTACGACCTGACAGGTTACAAACTGCAGGCAAGCTCCGGCGCGGCAATGACTGCCGAACTGGGCCGTGCCTATGCCAAGCAACAGTCGATTGCGGTAACCGGCTGGGTGCCGCATTGGATGTTCGCCAAGTGGAAGCTGAAGTTCCTCGAAGACCCGAAAGGCGTTTATGGTGCTGCCGAGACGGTCAACAGCATCGGCAGCAAAGCGCTGGCAACCAAGGCGCCGGAGGTGGCTGAGTTCCTCAAGAAGTTCAGCTGGCAGTCCAAGGACGAGATCGGCGAGGTGATGCTGGCGATCCAGGAAGGTGCCAAGCCTGAAGCGGCGGCGAAGGATTGGGTGGCCAAGCACCCGGATCGGGTCAAGGAGTGGACGGGCAAGTAATTGATTTCAGGGCCAGTGTGCCCCCAATCGCCGGCAAGCCGGCTCCCACAGGGCCATCACAGGCATCGGGCCATGTTGTGACTGTGTGGGAGTCGGCTTGCCGGCGATTGGGGCATACTGGCCTTCTGGTTGTTACCGATTCTGCAAGACAGTGTTGCATCTAAGACTAAGGTCGTCTGGTTGGCGTCCAACGGCAGCATAAAGTGACGGTGTGGGTTCCATCCCCTATCTGTGCTGCTAGGACAAAAACAATGAACGACAGCATTTACCTCTCGATACAAAACAGCCCCCGCTTCAAGGAGCTGGTCACAAAGCGCGAACGGTTCGCCTGGATTCTCTCGGCGATCATGCTCGGCCTGTACTGCGCCTTCATCCTCCTGATCGCCTACGGTCCTCATCTGCTGGGTGCCAAGCTCAGCCCTGAGTCGTCGATTACCTGGGGCATTCCCCTGGGCGTCGGCCTGATCGTTTCGGCATTCGTCCTGACCGCCATCTACGTACGCCGCGCCAACGGCGAATTCGATGAGCTGAACAAGGCCATCCTGAAGGAGGCGCAACAATGATTCGCCACGCCAAAGCCCTGGCCGTACTGGCCTGCGGCGCTTTTGCACCCGCCGTGTGGGCCGCTGATGCCCTGACCGGCGAGGTGCAGAAACAGCCGCTGAACGTTTCCGCGATCGCCATGTTCGTGGCCTTCGTCGCCTTCACCCTCGGCATTACCTACTGGGCCTCCAAACGCAACAAGTCGGCGGCCGACTACTACGCGGCCGGTGGCAAGATCACAGGCTTCCAGAACGGCCTGGCGATTGCCGGCGACTACATGTCGGCAGCCTCCTTCCTGGGTATTTCCGCCCTGGTGTTCACCTCCGGCTACGACGGCCTGATCTACTCGATCGGTTTCCTGGTCGGTTGGCCGATCATCCTCTTCCTGATCGCCGAACGCCTGCGCAACCTGGGCAAGTACACCTTCGCCGACGTGGCCTCGTACCGCCTCGGGCAGAAGGAAATCCGCACCCTGTCGGCCTCCGGGTCGCTGGTGGTGGTGGCGTTCTACCTGATCGCGCAGATGGTCGGCGCCGGCAAGCTGATCGAGCTGCTGTTCGGCCTGGACTACCACGTCGCGGTGATCCTGGTGGGCATCCTGATGTGCCTGTACGTGCTGTTCGGCGGCATGCTGGCCACCACCTGGGTGCAGATCATCAAGGCTGTGCTGCTGCTGTCCGGTGCCAGCTTCATGGCGCTGATGGTCATGAAACACGTGGGCTTCGACTTCAACACGCTGTTCTCCGAAGCGATCAAGGTGCACAGCAAGGGTGAAGCGATCATGAGCCCGGGTGGCCTGGTCAAAGACCCGATCTCGGCCTTCTCGCTGGGCCTGGCGCTGATGTTCGGTACCGCCGGCCTGCCGCACATCCTGATGCGCTTCTTCACCGTCAGCGATGCCAAGGAAGCCCGCAAGAGCGTGCTCTACGCCACAGGGTTCATTGGCTACTTCTACATCCTGACCTTCATCATCGGTTTTGGCGCGATTCTGCTGGTCAGCACCAACCCAGACTTCAAGGACGCCGCCGGCGCCCTGCTGGGTGGCAACAACATGGCGGCGGTGCACCTGGCCGATGCCGTGGGTGGTAGCATCTTCCTCGGCTTCATCTCGGCGGTGGCGTTCGCCACCATCCTGGCCGTGGTTGCCGGCCTGACCCTGGCCGGTGCTTCGGCGGTGTCCCACGACCTGTACGCCAGCGTCTGGCGCAAGGGCAAGGCCAACGACAAGGACGAGATCCGCGTGTCGAAGATCACCACCATTGCACTGGGGGTGCTGGCGATCGGCCTGGGCATTCTGTTCGAGAAGCAGAACATCGCGTTCATGGTTGGCCTGGCCTTCTCCATCGCCGCCAGCTGCAACTTCCCGGTGCTGCTGCTCTCGATGTACTGGAAGAAACTGACCACCCGCGGCGCCATGATTGGCGGCTGGCTGGGCCTGGTCAGTGCGGTTGGCCTGATGATCCTTGGCCCGACCATCTGGGTGCAGATCCTCGGCCACGAGAAAGCCATTTACCCGTACGAGTACCCGGCACTGTTCTCGATGCTGATTGCCTTCGTCGGTATCTGGTTCTTCTCGGTCACCGACAAGTCCAAGGCGGCTGACGACGAACGTGCGTTGTTCTACCCGCAGTTCGTCCGTTCGCAGACTGGCCTGGGGGCCAGCGGGGCGGTTTCACACTAACGCTAATGCGATGCAATGAAAAACGCCCCGCCTGTCGGGGCGTTTTTTATTGCATGCAGTTCGTCAGAAGTTTCCTACATACCTAGTGATGTCCTGATCGTACAGTTCCTGATGTCGCAAGTGCTTGATAGATGCCGGCACTTTTGGGAGCTGCTCAATGAAATTACGCTGTTTAATCCCCCTTGTACTCGTTGGCGTGGCGGGCACTGTAGGGGCGAAGGAAATACCGCAGGACATTAGTGTCCAGGCTGTCGTGTCGACCCCGGAGTTTCAGGTGACAGCTGAAGGCAATTGGTGGGGCCAAGATCTTGAGCTGGAATATGATCCGAGTGGACCCACCTTCAAGGACGTCACAAGAAATATTACTGTAAAGAGTACCTACGGGCCGATTTACGCGAGCACAGACAAAAAACAATATAATTTTAAACGCGAACACGGTGCGCAAGATAATCGTAACTACCAGATCCAGTTGAATCGCGAGTTGATGCAGCCGAAGCCGACTTTAATAGTGAGCGCTGCTGATGCCGCCCAAGGAAAAACCATTCCATTCAGGTTCTGGGGGCATTCAGGGATAGGGGCTAAACTGCCCGGCAAGTACAGTACGCAAGTCACCCTAACGCTTGAAACGGGCGCCCCTGATTAGCGTTTTTATGGGGTTGTTCCCTCTGCGCCTGTTATCTGATTATTTTAATCCCAAAAAGGAAAATTATTGTGAAACCCTATGCATTGGCTGTCCCGTTCATTGCACTGTTTGCTGGTGCCGCTGTCGCGTCCCCCCCTCCGCCTATAACCCAGAATATTTCGGTGACGGCGACTATTCCCGGGAACAACTTTTCAGTCGAGCCTAAATTGGATTGGATGAACCAGCCCGTGGAGCTTGAGTATCAGGTGCAAAACGATAATTTCAATCCGGTAACTCATTATTTCGAGGCTCAGAGCGATCTTGGCGCCATCCAGGCCAAACTGGAGGCGGCAGCAGAGTTGCGAAACACACAAAAAACTGACGAGGTCATTCAGCTTGCCATCACGGTAGGAACTGAGTTATTGACGTTATCTCCCGTAGACGTCATGAGCGCAGAAGACGCTAATGCTGGTGCTGATCTTCCGATTACTTTTGCCGCTATAAAACCCGGCAATGGTTATAAAAAAGGGGAGTATGAAGGGGTAGTGAGCGTACTGTTTGAAACTTCCTCCTCCAGCCTTTGATGATGCGGTGCCGCCTGTCTTACCCTAGCCAGAAGTTTGCGAGCGGTGAGGCAGGTATTGATGTGGATTGAATCATGTTCCAGTTTGCTGCACCCGGCCGCGTACTTGCTGCCTGGCTGCTGGGTGCTGCCTGCCTCTTACCCCTCCAAGTGTCGGCCGAGCGCGCGCCCAGTGCCGTCGGCCTGAACATATTCGGGCGTTTACCAGAAGACTTCGAGGCACACTTTTTCGATGTACCGCTTGCCGTGCGCGTAGAACTGGACCAGCGCTACCTCGGTGATGCCATGGTGGTGCTGAGCCGTGATAACCGCGTGCAGTTGCTGGCGTTTACCGACACTGAACAAAGTAAAGAGCCGTCCACACTCAGGCAGTTATGGCAGCAGCGGCTGGCGGACGGGCGGGTGCTGGGCGACTGCCTGCAAAACTGCCCGGACGGGTTGCAGGCTATTCATTACAGCCTGGCCAATTCCCAGTTGTCGCTGCTGACATCCAATGCCGAAAAGCTGGAACAGGACGCGCTCTACCACCGCCTCCCGGAGCAGAGCAGCGCCGGGCTGCTCCTGCGTAACCAGCTGAACCTGGTCAATGATGGCAACCAGACCACCGGCAGGCTCGGCCTGCTCGGCCAGGGCAACCTGCATAACTGGACGACGCTTGCCGATGCACGCGTCGATCGCAGCGCAACTGAGCAAGGCGATGTGCGCTATCGCATGCACCAGCTTTACGCTGAGAGCATGCACGACGAGCATTTCTTTCGGCTGGGGTACATCTCCATTGGCGCGCAAGGCCTGGTGCGCCAGCCCACGCTACTGGGGCGTCGTCCCGATAGCACGCTTGCCTTGATGCTAGGCAGCAGTGACAGCCTGCTGGTCGACAGTGGCCAGGCCAGCGCTGTGCCGGTTTATGTCACCCCAAACCGCCCCGGCATCGTGGAGATCTACCGCAATGGCTCACTGATCAACAGCCAGCCGGTACAGCCTGGTTTGCAGGCGCTCGATACGCGGGTGTTGCCCGGCGGCATCTACGACGTGGAGCTGCGCTTGCTTGAGGACGGCCTGGAGACTTCGCGCAGTGAAGTGTCCATCTACAAGCCGAGCCGATGGCAGAACATGGACAACCGCTGGCGCTACAACCTCTACCTGGGCCAGCAGGTCGAGCTACTGAGTAACTGGAATGACCCGCGTGAACCGAGCCCGGCGTTCGGTGCCCTCTCCAACTACCTTGTGCATCCTGCCGCGATACTGGGGCTGTCGGTGCAACAGGTCGATGCCGACCTGCAGTTAGGTACCTCGCTGGACTGGGATGTGCATGAGCGGTTCAAGCTCTACGCCGGCCTTAATCAGACCCGGGGCATGGGCAACAGCAGCGATCTGCAGTTGACTCATACCTTCCCTGCGGGCTCGTTGTTGCTGACCCACAGCCAAAGCTGGCTCGAGCCCCGCGAAAACGACCGCGACGCTACGTCACTGCGGCAGGTGCGCAGTCGCACCGCCTTTTCGCTAAACCACCGGGTAACCTCGCGAAGCTCAGCGACGCTGCGCCTGGAACACAGCGCAGGCTCGGCAAGTGGCCTGGGCGCCGACCTGAGCTGGGCGTTCAACGGAACACTGCGGGGGCATCGAAGCAGTGTTCGCCTGTCTCTTTTCGACAGGCCTGGAACACGCAGCAGCGCCGGTGCCCGAAGCCGCGGCGTTAACCTTGCTATGAGCATGAACCTTGAACGCGAGGGCAGGCAACTTGGGGTCGATGTCGGTAGCCGCGCCTCGCGTGAGGGGGGCAATGACCCTTACGCTTCACTGTGGTATCGGCGCAACGTCGACCTTGGCCCGGTGCACAGCCTGGGGGGCAGCGCGACGCTCGACAGTTATGGCACCAGCCTGGCCGCCAACGGGCGGTTTCACAGCCAGGCGCTGCAGGGCGATGCTTATGCCCAGAGTTCTTCTTTCAACAATAACCTCAGTGCTGGCCTCAACCTGGACAGCACCCTTGCGCTGGGCGACGGGAAGCTGGCCATCGGTGGCCATAACCTACCGTTCGAAGCCGGCTTGATCATCGATGTCGAAAGCGACCTGCCAGGTATGAAGCTGCGGGCCAACGATGGCCAGGGCTTGAGTGCAGTGCTGCGCCCGGGGCGCAATATCGTGCCGGTGACGGCGTTCAAATCGGGCCATGTGCGCTTCGACTTCGACGCCAAGGACGTGCCGCCCGCACAGATCCAACCCCTCGCTATCGACTACCACCTCAACCGCGGTGGGGTGGGGTACCACACATTGAAGGTGATGCGAACGGTCACCGTATTTGGCCGGCTGCTCGATGGGCAAGGCCAGCCACTGCAGGGCGCGCACGTGGTCAATGACGCCGGGCGCACGGTGGTCGAGGTGGATGGCTACTTCAGCGTTGAAATGAGTGAGTCACGGCCCACCTTGGAAATTCGCCATGGCGGGGCAGGTAATTGTCTTCTGGCGTTAACCCCGGCCGACTTCGAGCGCGAGGATGACTTACTGATTGTGGGTGATCAGCGCTGTGTGCCGAGTATGGGCTGAACCGGTTTTCAGCATGACGCTGTAGCGGGCCCGATTCCGGGGCCGATGGATGAATGTTGAGCAAGCAGAGGTTGAAGATGCACAGATTCACATTTCAGTTATCCCCCATGTTGTTCGTAGCGTTGATGCTGCCGTGGTTTGCTCAGGCCGGGCCACAGCTGGATGTCGGGGCTCTGTACGATTACCTCGAACCGGGCAAGGGCACCTCCGCCAAACGCATCTACAACAGAGGGGACAGTACCGCCTTCGTCAAGGTCAGCGTGCTGGAACTGGTCTACGACGGGCAAGCCGAGCCCCGTGAAGTGGAAATCGATCAGTTGCCCTTCGATCAGCGCAGCGTTGTCGCCAGCCCCGCACGGATGATCATCCCGGCACGCGGCATGCAGGCCGTACGGTTGCTGTATCGCGGTGAGCGGGACCGGGAGCGTTATTACCGGCTGCGCTTCATCCCGGTGGTACCACAACAGGATGACAGCTTCGCGCTGGATGAAACGGAGCTTGAGGCTTACCGCGAGGAACTCAGTGCCGGTGTGCAGTTTCTGGCAGGTTTCGGCACCATTTTGATTACCCAACCTGCTGCCACGCAGTACCAGACCTCGATCGAGCAAGCCGGCGGAAAATGGACCGTGCGCAACGAGGGCAATGCCACGGTACTGCTCGACAACGTCCAGGCCTGTGTACTGCTCGATGACCAGTGTGATCCTCCGGCCAAGCAGCATCTTCGCCCTGGGCGCACACGTGATTTCGTCGAAAAACCGGGTGTCGAGTATCGCTTCGAACTGGTGGAAGGCGATGCGCGCAAAGCCATGAACTTCAAGGCAGGGTGAGAGGGCGGGCGATGTTTCGTAAGTGTGCAATGCTAGCGCTGGCTTGTGGCGTGTTCGGCGGGTCCTGGGCGCAGGCGGCCGACGTTACGCTGAAGCTGCGTTACCGCGGCGAGACCCGGCAATTTGAAAACCTGACACCCAGGTCGTCGCCTGTCTGCACTCAGCTGCCGCAGCTGTGTAGCCAGCCGCTGGCGAATCTGCTGGATGTGAACGTCGAGTACTCGAAAACAGTGGATGGCGAGGGTGCTGACGGCTTCTACCTATCAGCCCCTGTTCAGCCGACTGCGCTAGTAATGGTCCGTGATCAATCCGGTGAGCAGGTCAGCATGGACTTTGCCATCACCCACCTGGGCGGCGCAGTAACCTCGGACGATGGGTTGCCTGCGCCTACGGCGCGCACGGGCCTTGACTCGAGTGGTTGTCAGGTTGCCTTGGCCAGCGCTGCGCACCGCTTGTTTCTGTGGTCGCTGGCCAGCAGCGGGTGTTGGGCCAACCTCAACACGGCTGATGCGAGCACTTACCATGTCAGTCATCTGACGCTGGGTTACGCACTGAAGACGCCATTGCCGGCGAGCTTGAAGTCGGGTGTCTATCGAGGGCGCGTGGCCTATTCGATTGGCCCGGACAGGGATATAGGCCTGGGGGCGAGCCGAACGGTCTCCGGGCTCACTGCTGACTCAGTGGCAATCAACATCGAGCTGGAGGTGGTGCATGACCTTCAAGTGCGCTTTGAACCGGGCGCCGAACAGGTGGCACTGGTGCCACCGAAGGGGCATGGACGCAGCCTGGCAGAAAAACTGGAAAAGGACGTTGCCTTCAGCCTGACTGCCAGTGGGCCCTTCAAAGTCTGGGCACTGTGCAGCACCGGGCTGGGTAGCACGTGCAGCCTACGGTCGGCCAAGGGCCACGGCATACCGCTGTTTCTGGCGATGACCTTGCCAGGTGCTTCATACCAGGGCCGTTCGCTCCATCGGCAGGCACTGACCTTTGGCGGGGTTGCGGACGCCATCACCCTCGAAGTTCCCCAGGAGGGAGTGACTGGCAGCCAAGGGCAGCTGCACTTCCATGTGAACCCCCGCGGCCCCACCAGGCAACAGGACATGTTGCCTGGCATCGAGTATCAGGCGGTCGTGACAATTGTATTCGATGCCAACCTATAGGATGGCAGCCGGGTGCGTGCGCCGTTCAGCACTGACCCACCGGCAATGAAAAACCGCGCTACGGCTGTTGCCCGTAGCGCGGTTTTTTCATTCCGGACGCTAGATCTAGATCATGCCAAGTAACAACAGCACCAGCAGTATCACCAGCACCACGCCGATGATGCCGGACGGGCCATAGCCCCAGCTGCGTGAGTGTGGGAAGACCGGTAAGCCACCAATCAACAGCAGGATCAGGATGATGATGAGGATCGTGGTCATGACGGAGTCCTTGCGTGGTTAGGGGTCAAGAGCCTCGGATTGCTGGCCTCTTGTTAATTCGGACCGGTGCCGCTTGCGAAAGATTCCATTTGCTCGGCACTGACCGCTTGGTCATGCCCGCCCATTCACTACCCTGATGGACCCTCCCACCCGGCAAAGCCTTGATTAGACTGGCCTGACAACCCATAAGCACAAGGCCTGCCACCATGCAAAACCGCATCATGATCACGGGCGCCGGGTCCGGCCTCGGCCGCGAGATCGCCCTGCGCTGGGCGCGCGAGGGCTGGCGTTTGGCGCTGGCCGATGTCAACGAGCCCGGCCTGCGCGAAACCCTGGAGCTTGTGAGTAGCGCAGGTGGCACGGGCTTCACCCAGCGTTGTGACGTGCGCGACTACAGCCAGCTGACCGCCCTGGCCCAGGCCTGCGACGAGAGGTTTGGTGGTATCGACGTGATCGTCAACAATGCGGGCGTGGCCTCGGGCGGGTTCTTCGCCGAGCTGTCGCTGGAGGACTGGGACTGGCAGATCGCGGTCAACCTGATGGGGGTGGTCAAGGGCTGCAAGGCCTTCTTGCCGCTGCTCGAGCGCAGCAAGGGGCGGATCATCAACGTGGCTTCGATGGCGGCGTTGATGCAGGGCCCGGGCATGAGCAACTACAACGTTGCCAAGGCCGGTGTGCTGGCACTGTCGGAGAGCTTGCTGGTGGAGCTGCGGCAGTTGGAGGTGGCCGTGCACGTGGTGTGCCCGTCGTTCTTCCAGACCAACTTGCTGGACTCTTTCCGCGGCCCCAACCCGGCAATGAAAGCCCAGGTCGGCAAGCTGCTGGAAGGCTCGCCGATCAGCGCAGCAGACATCGCCGAGCATATCCATCAACAGGTCGCAGCCGGCGAATTCCTGATTCTGCCCCATGAGGCTGGGCGCCAGGCGTGGGCGCTCAAGCGGCAGTCGCCGGAGCGGCTGTACGACGAGATGGCGCAGATGGCGGTGAAGATGCGTGGCAAGGCTCAAATACGCTGATCGTAGGGTGCGTCTGTAGGGGAAGTTACCTGCCTGAGTAGGCATGTTCTGAATTGTTGCGAGGGCGTTGAATAGCCGAATAACCCCATGCAGTCTACGGCTTTCCCTGTTGCCGGAGGACCGCAGCATGTTGGTCATTGGACGCGAAGTCGGCGAAGTCATCACCATCGGTGACGATATTCAGATCAAAGTGGTGGAAACCCGCGATGGCATGGTGCGTTTTGGCGTCAGTGCGCCGCGCGAGGTGCCGGTGCACCGGGCCGAGGTGTACAAGCGGATCAAGGCGGGCGAGGTGCGCAAGGGCGATTCGGCTTGAGCCGAGTGTGCCGGCCTCATCGTGGGCTGCCCCGCGATGAGGCCAGTATTGTCAGTCGAGCAGCTCGCGCGGCACATCATGTTTGGCCAGCAACTGGCATTGCTGGCTCTCAAGGTCGAACAGGATGAACGCCTGGCCCTTGGCCAACGCCTGGCGCACCCGCAGCACGCGGGTTTCCAGCGGCGTGTCGTCGCCGTTGTCGGTACCGTCACGGGTGACGAAATCCTCGATCAAACGGGTCAGGGTTTCGGCTTGCAGTTGCTCGTAGGGGATCAGCATGGGCGGTATTCGGCTTCATTGAACAATACGCCCATGCTACGCGAAACCCGTTGGCTGTGGCTCACCCCTTGTTGCCCACCAGGCTGTCGACGGCCGGCACCCGCGTGTCACTCTCCATCTGCGCGTCGTGCTCCAGCTGATGGCTGAAGCGCTCGAGCGAGGCATTGGCCGGGTTGGAATCGCTGGCGAACACCGGCGGGCTCAGCAGGTAGCCCGACAGCAGGCGGCTGAGCGCGGCGAGGCTGTCGATATGGGTGCGCTCGTAGCCATGGGTCGCATCACAGCCGAACGCGATCAGCGCGGTGCGGATGTCGTGCCCTGCGGTCACCGCCGAGTGGGCATCGCTGAAGTAGTAGCGGAATACATCGCGGCGTACCGGCAGGTCCTGGTCGCCGGCCAGTTTCAGCAGGTGGCGCGACAGGTGGTAGTCGTAGGGCCCCGAGGAGTCCTGCATGGCCACGCTGACGGCATGTTCGCTGGACGCCTGGCCAGGCGCGACCGGGGCGATGTCGATGCCGACGAACTCGCTGACGTCCCAGGGCAGGGCAGCGGCGGCGCCGGAGCCGGTCTCTTCGGTGATGGTGAACAGCGGATGGCAGTCGATCAGTGGCTGGCGGCCGCTCTCCACCACCGCCTTGAGCGCAGCCAGCAGCGCCGCGACGCCGGCTTTGTCATCCAGGTGGCGGGCACTGATGTGGCCGCTTTCGGTGAACTCCGGCAACGGGTCGAAGGCGACGAAGTCGCCGATCGACAGCCCCAGCGCTTCGCAGTCGGCGCGCGTGGCGCAGTAGGCGTCCAGGCGAACCTCCACGTGCTCCCAACTGACCGGCATCTGGTCAATGGCGGTGTTGAAGGCATGCCCGCTGGCCATCAGCGGCAGCACGCTGCCGCGAAACACGCCGGTGTCGGTGAACACGCTGACCCGGCTGCCCTCGGCGAAGCGGCTTGACCAGCAGCCCACCGGCGCCAACGCCAGGCGGCCATTGTCCTGCAGCTGGCGCACGCTGGCACCGATGGTGTCGAGGTGGGCCGAGACGGCGCGGTCGGGGGAGCTTTGCCGGCCCTTGAGGGTGGCGCGGATGGTGCCGCGGCGGGTCAGCTCGAAGGGGATGCCCAGTTCATCCAGGCGCTCGGCGACGTAGCGCACGATGGTGTCGGTAAAGCCGGTGGGGCTGGGGATGGCGAGCATCTCCAGGAGCACGCGTTTGAGGTAGTCGAGATCGGGTTCGGGGTGTCGTTCAGACATGTGTACTCCTTTGCCGGCCTCTTCGCGGGGCAAGCCCGCTCCCACAGTTTGCCGCTGGGCTAAAGGGCAACAGTGAACCTGTGGGAGCGGGCTTGCCCCGCGAAGAGGCCTTCATTGATTCACGCCAACGCCCGGCTATGCGGGAACAGCAGGTCGACAAAGCGCTCCGCCGTTGGCTGCGGTTCATGGTTGGCCAACCCAGCCCGCTCGTTGGCCTCGATGATCACGTAATCGGGGTGCTCGGCGTCGCGCACCATCAGGTCCAGGCCCACTACCGGAATGTCCAGCGCGCGCGCAGCGCGCACCGCCGCATCGGCCAGCACCGGGTGCAGGCGCTCGGTCACGTCTTCCAGCGTGCCACCGGTGTGCAGGTTGGCAGTCCGGCGCACGGCCAGGCGCTGGCCGGCGGGCAGCACGCTGGTGTAGTCGAGGCCGGCATCACGCAGGGTGCGTTCGGTCTCGTCATCCATCGGAATGCGGCTTTCGCCACCGGTCGCGGCCTGACGACGACGGCTCTGGGCTTCGATCAGCGCCTTGACGCTGTGCTTGCCGTCACCGATCACCTGCGCCGGGTGGCGGATGGCCGCGGCCACCACTTCATGGCCGATTACCAGGATGCGCAGGTCTTGCCCGGGGTGGAAGCTTTCCAGCAGCACGCGGCTGTCGAAACGCCGGGCGTGTTCGATGGCCTGGCTGACTTCATCGTAAGTGGTCAGGTTGACCGCCACCCCTTGGCCTTGCTCGCCATCCACCGGCTTGACCACCACGGCGCCGTGCTCGTCGAGAAACGCCAGGTTGTCGTCAGCGTTGCCGGCCAGTTGCTGCATCGGTACCTGCAGGCCGGCGTTGTGCAGGGCCTGCTGGGTAAGGCGCTTGTCCTGGCAGAGGGTCATGCTGACCGCACTGGTCAGGTCGCTGAGTGATTCGCGGCAGCGTACCCGACGCCCGCCAAGGCTGAGGGTGAACAGCCCGGCGGTGGCATCGTCCACCTGCACTTCGATGCCACGCCGGTACGCCTCATCGACGATGATCCGCGCATACGGGTTGAGCCCGGCTTCAGGGCCGGGGCCGAGGAACAGTTGCTGGTTGATGCCGTTCTTGCGCTTGACCGCGAAGGTCGGCAGGTTGCGGAAACCCAGCTTTTCATAAAGCCGCTTGGCCTGGCGGTTGTCATGCAGCACCGACAGGTCCAGGTAGGCAAGCCCGCGGCTCATGAAGTGCTCGATCAGGTGGCGCACCAGCACCTCGCCCACGCCGGGGCGGGTGCAGTGCGGGTCGACGGCCAGGCACCACAGGCTGCTGCCGTGTTCGGGGTCGTCAAAGGCCTTGCTGTGGTTCAGGCCCATGACACTGCCGATCACCGCATGGGTGTCTTCGTCCTCGGCCAGCCAGTACACCGGCCCGCCCAGGTGGCGTGGGGTCAGCAGTTCGGGTTGCACCGGTAGCATGCCGCGCGCCTGGTAAAGGCTGTTGATCGCCTGCCAGTCGGCGTCGCTCTGCGCCCGGCGGATGCGAAAGCCGCGGAACACCCGCTGCGCCTGGCGGTAGTCGGAGAACCACAGGCGCAAGGTGTCGGAGGGGTCGAGGAACAACTGCTGCGGTGCCTGCGCCAGCAGCTGTTGCGGCGCCGCCACATACAGGGCGATGTCGCGCTCACCGGGGCGCTCTTCCTGCAGCGCCTCGGCTAGGGTTGCGGGGTCCGGATAGGTGTGGCCGATCAACAGCCGGCCCCAGCCGCAGTGCAGGGCGCGCGGCTGGTCGTGGGGCTCGCTGCCATCGCCGGCCAGGCGCGCCTGCAGGCGCTCGTAGGACGGCGCCTGGCCGCGCAGCAGGCGCTGGCCGTAAGCGGTTTCATGGGGCTTCATGGGTCAGATTCCTTGTTCGCTGAGCCACAGGTTCAGCGCGGCCAGCTGCCACAGCTTGGAGCCGCGCAGCGGGGTCAGCTGGCCATGCGGGTTGCTCAGCAGGCGGTCGACCATGGCAGGGTTGAACAGGCCGCGGTCCTGGCTGGGGTCGGTCAGCAACTCGCGTACCCAGTCCAGGGTGGCGCCTTGCAGGTGTTTGAGGCCGGGCACCGGGAAGTAACCTTTTTTGCGGTCGATCACTTCGTGGGGGATCACGCGGCGCGCGGCCTGCTTGAGCACCTGCTTGCCGCCGTCCGGCAACTTGAAACGCGCCGGAATACGCGCCGACAGTTCCACCAGGCGGTAATCGAGGAACGGCGTACGCGCCTCCAGGCCCCAGGCCATGGTCATGTTGTCGACGCGTTTGACCGGGTCGTCCACCAGCATCACCGTGCTGTCCAGGCGCAGCGCCTTGTCCACCGCATCGGCGGCACCGGGGCGGGCGAAGTGTTCGCGCACGAAATCGCCGGCTGCGTCGGTCTCCAGCAGCCACGGCGCCTGCACGGTATCGCGGTACTCGGCATGGCTGCGGTCGAAGAAGGCATCGCGGTAGGCGCCGAAGGCATCCTCGGCGCCGTCCACCTGCGGGTACCAGTGGTAGCCGGCAAACAGCTCGTCGGCGCCCTGGCCGCTCTGCACACCCTTGCAATGCTTGGCCACCTCTCGCGACAGCAGGTAGAAGGCAATGCAGTCGTGGCTGACCATCGGTTCGCTCATGGCGCGGAAGGCGGCCGGCAGCTGCTCGATGATTTCACGTTCGTCGATGCGCAACTGGTGGTGGCGGGTGCCGTAATGCTTGGCGATCAGGTCGGAATACTGGAATTCGTCGCCACGTTCGCCACCGGCATCCTCGAAGCCGATGGAGAAGGTCGACAGGTCGTCCACGCCCACGTCGCGCAACAGGCCGACCAACAGGCTGGAGTCGACACCGCCCGACAGCAGCACGCCAACATCGACGGCAGCCCGTTGGCGGATGGCCACCGCATCGCGGGTGGCGTCGAGCACACGGGTGGTCCAGCCTTCCAGGTCGAGTTCGCGCTCGTCCGGGTTAGGGCCGTAATGCAGCTGCCACCAGGTCTGGCGCTCCACTTCACCGTGGCGGTCTACCCGCATCCAGGTGCCCGGCTCGAGCTTCTGCACGTTGGCCAGCAAAGTGCGTGGCGCGGGCACCACGGCGTGGAAGTTGAGGTAATGGTTGAGCGCAACCGGGTCGATCATCGGGTCGATGTCGCCGCCTTTGAGCAGCGCTGGCAGCGTCGAAGCAAAGCGCAGGCGCTCGCCGTTGCGCGACAGGTACAGCGGCTTGACGCCGAGGCGGTCGCGGGCCAGGAACAGGCGCTGGTTGTCGCGCTCCCAGATGGCCAGGGCGAACATGCCGTTGAGCTTGGGCAGCAAGGCTGCGCCCCAGGCGTGGTAGCCCTTGAGCAACACCTCGGTGTCGCCGTCGGACCAGAAGGTGTAACCCAGGTCCTGCAGCTCTTGGCGCAGTTCGGGGAAGTTGTAGATGGCACCGTTGAAGGCCAGCGACAGGCCCAGGGTGTTATCGACCATGGGCTGTGCCGAACCGTCGGACAGGTCCATGATTTTCAGCCGGCGGTGGCCGAGGGCGATCGGGCCCAGGCTATGGAAGCCCCAGGCGTCGGGGCCGCGGGGCGCCAGGTGATGGGTCATGCGCTCTACCGCGGCGAGGTCCGCCGGGCGAGGGGCTTGGTCGATGGGGGTGAAACGCAACTCTCCAGCTAATCCGCACATAGGTCCTTACCGGTTTTTCCGTTGGGGAATCAGTGCCCCGGATTAGGGCACCTGTAAGGAACTGACCTGAGCGATTTATGAGAGTTTTAGATCAATCTGTTATATGGGGGCGGGTTGGGGGCTGGCTTGGGGGTTTTATGGGGGTAAGTGCTGCTCTCGCGGAGTGCTCGTCTTGGGATCTTTAGCGCCCTTGAGATCGAGCGCCGCCCGCGCGGCGCTTCGCGGGGCAAGCCCGCTCCCACATTTGTTGCAACGCGCCGTTCCAG